>JAAUTN010000069.1 GCA_012031415.1 Leptolyngbyaceae cyanobacterium SM1_4_3 | reverse complement strand
ATAGCCTTTTTAGCTCAGATAGATGTGTTCGATTAACCACTTTTCTACTCTTGCAAATTGGGTCACTTGATCTACTTGAATGTGCTTATTCGCATATCGCTACAATTAAGTGCAGTCGCCCATCTCTATAGGTTGAGTTGAAGTCTGAAACCCAGATGCTTTCTTCTTGCTGGCGTTGGGCTTTATGCTTCATACAAGCTACAAGATTAAAAATACTGGTATTTTTAAAGAGAAATGGCGAGTGCTTTGTTGGCTTGAGCTAACTTACTGAGGGTAATCACTTCTTGAAGACGACTTCACGGTTGTCAATTTTCTAAAGATGATCAAATGAGTCAGCCGAAGCTTTTCGTATGCACCTTACTAGTTAGGCAAGCACTCCCCTAGAGACAGCAGAATTGCTATCGGAGTGAACTGCTTCGATATCTACTCAGCCAGAGCTATTATGTCTTGCCTGATTTCTACTCAAATTGATTTCGATCACATTTGTAAAGGTGTTCCTGTCACCCTAAATTTTGAAGAATACGTTAAAAGCCGATTTCTGTTAGGTAGATGCTAAGCCTAATATCTAGATCACACTTTTGGAGGATTGACATTCTTAGATGAAAGCTAAACTTATGCTGTTCTTTGTAGGGGTGCTTGTTGTTGGAAAGGTTGAACTTACCCAACTAATGATCACTCTTCAAGTTAATTCACTTACAACTTCTTTACATGGACTGCTTTACAGCTTTATTTTCTGCTGTAATTTGTGATCAGCAAAACTCAGCGCCTCGGCACTGGAAAATTGGCGATCGCCCCTGCTGCGTTTCTTGATGTGATGGTTGAATTGGTGAGCTTTAGGATTTGAGGGCGATCGCCACACAATACGGATTCACACATTCCCTTGCCAGAGTTGCTATCTGCCTTGTTTTGATGTACTGACTACCGTAGCTTGCCCTTTGACTGCTGTAGCTAAAATAGCTGCAACTTCTGGTGCTAAAAGTTCTAGATCGGTCAGACGGTTCGATGGAGCTTGCAAGACAATCACTGCAATCTTGAACTGAGAGAGATTCTGTTGGAATGACAGGTTGCGATCAACGGTAATAAAGACATCAAACTCTGCTTCTGCGAGGGTAAGAAGTTGACCATTCTTTATTCCTGCCCATCCCATTTGTGGAACCGTTTTCACCTCGTAGTCAGGAAATTCTTTCGCTAGTTTGCGGTCAATGCACTCATCCAACAGGACTTTCATGCTGTGCCACCATATTGACAAGCTGCTTTTCAGCTTCTTCAAGCAATGCGATGACCTGTTCTCTAGTTACAGTCGGAAATCCATCTAAAAAGTCATCGATCGATTCTCCCGCTTTAAGATAGTCTAGGAGTGTTTGTACAGGAACCCTAGTACCAGGAAAAACTGGAGTGCCACCCATAATTTCGGGTGATGCGCTGATGATTGGAGAGTGCTTGAGCATCTGTCTTTAATCTCCAGATTTGTACTTCTAGTTTATCAATACTTATAAGAGACACAAGCAATCAGGAGTTAGGCACGTGATGTCCTCGCCAGTGGAGGAGGGCAGCGGCTTGCGCTTTGCGAAGCATGAAACGGTCAGCTTCCGGTGCAAAGCAGTTCCCCCTTTGGGGTAAACGCATCTTCACCTGAGTCAGGTTCAACTGACTTAAGCTTTTAGCCCGGAATTGATTCCAGGGCGGGGTATTAGGACAAGGGCGATCGCCCCTCCACACCAGAGCAAAAAGTACAAAGAGAGCGATCGCAATGCTTTTGTAAGTCATCACATTGCTTCTGTAGCTGCTACATTGCTTTTGTAAGTCATCACACTGCTTCTGTAAGTCATCACATTGCTTCTGTAGCCGCTACAATGCTTTTGTAAGTCATCACATTGCTTCTGCGTTGCATCACATTAACATTGCAGCAGCGATCGCCACTTTCCTTGTTAGCAGTCACAGAGCTACGGGCACACTGATGCTGTCCTCAACCAAGGTGTATCCTATGGTAGCTCCTAATACAAATCGTCGTCTTCCTGATCAGGTGATCGGTCAAGACATCGACTCGCTCAATGGCTTAAAAACAGTAGTTGACTACACAACCGTCCGTCCCGAAGCGACTTCAGACAACCTGAAACAAACGTATCAAACCATGCTGGCGCAACAGCAACATGAAACCGAAAAGCTAGCCCTGTATCGAGCCGCGTCTGATGCTGCACGACTCGCAGAATGGGAGTTTCATAATGCAGTTTTAGCGATGAAAGAAGTGGTGCGGGGTCAATATGGCTCAGACAGTAATCAGGCGCAATCCGTAGGGCTGAAAAAGAAGTCAGACCGCAAGCGTCCTACCCGCAAGGCTGCTGCATCTGCGTCAAGCTAGCAAAAATCCAGTTGATGAAGTGTCTCTTCCTCGTTTAATTGAGTTACTTCAATTGATTACTGTGGAGAAGTTCAATCCTTGCCAAGCGGGATTGAACTTCTCCACACTGTATTTCATTTCCTGATGAGAACAACCTCACCAGGAAATGAAACGTTCAAAACAAAACATCTAGTATGATTCGTTCTATTCAATCGGCTCTTTTGTTGAGTGTGTTAGCGATCACTACACTAGAAAATACGCTCAGCCCTGCTTATTTTGCGCTGGCTCAAACCCCATCCGTTGCAGCATCCTGTAGCCCCAGTCCGTCATCACAAGATCGATTAGCGATCGCCGAAGATCAGGCTCGTTCTGCCCTTGAGCAGTCTAACTATGAGGAAGCCCTGCAATCATTGCAAGTAGCATTAGCGATCGCCGCTCAGCTACCCGATACGCGCCTCCAGGCAGGTTTTTTGCAGCAGTGGTTGTTAGAGGCTAATGAAGGCTATCCCGCTACGCGATGGCAGCGACTCACGCAGAACCTTGATCAGCAGGCTCAATCGGCTCGACTGCAACCGACTCTAGAGCAGTTTTTGCAAATCGCTAATCGCCTGACGACCGGACACAGCTATATCAAAACTCGTTCCTTAGCGGCGATCGCCCGTTCCTACATCAGTTTAGATCCGAGTCAAACTCAACAGCCCGCGCAAGTGCTAGAGCAAGCGCGTCAGTCCGCGAGATTCATTCGGGGCGAAGTGTTTAGTGCCAATGCGTTGATCGATGTTGCAGAGTCGTATGCGCTGATGGATGACTCCACATTGGCACAGACCGTTCTTATGCAGGTTGAGCAAGCGGTTGAGCAGATTCCACCAAACACCTCTGAGCCGCTGAAGTTCGCCATCATTCAACGGATGGCAGTCACCTACGCTCAGATTGGGGATTTCACAACGGCCCAACAAATCACCAACCGTTTGCCCGATCAATCTGAAATTCAGTCCATCGCCTTACGGGGAATTGTTGAAGGATACATTGCCGCTGATAACTTAACCCAGGCAGAAACATCGGCACAATCAATTCCCTCAATTACGGAACGGATTCAGGCATTTGAGCAACTGGCGATCGCCTATCACAACGCCAACCAACCTGATAAAGCTGAGGAATGGATCAGTCAGGCAAGACAACAGGCAGAATCGATCAATCTGCCTAATCCAGAGTTTACCTTTAGAAATTTAGTCGAAACCTACTTGCAGTTGGGACAACGCGAACAAGCCCTGCAACTGGCACAAACCTCTTTAACGTCATCGCGGCCAGAAGTAACCAGAATGGTGATACTTGCCTTTGGTCAGGCGGGACAGAATGACGTAGTTGAATCGTGGCTATCTGAACAGTTGAGCAATATTGAAGCACTTTCTGAATCCTGGGAACAACGCATTTACTTAGGAGACGTGTTTCAAGTGGCGATCGCCACCCAGCAGTTTGAATGGATTAACAAAGAATGGAGCCGCATTGCTGCGATCGACTATGGCCCTCAAGATTGGCAAATGGTTGAGATTGCTACCGCTTACGCTGCCACAGGTCAATACGAGCAGGCGGCCCAATGGGCACAGCAGCTTCCCCTCGCCAACCGTCCTGTTCTGCGGGTGCGACTGTTGTCGGCGATCGCTCTTACTGCCCATCAAGCAGGTGAAACCAGTTGGGCTAATGATTTGCTACAGCAGACGTTGCAAAGTGTTGATGCTCTCGCTACCACCTATCAACGCCAATTTCCCGAAGATTTAACGCAAAGTGCTTTGGTCAAACCCAGCGCCCTTACCGCGATTGCAGTGGTGTATTCCCAAATGGGGCAAACCGACCAGATGCGCCAACTTCTAGAACAGGTGAGCCAATTAGATCCCTCTATCACTGAGCCGTCCTTTGGTGGGCCGATTGATCACCCCTTTGCCGTATTCATAGACGCAAAACAATATATTGGGTCCCTACAACTGGCGCAAGCTACCCCTGAGTCAGACGTGCGCCAGTCGCGCTTACAAACGAGTGCAACGGCTCTGTTGCAGCAAGATCGCTTTGACTTGGCGCTGCCTGTCGTCGATCAGCTGCCTCAGGCAATCCAAAAAACTCAGCTATTGCTGGCGATCGCGCAACGCTACGGCGACTTACAGCAGGTTGATGCCGCACTCCCCATTCTCGACCGATCTTTCCAGTTCGCTCAAACCATTCCCGGCGAAGAATCACAGGTTGATCGCTTAGGGGCAGAGGGCGGCACGATTATCGATAGCCCCCACGATCGGGGCAGTATGCTGGAGGCGATCGCCTTGCAATATGCCCAATTGGGGCAAGGCGATCGGGCGCGTCAGGTTGCCAATCAGCTTCAGGAAGCTGGATTGCGCGAACAGGTTATGCAATCCGTTCAATGTGTGCTGCGAAGTTAAGTAAACCACAGGTAGGGGCGACCAAACGTTTGCTCCTTACCTATAGTTTATGTTTTGCTGCAAGTGAAAACTGCTGTGCAGTCATCGAAATCAGACACACAATTGCGATCAACATCCGTTACCGAACGATAACACTTGATGACTGCACGGGCATTTCACATTTAACTCATTGACAGCTAAGGGACTTGCGGGGAAATAGTAGGCCCGTCATTTTGGAGATATAGCTGTCGTCACAGTAAGCCAGCCGCACACCGGGTGATTCCTCAGAGGCTGAACCAGCCTGAACTTTTTCCAGGTTGCCTGAAAATGATGCGATGGTCGGTTACGGATTGCTTTGGCGGCTGTGTAAGCTGCGCTGCCGTACCACATTTATAGAACCAATGGGCAGTGAGGGACTCGAACCCGCGACATCCTGCTTGTAAGGCAGGCGCTCTACCAACTGAGCTAACCGCCCGATGGGGCTGTGAAATTCCATCAGTTGAAATCGCACAGAATTTTAATATAGCAGATCGATCAGGTTCTGCAACGACTCATTGCAGATAAACTAATAAAACTACTAATACGCTACGTGTCCATAAGGTATGCGCGTAGTGCTGTAAAACTGCTAATTTTTGTCAAGTTTAATTATGCCTTCTGGTCGGACTCACGATCGCATCACGCTGTGGACGCTGCCTGTGTTGGCGGGTGTGACACTGGCGATCGCCCGCAACAGCGCTATCACATTAATTATCTGTGCAGGCTTTTTGTTTGGCGGTTTGATGTTTGGGCCTGATCTGGATGTGCTGTCGGTTCACTACAAGCGTTGGGGCTGGCTCCGCTGGATTTGGATTCCTTATCGAGGCAGTGTGAAGCATCGTTCTGTCTGGTCGCACGGCCCGGTTATCGGCACAACGGTTCGGGTTATCTATCTATCTGTTTGGCTAACGGTTTTGGGACTACTCGGTTTGACCCTGGTGAATGAGGTGCTGCGGGTTGGTTTGACCTGGGAGGGAGTGGGGCGATCGCTTCAACAGGCGTTCCAGCAATATACCGTTGAATGGCTGTGGTTTTGTCTAGGTCTAGAGTTGGGAGCGTTAAGCCACTATGCAGCAGACTGGGGAATATCGACCCGCAAGCGCCATAAAACTGAAGGTTGGAAAGCGCTATTCCCCGTTAGGTCTAAAACTAGTAAACGCAAGTCATCAACTCAGCGCAGCCCAACGCGACGCAGATAGTTTTGGCAGGCGCAACCAAAACTGAGCGCCCCCCTGAGGGGAAGGCAAGTAGCCAATGCTGCCTCCCCAGCGCTCGATTGTAATGCGACAAAAATAAAGCCCAAGACCTGCTTTGCCAGGGTTATTCTGACCTTGAAAAAACTTTTTGAACAAATTACCTACAATTGCGGGCGGCACACCAGACCCTTGATCTTCAACAGTTGCCACGATGTAATTTTCGTCTGTTTTTAGGTCTACTGTTACGGTAGAATCTGCTGGGCTATATCGCAGTGCATTCTCAATTAAATTAGCAAAAATTCTCTCTAATCTAGATTTTTCAGCGACAACTTGCCAATCTATTTGGGTCAAATCAAAATTTAGCTGTAGCCTGACTCGATTCATCACGAAGGTCGGCAGCAATGCATCAACAACTTCTCTAGCAGATTGAACGATGTCAGGGGCCGTATCAGGATCAAATGCTTCCGCCTGAAACGTCTCAATGTCAGCCGAAAAAGCATCTAAAATTTCTCGAATCAGGTTGCCCTGTTTGATTACCTGTCGCTCTCCAATCGCCAGGCGTTCTTTACCTTTAGGCGACAAATTCTCATTGGCAAGCAGCGCCAAACAACAGTTAATGGCGGTAAGTTGTCCTGACAGATCATGCAAAATGCAGTGTAGTAAAATTTCTTTTTTTTGAGCTTCTTTGACGAGGTTTTCGTAGATTAGTTTGGTTTCTCTAGCGGTTTGAATGAGAGACTGTTTCTCTTGATAGGCAACTTCTAGAAGCTCAATTAGGAGGAGATGGCGATCGCCCACATTTACCGCCGAAGCTTCAAACTGCCACTCATTTTCAGCAGCATCGGTTTCAGTCCACAGTCCAGACTTGAGCAGTTTAGAGTCTTTATTTTGCCAAATCTGTTCTGCATCAACTATAAAATTCTCTAAAAACAAGAACCTTGCTTGCGGCTGGACATAAGCTTCTTTTGGGTCAGGAAAGAAGTGCTGAAACCAGTTTGGCTCAACCCCAACTGCGGTAAAAAGACCATCATTTGAACGCTCTAATACAAGAATATTAAGAGTAGCAAGCAGTTCACCTAAAATCGATTCACTCATGGCGTTGCCCTCCAAAAGATCGAGCGAACGTTCAATTTCAGCAAAGAGATATTCAAATATCTGAGTCAGATGTTTGAATTGTCTATATCGAAACAGACTTAGATTATTGACAGCCTGCTGAATGGACTGCTGGCTTTCTTCTGGGTTTGAATTGAGCAACAGTATCCAATCGCCTTCAGCTTTAGAAAAGAGATGAATATCGGTGCAAAACTTATCTTCTATCTTATGCACGGAAGCAATAAGTTACTACCCTCTAAAGGCAGCAATCCTTCTAGAAAGAAAATTTGCTCGGCGATAGGTTTTCCCTGCTGTAGGTTGGTTACGCCATAGGCTGTTAGTGATCCACCTGCATCGATTAAGCATCCGTCCTTGTCAGTGAGCAAGTAGGCTGGGGAATATTGCTCAAAATTGAGAGTCTGGCAATATTCTAGGATTGGTGCAGGAAGATTTGACATTATCCTTCAACCATTTTTTGAGTTAAAGTTAGAAACGCTTCTTCTACTCCTAAACCAGTTTTGGCGCTGCTTTCAATCACTGTCCAGCCTTGCTGAATTACCTGGGCGATCGCCCTTCCTCAAGTTCCCAATCTGCCTGCAAATCCAGCTTGTTTAGAACAAGAATAAACGGAACAGCCCCGATGGTTTGCTCAACTTTGGCTTGCAGCGCTAGAGCCGTCTCAAATGTAGAGCGACGAGTGCCATCGACGACTAAAAAGTAGCCCGATGCACCCCGCAAATAGGACATTCTGACTTTTTGCAGTTCGTCTTCGCCGTACAGATCCCACAGGATTAAGCTAACCTCTTGACTGTCCAGGTTGACGAGTTTCTTATCAATCTTTACTCCTACCGTTGTTTGATAAACATCAGAATAGATCGAACGGACAAAGCGGGCGACTAGACTGGTTTTACCCGTCGCGAAAGCGCCAACCATACAAATCTTCTTTTGAATCATGGATTAGAAATTTCTGAGTGAGACTCATCCGTTAAAGATACTTTGAAAGAGACACTCCGATTGATTTCTACAGTCGATATGCCTGACTGATTTTGCAGAGGATTGCGGGTGCCGATGCCTCGTGCTGTTAAAGATTCAGGTTCAATTCCGGCTGAGACTAAAAGCGCTACGATCGCGTCTGCACGGGACTGACTTAGAGCTAGATTTTGGGCTTCAGAGCCGTTGTTGTTAGCTCGACCAATGGCTTCAACTTGAACCGTTTGATTTAACGCAGCGGCAATCGTGATTAGACGTTTGATTTGTTCAACTAAGGTTTGAAGGGACTCGTCTTGATGAGGGGCGATCGCTGTTTGTCCTTCTTGAAATTGCAAAATTTGATTTTCGATTTGCCTTTGAATAGACTCTAATTCAGCTTCGGTTTCGATTAAATCGGCCACTTCGACTTGAGTTACACCGGGAATAAACTGCGCTAGCTGTTGCGCCTCCGCAATCCATGCACGGGGGGCTGTTCCTGACATACGCAGTACGCCATCTTCGTCCAAACTGAGCGAAACGGTTGCTGGCGGCTTTAGCAAGTCCTTCACTCTAGTTGCTGCTAACTCTGAATCAAAGGATAGATAAGGCTCCCATTGGCTCACGACCGCTTGAGGATTAATTCCAACGGGCTGAAGCAGTTGAGCCGGATCAACCGCCAGCGGGTCACGCAGCCCAGTAATGAAGTATTTTCTCCAGCCTCGCTTGGCCTCAATTACTACAATTCCAGGTTCAGCCTTCAACTGCTCCAGGTACGTTGCCCATCGCTGTCTGGCACGAAAGCCGAAGAACCCAAAAACCCCCAGAGCCAGGAGCAACATCCCCATAGCGACCCAGGCGTAAGCTTTATTGCCTTGTTTTTTGTGCTGATAGCGCGATCGCAAGCAGTCTTCCAGATCAGCATGGCTAGCTTCAAAAACTGCTGCATTACCCTGAAAGTCTGCTAGCGCCTTGCCTTGAACCTGATGAATTTTTTCAATCGCCTGCTGAAATACGGTTCTCAACTCATAGGGCGCGTTACCCCGAATCACCCCTGCCAGCACTGCCTGCGGGCCCTGCTCAATCCAGAGGGTCAATTCGCCAAACCGAAGGGTATCTAAGGAGTCTCCAGACGAGGTATTAAAAGAATCACAGACAAAATCTTGAATTGCCTTGAGCATGGCTGAAACCAGGTCTGCGTCCAGCGTTTCAACCCCTGGAGCGGCGACATGGTGCAGCAGCAGGCTAGTTTCTTTGTGAATCAGGAAAACTTGCTCAACTCGGTACAGCAGGGTGCGTAACAGCACAACTTCTGCAAACGATTTGCCTGTCTGCAAAGCCTCTAACCTCCAGGCAAAGCTTTGAGGCGTAAGGCTATTTTCAAGCGCTTGATTGAGAGATTGCAGCGTTGCTTCTAATGCAGTGGCGATCGCCCTGCGAATCGCCGGGCCAATCACCGGAAAATCGCATCGGCAATCACCGTCAAATCTTTTTTAACAGAAGCCCGAATTGCACTTTCAACCGTCGGCACCATTGCCTCCGTTAGCTGCTCATTTTCCTGCAAGGTTTGCAAAACTACGGCTTCTGCCAGCACCTTACCCAGGTCTTCTGCCCGCCGTTTTGGATCTTCTAAACGCTCTTGAATTTGATGAAGCTGACGTTGCTCAACCCCAAATAGTAAGTTGCGAAGTTCCGCCAATGCCTCTTCATCTGAAGATGAGTGATTAGATGAATCATTCACTGAAGTTTCATCACAGTTTCACGTGCATAAAACATAAATTCCGGTAGAGGCGAACGACCGTTTGCCCCTACCTTTGGTTTACCCGTTTGAGAGACGCTATGCATTACAAATCATTGGGTAGCTCAAACTGATTGCTGAGCCGCATTGCCATTTCTGTAAACAAAGCTGCAAGAGTAGTGCGGTCGGTTTTGTCAACTCGAAGTTCTTGCGCTTCTTGATTTAGCACGGACAGCACCTCTTCATGCTTGTGCTGCATATCATCTCCTAAGGCTTTAGACTGGTCTAAAATCTGCTGACGTAGCTCTCGCTGTTTTTGGTTGGTTTGTTCATCAAGCTGAGCAATTTTCTTTTCTAGCGATTTAACCAGGTCTTTAAGCTCCTGAGTCAGTTCCTTAACGGATTCATCACGCTCCGTCTGCTCCGTCTTAAGCCCCTCAGCTAATGCCTCAACTTCTTTTTGAATGTAGCTTTCCAGCGCATCTAACCGTTTTCTGGTTTCATCTCTCAGGTTGGCAGACTCTTTTGCAATTCGATCTTCTAACCGATTAAATCGCTTCTCGTAATCTCGCATTTGAGCGCCAAAAAGCAGGTCTTTCACTTTCTCCAAGTTGCCACCGGAGTTGTCGCTGCTGTTTTGAGGTCTGCCCAAGTTAGCCAGTGAACCCATTCTTGCTTGCTCTACTGTCACGTAAGGCGTATGTTCTTCTTCAGGCATAGTCATAGGTCTGATCCTTTGGGGCTGTTCTGGTGAACCGTTTACATTTTCATCTTCTGACATAGTTTCAGGTTTGTTCCAAGAAGCTTTGATTTCATCACTCTGAAGAAAAGCACTCACAATACTAACAACTATTAATGCAAATAAGACATCGTATATGCTCACTGTGAGCCACAAAGACTAAAGAAGTTTGTAGGCGAAAAGTTACTAATAGATGTTAACGGTATCTGTTAGCAACAGTAATGGCTTTTGAGCTTCAGATACAAAAATTTATGTACATCTGAGTGACTCTGTGTTTCTGGGTGGAGATGCGCTAAAATCCTACTTTTGCCTCCCTTTATGTCTACTGCTCAACCCCTCAATTCTATTGAATCTATGGTTCTCAGCGCTCTGGAACGGCTGATTCAGGTTGTGGCTCAGTTGCGATCGCCCACTGATGGCTGTCCCTGGGATTTAGCTCAAACGCCCGAAACGCTGATTCCTTACGTGATTGAAGAAGCGTATGAAGTGGTGGACGCAATTCGGCAGGGTAGCCAGGAAGCGATCGCCGACGAATTAGGCGATCTGCTGCTGCAAGTCGTTTTACAGGCACAGATTGCCAGTGAAACCGGATCGTTCGATCTCAAGGATGTGGCAGAAGGCATCACTCAAAAACTAATTCGTCGCCATCCGCACGTGTTTGGCGATGTTGAAGTGCAGAGTGTTGAAGAGGTGCATCAAAACTGGGAGCAAATTAAAGCGGCTGAAGAATCCGGTGAGGTTCAAAGATTGACTCCCCGACTAAACCGCTATGCGCGATCGCTGCCTCCGCTGATGGCTGGGATGAAAATCTCGCAAAAAGCTGCCGCCGCTGGGTTTGAGTGGGAAAATGTAGACGGCGTATGGCAAAAATTTCATGAAGAGTTGGCAGAGTTTCAGCAGGCGATCGCCTCTGAAAGCAAGGCCAATCAGCAAGCCGAGTTAGGCGATTTGCTGTTTACGCTAATCAACCTTGCCCGCTGGCATGGTCTCGACCCCGCAGAGGCACTCCAGGGCACCAATCAACGGTTTGTGCAGCGCTTTGCTCAAGTAGAAGCGGGGTGCGATCGCCCCTTTCGACCTACACTTTGGACGAACTGGAAGCGCTGTGGCAGAAGGCAAAGGCAAATTTGGCGGGTGGAGATTAGATTGTAGATCGTAGGATGGGCAAAGGGCATCGCCCGTGCCCATCCATCAGGAATTAGGCTTTGATGGGCACGCTTTGCTTTGCCCATCCTACGTTGGTGGCTAATTCACAATAGCGCTTGTTCCATTGCCGTTTAGGGTCACATTAGTCGTAGCTTCAGGGGCAACCTCAGTGGTGGATGTCGCTCGTGCTGAGCGCTTACGAGGCTTTCCTCCAGCCTGCATATACTCTAAGCTGCTTTTACCATATTGGGCAGCTACACCCAGCAGCATCTTTTCCGAGTAGTTGCTCAAATCTTGCTCCAGTAGCGCGATTTGCCCCGCTACTTCATCGAGTTGAGAAAGCATTGTGTTGTAGTTTAATAGCTTCGTTTGTAGGGCTTGAATGCGGGCATCATACTCTGTCAGATTCAGCCCGTTGGCCAACTTTAACTTGTGATGAAGTGAGCGCATTCCTGCCATTCGACGTAAAGCTTTATCGAGCACTGGGGAACTGCGTTTGAGTCTCGCCATTGATGCATCTCCTGCTTAAAATTCATGCGGTTGATGCTCGTACTTTAGCCGCTGCTTATTCCTATCGGTTTGAGCAAAAATTCGTAAAAATTTAGGTGGATTTGCATGAAGGCTGAATAAGCTGGTTGATCCTACTTAAGCGATCGCAAAGATTTGTAATCTCGACTAGGTTTGATGTTGCGGACTCTGGGAAACCGTATCGATCACCCTACTGAAGTACTTCAGCGTTGCATTTAAGTACTTCAGCGTTGCATTTAAGTACTTCAGCGTTGCATTTAAGTACTTCAGCGTTGCATTTGAGTTCCTCAGCGTTGCATTTAAGTGCTTCAGCGTTGCATTTGAGTTCCTCAGTGCTATGCAGAAGTACTTCAGTGCTATGCAGAAGTACTTCAGTGCTGTGCAGAAGTACTTCAGTGCTGTGCAGAAGTACTTCTGCATTGTGAAGGAGGGAAACCAGGCAAAGCGGATTCAGAAATTTGCTGGCGATCGCCGCACAGACAGGGGAAATGTCCTCTCGTGATTGGCAATGTGCTTTAGAGCATCAGCCGATCGCTACAAACATTCAGTGCAGCTAGACTCACTTCGCTCTGATAGCATAAGCCAAAACGCTAGTTTACTTGCAGGACGAGGGACATGGCTCGCATCACCATTTTGACGGTGGCTCTCGTGGCGACATTCAACCTTTTTGTGCGATCGCTTTGGGTCTAATCCAAAAGGGACACCAGGTCACATTGGCGAGTAGCCCTAACTTTGCTGACTTTGCCGCTCACTGGAGCATTCCGTTTGCACCGATTGCGGGTGACTTTAAGCAACTTCTGAGTTCACCAACCGGACTCGAATTACTCGAAGGTAATCAGCGGGTGAAGTTGGTTGCTGAGGAACTCCTGTGGCAGCAGCTTTTAGATGCCTGGAACGCCTGCCAGGGGAGCGAACTGATCGTGTTTTCGCCTTTAGCGCTGTGGGGCTACCATCTTGCTGAAGCGCTCAAAATTCCTGCAATTTTGGCAACCCAAATTCCTATGGCTGCAACGCGAACTTTTCCTTTCCTGGGTTTTGCCGAACGCACCGATCAGTGGTTGCCAGGGTTAGCCAACCTTTTGAGCTATCATCTGGTGGGATTCCTCGGCTGGCGTTCTAATGCAAAGCTGATCAATCGGTTTCGACAAGACGTGCTGCATCTGCCTCAATTACCCTGGTCAGGTGCCCGATATCGGCGGAATGCGCCTCCGTTTCTTTCACCTCTGCCAATCGTCAATTGTTATAGTGCAGCGGCGATCGCCCCTCCTCCAGATTGGGGTTCAGCAATTCAGCAGGCGGGATACTGCTTTCTCGATACAGCAAACTCTTTTACTCCTTCACCAGAGCTACAGGCTTTTCTGGATGAGGAACCCAAGCCTTTTTATGTTGGCTTTGGCAGCATGATTCCTCGACATCCCAAGCAGTTAGCTGAAACGATCGTTTCGGCATTGGTGGCAACCGGACAGCGAGCCGTTCTTTGTTCGGGTTGGGGGAGCGTTAGCACCGACCTGCCCCCCTCCGTTTATTTGCTTGAGGAAGCTCCTCACGATTGGCTTTTCCCTAAAGTCACTGCTGCAATTCATCACGGTGGTTCAGGAACAGTGGCAGCGACATTACGGGCGGGTATTCCCTCTATCGTTGTTCCTTTCTTTGGAGACCAGCCAGCTTGGGGAAAATTGCTGGTACAACTGGGAGTTTGTCCCGCCACTCATCTTCAGTCAGAACTCACCAGCGATCGCCTGGTTGCCAGCATTCAAACTATTCTTGAAGATTCTAGCTTCCGAGAACAGTCCCAACAGTTGCAGGGACAACTGCAAGCCGAGGATGGGGTGGCACGAGTTGTCTCAATTGTTGAGTCTCACCTGCAAAGCAGTATTCGTTAAATCATTTCTTCTGGAATAAAGCCAGATAAGCTCAAAGGCAGACCGTAGCAACCTAACCAGTCGATAGCATGAGGCTACTCTCAGTCAATTGGAGAATGTATTAGTCATGCAAACCAGTACATCCGAAACAACCCCAGTCACTCCTATTACCCCAGCATATAACGGTAGCGATCGCAATTTATCAGAATCGCCTACTAAATCGCTCACTGCTCATTCACATTCAAAAGCAACTTCAAAAGCTAAACTTCAGTCTTAAAGTCAGTTTCGGCTCTGTCGAAAGAGGAATTAGTGATTAATTTGTCTTGTGATGCTCAGTTCTTACCCCTGATTGACTGATACCTAATCTTCAACCCGGAAGAGAGTAGGATGGGGATGGACTAACACTATAGACAGACTGCTCTAACCAGGTGACTCGTTAGGATGATGTGTAGCCAAAACTTAACAAATTTGAGTTTTGGCGATCGCAAGCAGGTGTTTTACAGTAACGGAGTCAGTACATGGTTCAAACAGTATCTATCAAACCTGTAGAGTCTACCTCAATAACAGTTAAACAAGAAATTAAGCAAGGAAGGTTTTTCGGAGCTTTAATTGCCTCCATCATCTTTAGCCTCTGGATAAGCAGTTTATTACTATGCCTTTCTATAGACCTATCAAAGATGCCGATCTTTGGTGTAGCGTTTGCTTTACTTTGGCAAACTTTTTTATATACAGGGTTATTCATCACAGCCCATGATGCAATGCACGGAGTAGTCTTTCCCAAAAATGCTAAAGTTAACCACTTAATCGGTTCGATTGCGGCATTTTGCTATGCATTCTTTTCTTATAAGCAATTATTAAACAACCATCGGCTCCATCATCGCTATCCTGGAAGTGAGCTTGACCCGGACTTTCATGATTTCAAGCATGAAAACTTCTTTGCCTGGTACTTCCTCTTTATTAAAAGATACTGGAATCTAGGACAGTGGCTTGGTTTACTGATAGCATTCAACTTCATGAGTCATGTCCTAAATTTGCCTGAGATAAACCTAATTTTGTTTTGGACTATTCCTCCCATTCTGAGTTCACTTCAGCTATTTTACTTTGGGACGTTTCTAACCCATCGAAAGCCAAAGGAAGGATATAATAACTCTCACCATACTCAAAGTACTTCTCTTCCTGTTTTCTTGTCTTTTATCACCTGCTATTACTTTGGCTATCATGAGGAACATCACGAGCATCCTCATGTACCCTGGTGGCGATTGCCAGCATTGCGAAATAGATGAAAGAAACTGCTGATAAATGGCTCAAGGCTAGTGAGCATGGCTACTCCTTCTCACTTTAACTTTATGCATTCTAACTCTATGCATTTCAGGCAGTTTTGCGATCGCTTCCTCCGTCTGGCGGCTGTCAACGTCCTTTCCAATCTGATGATTCCGCTGGCAGGGATGCTTGATATAGCGTTTCTAGGTCATCTACCAGAACTTCGTCATTTAGCAGGCGTGGCGCTGGCAACGGTTTTATTCAACTACATCTACTGGACATTTGGCTTTCTGCGAATGGCGACAACGGGAACGACCGCTCAGGCAGTCGGACGACAAGATCAGGAGGCTGTGTTGCTGATTGGGTTACGTAACGTTGGGCTAGCGCTGACAACAGGAGTGATTATTTGGATCTTGCAATATCCTCTACGAGAGATCGGGTTTGCCCTTCTTAGTGCAACTTCAGAAGTGAAAGCGGCAGGCATCGATTACTACAATGCTTTGATTTGGGGAGCGCCTGCAACGTTGATCAACTTTGTGCTGATTGGCTGGTTTTTGGGGCAGGGGCAGGGGGCGAAGGTGTTATTGCTCTCTGCGATCGGCAATGGAGCCAATGTAGTATTAGATTATCTGTTTGTAGTGCAGCAGGACTGGGGCAGTGCGGGGGCAGGTTGGGGAACTGGGCTGAGTCAATACCTGATGCTTTTGGCAGGTCTGGTTTTAGTCGGGCGAACTTTGAATTTGAGCCAGATTCGGGCAGTTACAACAAAGCTGTTTGATGCAGCCGACTGGAGAATGGCGTTTGCCCTAAACGGCGATATTGTGATTCGTACTTTTGCACTGGTATCTGCGTTTGCGCTATTTACAAACCTCAGTTCTGCATTGGGAACAACGGTGTTAGCGACAAATACTTTGTTGCTGCAAGTGGTTACGCTAACAGCCTATTTTATTGATGGGTTGGCGTTTGCGACGGAGAGTTTTGCAGGCATCTTTTACGGTCAAGGGGCAAGCGATCGCCTGCTCACACTACTCTGGCTATCAGGTGGGGTTAGTCTTGGGCTAGGGCTTGTCTTTGCCTCAGGATTTGCCCTCTTTCCGATGCCGCTATTTAGTCTATTAACGAACCATACAGAGGTGTTGGTGCAGATAAATCGGTTTGTACTGTGGCTGTTTCCGGTTCTCGGTTTTGGGGCGATCGCTTACACGCTGGACGGCTACTTTTTGGGTTTAACCAAAGGGCAGATTCTACGTCAGTCTACAGTTCTGGCGACTCTGGTGGGTTTTGTGCCAATGGGGGCGATCGCCTGGCAAACTCAAAGTCCCCACTTACTGTGGATGGCACTGGTGTTACTGATGGCAGTTCGAGCGATTACTCTGATGCGCCGAGTACCTGAAACCCTTCCACTAAGTTGATCATGCAAGCAAACCTGTCCCAAAGGAAATAAGTGAATGGATCGATTGAATTTGCAGGTCTTTCAGCAGTTTTGGGCGATCGCCAAATCCTACTGGTCAGGAGATGAAAAATGGTACGCGAGAGGACTGTTGCTGGGGGTTGTCCTGTTTTTGCTAGCCTACACGGGGCTAAGCGTTTTGTTGAACAACAAGCGTGGAGTGCTAATCTCAGCCCTCTCAGCCCAGGATGAGCCGCGATTTTGGCAAACGGTAATTATCTTTTTAGCCGTGCTGGTGATCTATGCGCCGCTGCTGGCAGGCTATACCTATTTGCGCGATCGCCTCAGCTTACAGTGGCGACGCTGGCTAACTGAACGGTTTGTGAATCGCTATTTTGGCGATCGCGCCTACTATCAGCTCAACATTTCAGACATCAACATTGATAACCCCGACCAGCGGATTGCTGAAGATGTTCGCAGTTTTACACAGGAATCACTCACTTTTCTGCTGGCGTTGGTGGAATCATTTCTAGCCGTAATTGCCTTTAGCGGCGTACTTTGGGGCATCTCCAGACCGCTTGTGCTTTTTCTAGGACTCTATGCCCTGGTTGGAACATTAGTGACAACAGGAGTATTTGGGAAGCCACTGGTACGGCTAAATTTTGAGCAACTGCGACGAGAAGCTAACTTCCGTTTTAGCCTGGTGCGAATTCGAGAAAACGCCGAGGCGATCGCCTTTTACCGGGGCGAAGAACGCGAATCAAGTCAGGTCGGGCAGCGGTTCTCAGATGTATTTGAGAATGTCAAACGGCTACTTGTTTGGGAGTTGGGCTTAAATGTTTTAACAAATGCCTATGAGTTTATTCCCTTCATTCTGCCTGCACTGGTGGTCGCTCCTGGAATTTTTGCCGGAGAGATTGAGGTAGGCAAAGTGAGTGAGGCACAAGGCGCTTTTGTGCGGGTCTTTTTCTCACTGAATATTGTGGTTGCCCGCTTTCAGTCACTCACTACCTTTACAGCGGGAATTAACCGTCTGTATACCTTTGCTGAGTTTCTAGAGCAGGTCGAAGCAACGAAAACGGAGGTCAAATCCACAGAAGTTATACCCGCAGAAGTGACATCCGCAGAAGTGACGCAAGCTGAGATAACGCAAGCCGAAGCGACACAAGCCGAAGTTATCCAAACTGAAATTACAAAAATTGAAGCATTCTCCCAAACTTCTGAGCAACTCCCGGTCATTCAAATTGTTGAAGCCGATCGCCTCGCCTTAAAACATCTCACCCTACAAACACCCAATCGTCAACGCACTTTAATCAAAGATTTGTCGATAGAAATTCCGTCAGGGCAGGGGCTTCTGGTGATGGGACCGAGCGGGTGTGGCAAGAGTTCATTGCTGCGGGCGATCGCCGGATTATGGAACGCTGGAACAGGTACAATTCTGCGTCCTAAACCCGATCAGATCTTATTTTTGCCTCAGCGCCCTTACATGATTATGGGGACGCTGCGCGACCAGTTACTTTACCCCAACACTCAGCTTCAGGTCGAAGACCAGCACCTCAAGCAAGTTTTGGAACAGGTGAATTTAGCTGACTTAGATGAACGGTTTGGGGGTTTTAAAGCTGAGCGAGAGTGGGCTGATGTATTGTCATTAGGGGAACAGCAGCGTCTCACCTTTGCCCGATTACTATTAAACAAGCCAAATTACGCCATTTTAGATGAAGCAACAAGTGCCCTTGATTTGGATAATGAGGAACGGCTTTATCAACAGTTGTCGGCGATCGGTGCAACTTACCTGAGCGTGGGACATCGTTCATCTTTAGCCGACCATCATCACTTGGTTCTAGACCTTGCCAAAATATAATTAAATTACTCTGACATAAGCTATTTAGATCTGCGACTTCTCTAAGAAGTCGCAGATCTGGGCAAAGTCCTTCTCTTTTTCATAAAACTATGCGATCGCCCGTCAGCACCATCACTCTGGACGCTTTCCTTAATCAACCCAACATTGAAGCTTCTCCGGCTTGGGAGTTCATTAGTGGTCGCGCACAGCAGAAACCCATGCCCACCCTGTTTCATTCCCGCTTGCAGCGCAATCTGGTTAACTTCATCAATAGCCAAACAGCCGACTACGAAGCAATTCAAGAGTTTCGCTGCATTGTTCCTCCCTTTTCCCCGGTGCCCGATATTGCTGTTGTGGCTAGCGATCGCACCCAGGAAGACGGTCCACTCCAGGGTGCCCCAGATTGGTTAATTGAAATTCGCTCCCCCGATCAAAGCACGCTGGATTTGCAGCATAAGATTCTCCACTGTCTGGGCAACGGCACTCAGCTTGCCTGGTTAATTGACCTTCAGCGACAGCAGATCTGGGTTTGGCAAGGAACAGATTTGCCTATGATTTACGCAAATACCGAGATACTTCCGACCCTTGCTTCTATCCCAGTCACCGTAGATGCAGTGATGGTGATGGTACAGCGGCGATCGCCACAATAGCAAGAGGCTTCAGTATCAGTAGGGTGCGTTAGCGCAGCGTAACGCACCGTTCTAAAAGCCTCTGGTGCGTTACGGCTTTGCCTAACACACCCTACTTTATTAAATTCGCAATCCTAACTAGTCCTGGTACTGCCATAAGTGTCGTACCAGTAGTGGTACAACACAGCTAAAATGAGGCATTAGTCCATTATGCGTAGGATGGGCAAAGCAGAGCGTGCCCATCCCAATGCAATGCTTGAACAGATGGCGGGCGATGCCCTTTGCCCATCCTACAGTTGACTGCGGCGCTCCTAGGGATCGGCATTGAGTACAACAAAAAAATCTGGGCCGCGAAACTCTTCCGATGTTTTTTGGTTGGGGCTGTAGTAGATCGTGAGATTGCCGGAGGCATAAAAATCCTGTCGTTCTCGCCACCACCATCTTATTAAGCGAATGAGTAAATCAATCTGCTCTCGATGTAGATCTGATTCCAACGGGGGTTCGTCGCTCCATAGGTTGCCTGGAGGAAAGATTACCTCAGAGGAGGTGATTTGAGAAGAGGAAGGCTCAGTGGTTATAGACATTGATTTGAGGGGGAAGGAGAAGGAGGTTCTTTCAATCTAGGATTGTTTAACTAGATTAGCAATTGCTCCAATTAATACTTCTGGCTCAATGGGTTTGGCGATGTGCTGCTGAAAGCCTGCCACCATAGCTTGCTGGTGGTCAATCTCTCCAGCGTAGGCAGTAAGGGCGATCGCCGGAATGTTTCTTCCCTGCGCTGGGGGTAAGGCTCTAATCTGCCGCATCAGCATATAGCCATCCACATCAGGCATCCCAATATCGCTCAAGAGAATATCCGGCTTGAACTGGACTAAGTTGACGAGCGCTTCACTCGCAGTTGCAGTGGCTGTGACATTTGCCCCATGTAGTTCTAGCAGAAAGGTGAGAAACTCGCGAGTATTGTCATCATCATCGACCACTAGAATTCGCAGTCCGGTGAGGGAATACAGATTGGTAGAAGTAGAGGAAAACTCTCCTACTTCCCCTTGCTCCTCATCTTCCTTGCTTCTCAGCAACGGCAATCTCACCGTAAAGGTGGCTCCCTGTCCTTCTCCCAAACTGTCAGCCTGCACGGTGCCGCCATGCAGTTCCACCAGATAGCGAACGATCGCCAGTCCTAATCCGAGTCCACCGAATTGTCGAGTTGTAGAAGAACTCTCTTGACGGAAGCGCTCAAACACATAGGGGAGAAAATCGGGAGGAATGCCTTTGCCCGTGTCGGTAACGGTGAGTTGGGCGTAGTGAGTCGTTTGTCTTGGATAGTGAGCTATTTGTCCCTGGTCGCTGTTTATTTGTTTCTGGTTTTCTGCCAATGATGACTGACCTGGGATAGATGATAAGCAAATTTTGACTTGCCCCCCTTCTGAGGTGAATTTGACTGCGTTCGATAGCAGATTCCACACGATTTGCTGTAATCGGCCTGCGTCTCCAATGATGTGTCCCACGTTGGGGGCAATCTCGGTATGAATTTGAATAGATTTGGCTTCTGCCGCCAGTCGAACGGTTTCTACTGCCGCTGCAATGATGGCTACCAGATCGACGGGCTTGCTGTCCAGGCTCAGTTTGCCGCGCAGAATGCGAGATACATCCAGCAGATCGTTAATCAATTGCGCCTGTATCTGAGCGTTGCGCTCAATCACTTCCAGAGCGCGTTCGGTTTGTTGCTGATTGAGTTGGCGGCTTCTCAGCAGTGTTGCCCAACCGAGAATTGGGTTGAGGGGCGATCGCAATTCATGGGAGACAATTGCCAAAAACTCATCTTTGATCCGGTTAGTGGCTTCAGCTTCCTCGCGTGCGGCTTGTTCACGGGACAGGATCTGTTCTCGTTCGGCAGCAATCCGTTTGCGATCCGTAATGTTTAGGACTGTTCCAATAAAACGCACGGGTTCACGGGCTAAGTTGAAGTAGACCTGTCCTTTAGCCGCAACCCACCGTTCAACGCTGTCTGTGATTCCTACGACGCGATATTCAGTGTCATAGCCGCCGCCGCTCTCTGGATTAAGTGACCATTGCACAATCTCTTGCAGGCGATCGCGCTGATCAGGATGTAAGCCCCGATAGAAAATTTCAATGTTAGTTTGAGCATCAGGGGGTAGCCCAAATATTGCTTTGCAGCCTGCATCCCAGGTCAACTCATTCGTGATGAGGTTCCAGTCCCAGGTGCCTAACTGAGCCGATTCAATTGCTAGACGGAGACGGTCTTCATTCTCCTGCAATGCTTCCTGAGCTTGTTTGCGCTCGGTAATGTCTCCTAACACGCCAACCAATCGCAGCGGTGTCTTGTCTGCTGTCAGCGTAAAATGTCCATTAAACTCAACCCAGCGCCATTGCTGATCGTTCTGGCGACGAATGCGGCAGACGGCATGAAAGGACTGTGATTGCATTCCTACAGACAAGCACTGCTCAAAGGATTCGCGATCGCCAGGATGGATTACAGGGTTGATAAAGTCTTCTGTAGTCAGCGTGCTATCTGCTGGAGTACGCCCAAAGATTTCGTACATTCGTTGGTTTTCCCAACGGACATCACCCGTCTGAACATTCCATTCAAAAATGCCTAAGCCCGCAGCCGTCGTAGCTAAGTCAAGCCGCTGCTCTCGATCGCGTAATGCGGTTTCGGTCGCCACCCGCCGGGTAATGTCCACAAAGACTCCCAAAGCGCCTCTGACGTTGCCCTGCTCATCTAATAGGGGAGAGCAGTAGGAAAGGAGTTTGACTAAGGTGCCGTCAGGATGGACAAGATCTAAAACTTCATCTTTGACCTCGGTGTTGTGAATCGCTGCGTACTGCATGGGCAAGTTTTCAACGGGAAGCTCTTCACCATCTCGACAGAGGCGATAGAGGGGGCGTTCGTTGAGTGGCGCACTTTGGGAAGCATTGACATCAATCGGCACTCGGATCAATTCAGACAAAGCGGGATTAGCACGAATCACGTGACAGTTTGGGTCTTCTGCGATCGCCACGCCAACGGGCAGCAAATCAAACAAAGTTTGTAACTCATTGATGCGGCGCGTGAGTTGCTGATTGAGTGCCTGTTCTCGTTGGGTTGCCTCCCGGCGTAACTGCGCCAGTCTTAAGTTGGCTTCGATTCGCGCTAGCAACTCACGGGCAGAAAAGGGCTTGATCAGATAGTCATTGGCTCCCGCTTCCAGTCCTTCAATTCGCGCTTCTTCACCCGCCCGTGCCGATAGTAGAATAATTGGAATGTCCTGTGTGGTGTGGTGAGAACGGAGCAAACGCAACAATTCAAACCCGTCCATTTCTGGCATCATCACATCCGCTAAGACCAGATCTGGAAGCTGCTGACGAATAGCTGCCAAAGCCGCAGCCCCATTCGCCACTGTCTCTACTTCATACTGCTGGCTCAGTAGACGCTTAAGGTAATCGCGCATATCGGCATTATCGTCAGCCAGCAGAATGCGCCCCATTGGTATCGATGCCTGCTTCGGTTGAACCGGAATGGAAATCGATTCAGCGGCTCGATCCGCTGAATCGCTCAAAGTGGGCAACCAGCGCAATATTTCTTCAACGTAGGGATTGGTCCCTGTTGCCGTCGAGGTCAGCGTGCGGGTGGCATTGATGGACTCACTCGGTAGATGAGCGCAGCCAGTCGGAATGAACACCGTAAAGCAGGTGCCCTGACCTACAACGCTGCTAACCTGAATCGTGCCGCCATGCAAGCGCACCAGTTCTTGCACCAATGACAGCCCAATGCCCGACCCTTCATAACTGCGTCCGATCGCCCCCTTAACCCGATGAAACCGCTCAAAAATGTGAGGCAACTCATCAGTCGAAATGCCTGTGCCCGTGTCACGCACCTCTAATACAGCGCAAGAGCACAGAAGCGGAAGAACGACATCCCCCTCTATCTCCCCCTCTCCCCACC
>JAAUTN010000415.1 GCA_012031415.1 Leptolyngbyaceae cyanobacterium SM1_4_3 | reverse complement strand
TTGTCTTCAGTGACTTCTGCGTTGGTATGGGCGTATGAGGCAATAATATTCCAGCCAGGTAAGACCTCACCCCCAACATCGAACTCGATTCCTCTGCTTCTTTGCTCACCAACTTGAATTGAAAAATCGCGATTGTCGGGATCAGGGGTTGTAATATTCGATCGAGTGATTTCATAAGCTGCGAGTGTTGCTGAAAGTCTTCCATCTAAAAAGTCAACTTTAGCACCTGCTTCATATTGAGTACCCCTCGTTGGTTCAAATGCCTCACCATCCGCATTCAAGCCAAATGTAGGGAGAAAAGATCGGCTATAGCTGGTATAAAGAGCGATCGTGTCACTGGGTTGGTATACCAGTCCAATGCGAGGGCTAAACGCACTATCATCCTGCTCTTGAGTGTCAGAACCACGTACCTCAGTCCTTTGGGAAATCCAATCTACACGCCCACCAATTAGCAATTTCAGATTGGCTAACAGGCTAATTTGGTCTTGAAGAAAAACGCCGTAGGTTGTGATGAAATTAGCATCGCTAAAAGCAGGAGCGAAATCATTAGGTCTTGGGATATCATAATTTGGGTCAAAAATATCCAGGTTGGGAACACTAGCAGTAAAAATCGAAAAAGTATCCTCGCGGTAATTGTAGTCGAAACCTATTAGAAGCTGATGTGAAATTGCCCCAGTGTCAAACTCCCCTAGTAGGTCGATCTGTCCAAAATAATTGTCTACTGTGAAGTCACGGTCTGAAGCATCCAACACAAGAAAACGACCATCCACTAATTCAGATGGGTTAGCAAATGTAGTCTCAGCGTCAGTGATGGCTACAGCAACATTATTACGAATCTGCCAACTATCGCTAAATTCATGGTTAAATGAGTAGCCAAACTTTTGAGTGGTGAGTACTCTGTAGGAAAAATCAGGATATCCTAGATAGAAATCTCGAGGTGGTTCAGCGCCATCGCTAAATAAGAACGAATAATCTTCAGGTGGATTACCAAAGTAGTCAATGTACTCGTAATACAAATCTAAATTTGTGTTATCTCCAAAATTAAAAGTGAGCGAGGGGGCAACAGTGGTTGTATAGCTAGTTGCAAACTCTTGAAAGCTATCTGAGTTTTGAAAACTGGCAATAAAACGGTAGAGCAGTGTTTCATCGGCAGTGAGAGGACCTGATAAGTCAAGACTGGGTTGGAAAAAGGCGCGATTGCCTGCCTCAAGTGTGATGTTGTAGTACGGTTCGCTCAACGGCTGTCGGGTGATCACATTGATGATTCCACCGGGTTCTACGGCTCCAAATAGAACTGACGTAGGTCCTCGCAGAACTTCCACTTGTTCAACTGTGCCTATACCCGTTAAACCAGCACGATCAGCATCTCGGAAACCATTGCGAAATTGTTGCCCTTGTTGAAAACCTCTTATGATCACAGAACCTTGAGGTGCGCTTGCAAATCCTCCATTATAAACTACACCGCTAACTGTCTCTACTGATTCAATTGGTGTTCTTACATTACGATCTTCTAATACCTGCCGAGGCACAACCTGAATCGATTGGGGAATATCCCGCAGCGGTGTATCCGTCCGCGTCGCAGTGGTCGCACTCGACGGGTTATACCCTTCATCCTGCTCCCCCGTCACCACCACCTGAATCGCATCCTCTTCTACAACCGCATCTGCATCTCCCAGTGTTACCATTAGCACTAACCCCTGCGCTTCTGCTGTCACCTCGGCTACAGGCGGTGCATCGGTTCCAGTGATGGCAACCCGAACTCGATCGCCCGGTAAACTCGTCACACTCACCAGCGCAATCCCTTCGATCGGATTTTCTTGAGAAAACTCCTCTGCGATCGCCGCATTGGGAATATCCGCAATCAGCGCATTGCCTATGGTGCGAGTTTCCGAAACCGCCAGTTCACCCTCTGCCGTTTCCAGGATCACCTGCAACCCTGACTCCGTTTCCTCCAGACGCACATTGGTAATTTGCACCAGAGAGGCTTCGATTTGGGCAACCCAGTCTGTGACCGTTGCGGCGGGTGAGTCAAGCTCGGAGAGGGCAGGGAGAGGAGAAGACCGTGCTTCCTCACTGCCCATGCTCGATCGCCCATTGTCCAATTCCTCAGCCCCAACGGGCAACATGCTCACCAGAGCCAACCCGAACGCCAACCCCACCGAACCCGAAAACTGCCACACGCGCATTTCAATCCCTCACACCTGAGATCCAGACTTATTGAGAAATAGTCTTGATAGTCAACAAAAAGCAGTGTAGAGAACTCGATCGCGGCTTGTCTATCCCAAAACGGTCACTGGCTCAACCGCACTCCACGGTTGACGCTGCCACCCTGCGACCGGACAAACATTCCCTGGGCGTGATGCCAAATTGCCGCTTAAATCCTGCCGCAAAATGCCCTAGATGGGCGTACCCAACTTGATTTGCCACCTCTGCCACCGTACAGTCCCCTTCCCTCAATAGCTGTTCGGCGTGTTTCATGCGTTGCTGAGCCAGATGGCCCACCACCGTTGTGCCAAACACATCCTGAAAGCCACGCCGTAACGTGCAATCGCTGACTCCAACCTGTCGGGCTAAATCCAACAGCGAAGGCGGATTCTCTAACCGGGATGTCAAAACCTCTCCAGCATGGTAGACACGGGCAACTCTTTCTGATTTGCGTCCGGCAAGTGACTGAGAGAGTTTCTGGTCGGAGAGGATTGCCTCGAACTGCAACGTCAGCAACTCGAATACTTTCTCTTGCAGATACAGCCGCCGCGTTGCGCCATAAAATGGGGCCTCAAAGATTTGTTGGGCGACCTGCCGTATGGCTGGGGTCACTTTTGGAAAAAACGACACCTTCCAATCATTTTGCTTCAGGAGCAGCTTTAATAAAGCTGCCCCACCTGCGATCTCTGGGAAAAGCGCCTCCAGTACCTCCGGCAGCAGGTCGATGTTAATGCCGACCAATCGCTGCGATCGCTCATACCGCGCTGTAAACGAGGGCGAAATGCCACTGCCAGAAAAGTAACTCCGCTCACCGCCAAACGTCGGGTATGTCTCTTCATAATGCCGTAGCCCCGATAGCAAAACCATGTACTGTACTGAATGCTCATGGGCAGACACTTTAAGACACCAACTCTGATGCAGCTTCTGGTCAAACAACGTCAGCCATACCCCTGGCGACACCTCCATCTCGCGGTCGTAGCCACAACCGAAGCGCTCTGGGAAACCCTGAAGCTCTTCAAAATCATCCACTACGCCATCAAAACTGTGTGGCTGAGGCGCTTGCTCCAATAGTTCATCCCAGTCAGATCCATTAAGAGTGAGTGTCATGGTGGGGCTAGATTAGATTGAATGATTAACCTAATGATAATTAGTTTCAATAACTCTAGCACGATCGCTCTTTTCGTCCTAACTCAGCCCCAACTGTACATGCCCGACTGTACATATCAGAGACCTGCATAAATGCCGTTGAGCGCTAGCAGTTCCTCATGGCGACAAGCTCATTCAAGCTTGCGCGATCGCCCGGTTAAGTCTTGCACAAACACCTGATGTGCCAGGTCAGCAATTCCGGCTTGCAGCCCATTCAGCACCTCCGTCATCCTGCCCTCTAATAAGGCTAGTACGTTCAGCCACAACCCTGGAAATACGCTACTATGAATCATGCCATTGGCATCCGGTTCAATAACAACAAATTCCTCTGCTTGCAACCGAAACCAACTGAAGCGATTCTCAAAGGTTTGCCACACCAGATACTCCTGTACCCCATTGCGACGATAGGCATTTTGCTTGGCTCCTAAATCGATCGCGGCACTGCTGGTAGCAATTTCCGCCACTGATTCCGGTGCCCCCTCGATATAGCCATCTTCGCTAATCGTCGAGCGACCGCCAACTTCAATCCGCAGTAAGGCATCCGGCTGCGGTTCGTTGTCAAGGTCTAACCGTATAGTTGTATTGTCCGCCGCGCTTACTCCAGGTGTTGCTGCCCAGTAAACAGCTAACCAACCCATTAAGGCGGCATGGGGAGTGCCATGAAAAACTCGAACGGGGGATGCCACGTAAACCACTCCTTCAATTAACTCGGCTTTGAATTTCTCTGGGGTCGCTTCATAGCGGTGCTCAAACTTAGCACGAGTCAGGCGATCGCCACTCTCCAGGGGGGGAATCGGCATGGAACGAGGAGGCTGTTGCAACACCATAATCAAGCTCTAGAGGGATGAAGGAGATAGCGTTTATTTTAGTCAACATAGCGCCGGAATGATGCCCCAATTTCAGGCTGTTCCGGAGTGCCTACATCTTGACAAACCACTCGAAATCCTAAGTCATCATGTCCATCCTCTGGATCATCCGGAGCACGAAACGCTTGTCACATCAGGTCACTTCAATCACGACATTACTGATGTGGGTAATTAACGTCCGGTCATCTTGAGTGATCACTTTGACATACCCACTGGCAATACAGTATTCCACTGATTTTGACTCAATCACTTGTGATGAAGTAACCAAAGTTACTTTGGCGTTTTCAATGTAGTTCGTTGCATAGTGCTGAATGGTTGTCATCGTCTTAATCTCCTACTAAACATTTAAGGTAACTACTCAGGCTGAAGGTTCAGGGAAATGGGATGTCCCAAAATAGCTGTTCCAGAGCATCGAGTATAGGATACCCCTGCTTTTTAAGAGTGGAAAGATAGCCCCGAACCCGACCAAAAATTTGTGCTCCGACTGCTGAGCGGAAACCTCCAGAAATCTTTTGCTTGAGTTTCATCATGCGAATATCGCGTTCGGCTTGATTATTATCAAACGGCACTTGAAAGTCATGGATAAATCTCAAGACTTCAGCTTGATGCGTCTCTAAACGCTCTAACAGATTTCTGGCAGGGCTTTGTTTCGGACGACCCCGCGAATTAGCAACCGGAGGATTGGCAGGATTAAGCTTCATGCCTATTTCAATCAAGTCTCGGTATTGCGGTTCAAATTGGGTTATTGCTTCGGCGTTTAATTGAGTCTGTCCTTGAGCTTGGGCTTGTTCAACCGATGCTTTCATCGTCACCAACAGCGTCATCATTTGCTCTGCCCACTCTTGCCCATCGCGTTCAACCAGGAAGCGCAACTCTCGTAAATGATGAGCATTACAGAGGGCATGAACACAACTATACAGCGCATAACTGCGCCAACCATCATGCACACTGGTGCCCTCAAATTGAGGCAAAATATCCATCGCATCGATGGCTTCACTCCCCCGCTTCGGGTGAATAAAGTAGTAGGTTAAGGCTTGGGTACTGGCAACATGCAGCCACATCAGTTTGCCATTGACCCGCAACCCTGTCTCGTCAAAATGTGCCACCTTTGCCTGTTGCAGTGCTTCAAAAATGCTAGCCTCTATCTCGCTAAGCAACTCAAAACACGCTTGCCGAGTCTCGTACAAAGTTCCTTCTGACAACGAACACCCCAACACCTCCGACAATAGTTCCTGCACTCGCGCTGACGGCAATAGCTGATAATCCATCAGATACACCATCAAGCTCCGCAACCTTGAACCATACTGAACGCGATTGGTCACACCTACTGGAAAGGCTGCCTGATTCCGCTGCCCACAACACTCGCATTGTTTAACGGCGACTTGATGCTCCCTCACCCTCATCTCAATCGGAACTAAATCATGCACTTGAGCACATTGCCACTCCACAATTGGCATCTCCTCCAACGATGCTCCACACCCTTGGCACGTCTCAATCACCTGTTGCTCAATCTCATCGGGCACGTCTACCCATTCCAATGTGCTGCCAGGGTGTCCCGCTTGTCCCCCGCTTTTACGTCCACTTTTAGTCCGCAAACTTTGGGGTCGCTTCTTAAACCCATCTCCAGACGGTGGTTTACTGCTGTTCCGACTATCCTTGTTCGCTTGGTCTTCTAATACTTTG
>JAAUTN010000414.1 GCA_012031415.1 Leptolyngbyaceae cyanobacterium SM1_4_3 | reverse complement strand
GAGATAACAGGGTTCAAGAATTTCCCATTCTGCATCAGTCAGACTGCTCGAATATGCCATAGCCAGTAGATTAGAGGGTTGTAGGTGCCTTCATTCACCATTATAAAGATGTCAAATCGGTTCTATATATCAATGCAGTCGGGATTAAAGAGCGAAATCAAGTCCGTATTGCAGGAGAGGTTTACGAACTATGAAGATTGTTGAAATCGCAGAGGCAACCGAAACATTAGCCAAATATGCTTCAGGTTTGACTGAGGAGCCAGTCATTATAACCAGCAACGGTCAACCCATTGCAGCATTGGTCACATTTGAGAATGTTGATATGGAGACAATTTCGCTGAGTACCAATCCAAGGTTCATTGAGTTGATTGAGCGATCACGAGCGCAGCGGCGTTCCAAAGGTGGATTTTCTAGTGTCGAAATGCGCCGTAGATTGGGGTTGAGCAGGTCTAACAATTCAAATGCAGCGGACGATTGAAAGCTGCTGGTGTGGAGTTCGAGGTGATCTGCCGCCGCTGATTTGAGCCGTTAGCTTACCTAATCCTTGATCGAGAAAGTTCCGCAGTCTCTCATGTTCAGCGTCCTAAAAACATAATGGTCATAGGTCTATGTTTTGCAACTCTACTCCTAGTACTGATAGATTTCGTTTTGAATTAAAAACTCCGTTTGTGAGAAATATGATCATCGTTGCGATCATTTTCACCTCCTCCAGTACTACCCATGCTTTAGCTGCCCAAGTTAATAAACAGGAAACACTTACACCGTTTATGCTGGTTCAGCAAGAACCGAACAGTGCAGCATCTTACTTTGAGCGGGGCGTGCGACGGGCGAATTCTGGGAATGGTCAAGGGGCGATCGCTGATTTCAGTCAAGTCATTCAACTCGATCCAAACAACGCGCTGGCTTACTACAATCGGGGAGTACTGCGTGATCAATCTGGAGACATTCAAGGCGCACTCACTGATTACAATCGCTCCATTCAACTTGACCCAAGCAACGCCTTAGCCTATAGCAATCGAGGAGTATTACGTGATGAGTTGGGAGATATTCAGGGAGCATTGGCTGACTATAACCGTGCCATTCAGCTCAATCCAAATGATGCTCTAACTTATTACAATACGGGGGCACTGCGAGCAAATTCTGGAGATAGTCAAGGCGCACTTACTGATTACAACCGTGCTATTGAACTCGACCCAAATCTTGCGATAGCCTATTACAACCGAGGAAATCTACGATTCGAATCTGGAGATGATCAAGGCGCACTCACTGACTACAATCGTGCCATTGAACTCGACCCGAACTATTCCTCAGCCTACAACAGTCGAGGAATATTGCGTGATGAATCTGGGGATAGTCAAGGTGCACTTACTGATTACAACCGTGCTATTGAACTTAACCCAAACAATGTCAGAGCCTACTACAATCGAGGACTACTGTACGTGAATTCTGGAGATAGTCGAGAGGCACTTGCAGATTTTAATCGTACTATCGAACTCGACCCAAACTTTTCTGAAGCCTATAACAATCGAGGAAATTTACAGTTAAATTCTGGGAATCAACAAGAGGCACTGGCAGATTTCAATCGTGCTATTGAACTCAACCCAGACAACGCCGAAGCTTATTACAATCGAGGGAGGCTGCGTGTAAACCTTGAGGCTCGTCAGGGAGCGGTTGCCGATTTGCAAACAGCAGCAGATCTTTTTCAGGCAACAGGAGACACGGTTAACTACGAAAGGGTTGAAGAAGTTCTTAGAAGAGTACAGCAGCAATGAGTGGAAGAGAACAATTTTTAATAATAGAGAAAAGTTATAATTTTAGATTAGTATAACAGCAAGCTAACAATTTAAATGTAGCGGACGGTCGAAAGCCGCTGGTGCTGAGTTTTAGGTTACTTGCCGCCGCTGATTTAAAGCCGTTAGCAAGACCTACATAACTAGAGGGTTGAAGTTATGCTTCATCCCCCTGAGCACAAAAGGCTTATCCTCAGAACTCTAGCGTAGGGCTTGAGTGCGATTGTAATAGGCCGTTGAATCCAATCCGTCGCCATTCCGTTGATTCGGATCAATGCTCCTTTCTAGGGCTTCAACCCGATTTTCTGGGTTAGGGTGAGTACTGAGGAACTCAGGTGGTGAGCCGCCTTGGTCTGCTAGCTTCTGCATGAAGTCTGGCATCGCCGATTGGGCATAGCCAGCATCACCGATCATGCTCAGACCCCGTTGGTCTGCATCATACTCATCCTCACGACTGTTGGGACGCTCTCGGAGAAGTTCGACCCCAATCTGGGCGATCGTACTCTCATCGAGTCCCCCAGCCCTCATCAGCCCCCGGCGAACGATATCTGCACGAATTTGTTCTAACAGATGCTTGCCATCAATGTGACCGATTTCATGACCGACAACACTAGCGAGTTGAGCTTCATTGTCTGCAAACGCCATGAGTCCTGTTGTGATATACACATACCCCCCCATTGTGGCAAAGGCATTGACCTGGCTATCTTGTATGACTTGAAAGGTATAGGTTAACTCGTTCGCCCGATCGCTATAGGGTAATAACCGTTCACCAATCCCTACAACATAATTCTGGATGTCAGGATTTTGGTAGAGCGTGAACTCACCACTCCTCAACAAATCCTGGTTCATGTTTTGACCCACTCGCATCTCCTGTTCCGGAGACAGGCGGCTGGGCTGAATGGCTTCGGTGGTCTGATTGCCGCCTCGAATTCGATCTCGCACTCTGGATGCCTGGGATACCTGGGCTTGACCCAACCAAAGACTCATGGCGACGAGAACTGCTAGGAGAAAGTATCCCAGCTGCTTTCGCGATAGTTTTCGCAATGCTTTTCGCAACATTGGGAACTTGCCAAATGTTTGACAACCGAGGCTGAATTGAGGCTTAAGAGTTGGAGACATGATGATTTATAGAGATGATTTAGAAAAAGGGGGAAACGTTCGCGTAGCGTGTACAAAGCACAACCCAGAAATGGGTTACAAAGCCCCCCTTGAAAAGGGTTGCTAGTTGTTACCAATCCAAATCCAGATCTGGCAGGCGATTTTTGAGGCTGTAGGGTTCATCAATAACTGGATCAGTAATGTTCAAGTCCTCGCGCCATTGACGCATTGTTTTGTCCCAACCATCTTCCCATCGCTGAGCAATCAGCGGCTTCATTTGGATGGCCATCCCCATGCCTCTCGCCACTTGCTGCGTTATATTTGGAAGTTTTTCCGGTTGTTGCTTCAGCGCCATACCGATGCTGGCAACCTGGAGCGCTACAGACATTGGATAACCAATTTGCACTGCTTGAATAGAGAGCACACCCGCCTCTCCACCTGTAGGACCAAATCCCGTCACTAGGTGGGCGAGATCGTGGGTTTTACGAAGTCGCATGGTTAACCAGTCTTCCTCCGTTTCGATCTCGCGCTGGCGGAAGAAATTCGGGTCATAGCCCAGTGTCTTCATCACTGTGGCATAGGTATGGCCGAGGGTGCCGCGAGACAATTGAGATAGGGCTTCAAGATCGATCGCTGGCCCAAGATAACGACTTTCCATCAGCGCACGGGCTTCAGGAATTGCCTTGACACGTTCGACACAGACGCTCATCTGATTGCTGCCTCGAAAGTTATCTTCAATGTCAAATACGCTGTCAGTATTCTGCCCCATCGATTTGAGCAAATCTGTCACAGAATATAGATTGCGAACGGTACGGTTCAGCTCTTCAAGCCGTTTCAGCATTGGTTTCTCCTAAATTGTCGATTTGGTGGTTGGTCAGAATGTTGATGACATGTTGATTTGGTGTGCTAGCAATACCATCGGACAGGTCGGGGGATCCCGGCATTGCCGCACCTGTGACCTCAGAATAGAAATAATCAGCATCTGCTTGGTTTGCCTCCTTTTAAGACTTTGGCTGGATGCGACTCATGGCGATCGCTAGGGCTAGATTCATTGGCGTCAGCAACGCACTAAACCCAATCATCATCAACTCAGTATTTTGATTGACCGCACTGCTCGTAGCGATTAACAAACAAATTGCCACATTTCTCATGCTGGTACTGATTGCCAACACTTTACGATTTGTTAGTTCCGGCCCACCCAGTTGCCAACCGATGAACCACGCCATCCCAATAAACACCACAATTGCGGCCAACCCATTCCATGCCAGTGCTTGAATATCCAGACCTTTGAGGCTAGATGTGAGAACCGTCAATGCAATGTACAGGACAATCGATAAAAAGGAAGACAGCTTTTGCACTTTTGTGGCGATTGACTCTAGCCAATATTGAATGACCTGTGCTGCCAGAAATGGAGGAATAATAAAGAACAACAAGCGGCCAAGGAGTGAGACAACAAATCCATCCGTTGCGGCAATGCTAGGAAAAATCAGATAAATTAGCGTCGGTGTAATGATGATGGATAGCAACGACAATAGTAAAATTAACCCCACGGCATAGACGAGATTGCCTTGTGCAACACGAGCAAAATGCAGACCCAGCATCCCTCCAGGGGCAAGTGCAACTATCAGAAAGCCTACAGAAATTTCGGGCGGTAGCCTGAATAACCAAATTAAAATCAGACCCAACATCGGCAGCAGAATGAAATTTGCGAACAGCGATCGCCCCATCAAGCTTGATTTCATGAGCGTCAGGATTTCCTGCTTCGGTTTCTCTAGCGCTACGGACAAGAGAAATGTAAAAAGAAACAAGAAAATAACTATTTGGATGGAACTAGGCAGAGGACTATCAATCATCGCTTCCTCCGATACCGCGCTCTAAGACATGAACGAAGTCGTCTAGAATTTGCTGATGACATACTTGTCTACATCAGGGCTATCCTTAACCAATTGATTGATGTCTATGCCTAAAGTTGATTTTGGATCTAAAACCAACCTGAATCCAATGTGGCTAGTACCTGTATCGGGTGCTTGAGATTCACGAGCAACAGGACGATAGCGACTGCAATAGTTCTTAGCACAGAGGTAAGACCCGCCTTTAATCACATGCATCGCTCCCTCCCAAGGTTTTTTAGGATCGTAACTTGCTACTCGGCTAGGCCCCGAAGGATTAAAACGATGTTCCATCCCCCGTCGATCGATGCGAAACCAATCGGCTGTCCATTCCCATACGTTACCCGTCATGTCAAACAGTCCAAATCCATTCGGAGGGAACGAGCCTACGGGAGCTATCCCAGCGAATCCATCTTGTTGTTGATTGAAGAAGGGAAATTTCCCTTGCCATGTGTTTGCCTGTTTAGGAGAGTATTGATTACCCCAGGTAAAGATCGTATTGAATCTCCCTCCCCTAGCGGCATACTCCCACTGTGCTTCTGTCGGCAATTGCTTACCTGCCCAATTAGCGTAGGCCTCAGCATCTTCATAGGCAACCTGCACGACAGGATAATTACTCATATCGATAATTGAACTCTCAGTCCCCTGGGGATGTTGCCAACTAGCTCCTGGAATCCAGTGCCACCAACTGAGGTATGGAACTTGTAAAACCCCTTCTTCAGGGGCAATAAACACCAGAGAACCTGATGCCCGTTCCTTATCGGGTAGGTCAGGAAATTGCTCCAGACTCAACGGTCTTTCAGCTACGGTCTTATAGCCTGTTGCAGCAATGAACTCAGCAAATTGAGCATTGCTCACTTCGTAGGTATCAATACAAAAGTCTTTGACCGAAACATCCTCAACCACCTTTTCTTCCACAAAGCCACTGTGGTTATCGCCCATGCGGTATGTGCCCCCATTGATTAAGGTCATCCCATTTGGACAGGTGAGTTCATCAGCCCATGCATCGATGTTGCATAAAACCAAATAGGACAGCAACGCAAGGTGCAAAAAGATCAAGGTGAGAGTGACTTTCATTTTCTGACTAGCCTTGACTTCTCTCATGCTTTCGCCTGACGACGCC
>JAAUTN010000413.1 GCA_012031415.1 Leptolyngbyaceae cyanobacterium SM1_4_3 | reverse complement strand
CCCCGCCGCAAAGCCAGGAAGATCCCCAGGACGAATCGGAGCAGGAGCAAGATGAGCAAGACGAGCAGGACGAACAGGACGAACCCGAACAGGAACAACCGCCCAGCGTTCCAGAAGAATTTGTCTTTGACCCGGAAGGCGTAATCCTTGATCCGTCTGTGCTTTACTTTGCTCAAATGGCAAACCGTCAGGGCAAATCTGGCTCTCGCAGCATCGTCTTCTCAGAAGACCGAGGGCGCTATGTTAAACCCGTCCTCCCCAGAGGTCAGGCCCGTCGCATTGCTGTAGATGCAACCCTCAGAGCCGCTGCCCCTTACCAAAAAGCTCGCCGCCAGCGCAGTGAACAAGCGGCTAGTCAGCGGGCATTAGTCCTTCGCCAGTCGTTAGCCCCCAGCCCCCAGCCCCCAGCCCCTAGTCTCTCACCCAAACGAGTCTTTGTTGAACAATCGGACATCCGCGCCAAACGGCTAGCCCGTAAAGCCGGAGCATTGGTGATTTTTCTGGTAGATGCTTCTGGCTCAATGGCGCTAAACCGAATGCAGTCTGCTAAAGGAGCCGTGCTGCGGTTACTCACCGAAGCTTATCAGAACCGGGATCAGGTGGCGCTGATTCCCTTTCGAGGCGAACAGGCTGAAGTGCTGCTGCCACCTACCCGTTCCATTGCAGCAGCACGCAGACGGCTGGAGCGAATGCCCTGTGGTGGCGGTTCACCATTGGCACATGGGCTGACGCAGGCAGTGCGGGTTGGCATGAATGCGATGCAGTCGGGCGATATTGGTCAGGTGGTCGTTGTCGCAATTACAGATGGACGGGGCAATGTACCGCTGGCGCGATCGCTAGGAGATACCATCCCAGAAGGCGAAAAGCCCGACATCAAAGCCGAGTTGCTCGAAATTGCTGCTAAAATCCGCGCCACCAAAATTCAGCTTTTAGTGATTGACACCGAAAACAAATTCGTTTCTACTGGGTTTGCCAAAGAGCTAGCAAAACAGGCAGGCGGAAAGTATTATCACTTGCCCAAAGCAACGGATCAGCGATCGCCAACATGACGAGGGGGCGATCGCAGACATGAAAGGATGAGGGATGAGGAGCTTGTGTAGATTGGGTAAAGCAAAGCGAAACCCAACACAATCAGAACTTACGCAAACCAGGACTGGTTGAGAATTTCGTATCCTCAACCCAACCAACACGGTATCTATGCCTGCTGGACGGTCAGTTTCTAGCCAAAAACACGTTTAAGTGCAGGAATGCGTGACAGCAACAGGTAATCCAGCAACAGTACCCCCACAAGCGAAATGCCTACTAGCGGAAACGCAAGTCCCAGAACCGCCACGATCGCCAACGGCACTCGCCAATGTTGAACATACGAAGGCAAAGCTGGCGCACCCACTAGCCCTACCCCTTTAGGGCGACGTAGCCACCACATCACGGCTCCTGTAACCGAGAGCGAGATTGTAACTAAGGCGGCAAATAGCATCAGCAATTGGTTGGTCAGTCCGAAATATTTTCCCATGTGAATTGCGACCCCTAGCTCTACCGCCCTGGGCACCAAGCCATAATCGTTCCAGCGCACGTCAGCCAATACTTCACCACTATATTGGTCAATGTGCAGCGTAATTTCTTGAGTCGGGTCATTTGGAAATGCTGAAACTGTATAGACCCCTGTCTCTCCTTCAGGAAAGACCACACTAAATCCAGGTGGCGCACCTTTCTCCTGGGCTAACGCCACAACTGAGTTCAGGTTAACCGCTATGCTGGGAGAAACTTGATCAGGAGCAGTTTGAGCCGCTGTGTGACTGTGCCCTGAATGGTTTTCATGCCCAGCAGAGTTTGACTGTGGCATCGGCAGTTGCTCTACTGCCCAAGGCACCAGTTTCGTTCCACGTTGGTTAAGTGCCCCAGTCACCAGGGTTGATTGGGGCACATCGTCCCACATCTGAGCAGGAAAGCGCCCCCAAACTTGAGCAAATGTGTCGCCCCAAAAGGCTGACCAGGGAAGCCCAGTCAGGATGAGAAAACTAACCAGCAATACTCCATAAAAACCAGGCACTGCGTGCAGATCTCGCCAGAATATACGCTTGTTTTTGCTCCACAAACGCGGAATTAAGGTGCCAAAGAGCGAGAATCTTCTGCGAGGGAGCCACAGGTAAAGTCCAGAGATCAGCAGCACGAGTCCCCAGCAAGCAGCAAGCTCAACTAGGTAATCTCCTCCTATGCCAATCATGAGATTGCCGTGAATGGTACGAGCGATCGCCTGAAAGTTCTTATCCTCGTCCTGACTGCCCAATACCTGCCCGGTGTAGGGGTCAACAAATACAACCAGGTTGCGCTCGTCAGCAGTTGTCACACCAATTTCAGCACTGCGATTGGCTGCAACATTTGGAGTAAATTTAGAAATTGCTGCATCCGGGTAAACCTGCTGTGCTGCCTGAACTTGCTCAGTGTAGGGCAATGTTGCAGCACCGGGTTGCACAAACATCCAATTGCGGTACATTGCAGCATCCAACTGCGGCTTAAATAGATAAATAATGCCTGTTATCGCCAGAATCAGCATAAAAGGAATCACAAACAGTCCGGCGTAGAAGTGCCAGCGCCACACTGTACGGTAAAAGCGATCGCCGGGAGCTTCAGGAAGGGGAGACGAATTTAAAGCCGTTGAAGATTCACTCATGCTCTGTCTTTCCAAGCTTTTTGTTGTGTAAGCGGCATCAGTATGTTCTCTAGAGGCAGAAAGCGTCAAAAGACAGCCTGTAAAACTTTTGCCAATCGCCGCAAGTTGCTCTGATGAAAAGCAGACAGAGTAAGGTAGAGGATAAGAATTTGAGGCGTGAGAGTGGACGAATTGCAAATACCCCTGAGCGATCGCTGGTCATTAACTGGGAAAAGAGCGCTAATCACAGGTGGCACTAAAGGAATTGGGCTAGCCGTTGCCGAGGAGTTTTTGTCGCTTGGGGCAAAGGTAACAATCGTCGCCCGCAGCGATCAGGCGATTGAGCAACAATTGACAGACTGGCAGCAGCGCGGCTGGCTGGCCTATGGGCTGGCGGCAGATGTGGCGATCGCTGCCCATCGGCAAACCATTTTTGCTCAAGTTGCTGAATCAATGGGCGGACTCGACATTCTGGTGAACAACGTCGGCACCAATATTCGCAAAAAAGTTCTGGATTACAGTTCTGAGGAATATGAGCGGATTCTCGAAACAAACCTGACTTCAACCTTTGAAATTTGCCGTCTGGCTTACCCACTGCTAAAAGCTGGCGAAAATAGCAGCATTGTGAATATCAGTTCCGTAGCAGGGCTAACTGCGGTAAGGACGGGGGCACCCTACGGAATGTCAAAAGCAGCCCTGGCGCAGTTGACGCGCAATTTGGCAGTGGAGTGGGCAGGCGCTCGCATTCGGGTCAACACCGTTGCGCCCTGGTTTATCCGCACTCCGCTAACGGAACCCGTGCTGGATAACGAAGAATTTTTGCCTCCGTTCTTTCCCGTACCCCAATGGGGCGAGTCGGAGAACCCGCCGAAGTTGCTGGATTGGTTGCCTTCCTTTGTATGCCTCCTGCCTCATTTATGACGGGGCAGTGCATTGCTGTAGACGGAGGGTTCCTATCCTTTGGGTTTTAAGCAAGAGTCTCAAAGGGTCGGGACGTAAGCCCCGCTTGAGTAAGCCCAGGCAATCCCCTCTGGGTCTAGGCTTTGAGTCCAGGTGCTAAAGTCATCTCGAATCTTACGGCGGCGAACGGTGCTGGCACTGACTCCCAGGCGCTGGGCTAGCTGGTAGCTGGAGAGATAGCCCTCCGGCGCGACTTCTTCGACCAACGCTAGATAGAGTTGCCAGAGCAAAACGACACTCACAAAAAGTACCAGCACGACTGCTTCAGGTCGTCTGAGCAGGTTTTGAGTCTCCTGGATGGCGGTATCCGTAGATGCAGGGGCAATGTCACCGTTGGTAGGCTCCTGGGTTACAGGAGGTTGGGGGGCGATCGCCTGCACCTGATCAGAAGAAAGATCTGAGGAAGGAGGAGTTGAATAAGGCTGAATCGATTGAGTCACCGTACTGGCTTCTGAGTAAAAGGAACTAGGATTTTTCTCTAACTGGATTTCTTGATTCCATGCTACAGAGTTATCGCCTATCTGACGGCCAAAAACTTTAATTGTTTTGATGGGTTCAACCTTCAATTTTTGAATGCCATCCCGCACAAAGTTAACCATTGCCTGCTGGTCGGGCACCTGTTCTGCCTCCAACAGCACATACAAACAGTCCTCTTTCCTCACCACCTGCGTCTTGATGTTGCGCTGCTTGGTGGAATGATTCATGATTGCGGCGATAACCCTGGGATGCCCCTGTTTTGCCAGTGTCAATATGTCCTGGGGTGACACTTGCGAAGACTCTTGTAAAGACATGAGCGCAGCCTTGAACGTGGAGATGAATATCTGAAATATGCCATAGGAAACCTATTGTGCCTCAGTTTATATTGTCCACTGGTCAATACCAGGTTCTAGATATAGCGCTATACAAAGAAGCGAAAGCGCAGTATCTCCTCGCTTTCGCTTCTACATTTAGACCATTCTTAGATTTTGGGTAGCTCAAATGCTACGCCCTACAAATTCGATCCTATTTGATTCTCGTTCCTAAGTAAGAAAAACCTAGTCAAATAAATCTTTGACTCGATCGACTAGATTCCCAGTGCTGTCCTCTGCGCCACGAGCCGCGTCTTTGACCCGATCGCCCAAATCTTCTGCCCGGTTTTGAGCTTCACCTGAGAACTGTTTAGCGCTCCCCTCAACCTGATTAGCAGGGCTATTCGTTGCCTCTCCAAGACCCCGTTGAATTCGACCTTCGATTTCTCGGCCTGTTGCTTTTACTCGCCGCTCAATGTCAGTGCTGGTAGCAGCGTCGTTTTCAGCAGCAATTTGACTCGGAGTAGCGGCGACCAAAGGAAAAGCGATCGCTTGAGGAATAACCCAAACGGTAGCGATCGCCAAGACGAAAGCCAGCATAAAACTGGAAAAAACCTTACGGCTGCGCTGGAGTAAGTTCATAGTTACCTCAATTTAAGTGAAAAGTGAACGGTGGAAAGTGATAGCAGGAGCCATCAGCAAATCGAAATTCTTCAGGGCACTCCCTCATTAGCAAACATACTGCTTCATCCCCACCGATGGCATCTGCTGAAAGGCTCATGAGTTCTACATCTTGGGGGCGATCGCTCCCCCTCCATGCAACTCAGTATGTCTTTACCTGCCGTAGCAACTCTTAACATCAGCGGCATTCTTGCTCTCAAAGAGCTTGGTAGACTAAGGACACAATGAAAGTGCTGCACCTAGCTTTGCGGCTGTAACAAACCGTGCGTTAACCCGTGCAGAATCATAGGTGAATAGAAATACCAATGGTTGATTCTCTTAAAAAACCTAGTGTTGAAGAAATCCGACCTGGAGTGAAAACTCCAGCCAAAGAAACCATCTTGACTCCCCGCTTCTACACGACAGACTTTGACGAGATGGCAAAAATGGACATCTCCGTCAACGAAGCGGAGCTTCAAGCAATTTTAGAAGAGTTTCGGGTTGACTATAACCGTCACCACTTTGTGCGCGATGCCGAATTTGAGCAATCCTGGGATCATCTTGATGGCGAAACTCGACAGCTATTCATTGAGTTTTTAGAGCGCTCCTGCACCGCCGAATTCTCTGGCTTCCTGCTTTATAAAGAACTAGCCCGAAAGCTCAAAGGCAAAAATCCGGTATTGGCAGAATGCTTCCTGCTGATGTCGCGCGATGAAGCTCGTCACGCAGGCTTCCTCAACAAAGCGATGTCAGACTTTAATCTGTCGCTTGATCTGGGCTTTTGACCAAGAGCCGCAGCTACACCTTCTTCAAGCCAAATCATCTTCTATGCTACTTACCTGTCAGAGAAGATTGGCTACTG
>JAAUTN010000412.1 GCA_012031415.1 Leptolyngbyaceae cyanobacterium SM1_4_3 | reverse complement strand
CCCGTCTCTGCTCAAGCTGTTGAATTGCGGCAGGCACCTCACTCAAGTGATAAACGCGATCGACCAGAGGAACAATCTTTCCGTCTGATAACAATACTTCGGACAGAATTAGGAGACTAGAACCCCGTAGTCACAGCGACTCAGATTGGTGAAGTTAACCTTATCACACATCACATAGATGGTCGTAAACAGGGTGATTAAAAACTGGCGACGAGGTTTACTAAATGGCCCAGTTTACGCAGTAGACCCGGTATGATGCCAGGGTAAGCGCAAGAAAATTGCATCCAAAGTGTGCATTTTCTCTCGCTTTTCTGTCCGGACTATTGAGCCAGAAGAGGTTTAATTAATGGGGGAAACGGTCTGCTCTGCCAGCCAGCCTTTGCAGTAAAAGTCTAGAATGGGCAGAATTTGATTGAGTGCGATCGCTTTTACGTCTGCGTCGGCTAATGGGAAGCCTGGACTTCCTTGGGCCGACTGGGTAGCTGCTGCCTTGAGAGCGATCGCATAACCCTCGTCAAAAACAGGTGCAAACAGAGAGGTCGTGATCGACTCAGTTGCTCGGTTGGCACAGGCTCCTAACACCTGTGCTTCTGGATTATTCTCAATCAAATGCTCAACACTGTGGTTGGTCGACTTCATAACGACGTCACTAATCAGAATTGCAGCTGCTTCGCGATCATGAGCCGCTTTCTCACTGGTGCTTGACTCGCTGTTCTCAGAGGTGGGTGAGCAACCTGCTAAAACCGTTAACAAAACTGAAATGCCGATACTGGCTATAAGACGGTTGTTGTGACTGAAATTATTCTGCTTGCGATTCTGACCGGAAATTGACATCATCATTTTGCTTACCAATTTTATGGGGCCAATAGCTGCCCAAAACAAAGCCATCCGAAGTGTGTGCCTATCGATAGTCCCCTTTAGCAATACTCCGGACAGAACAGCGAGAGAAATAGTTAAAAAAGCCATTCAGGACTAAGGTTTAGTTACCATAACCACCCCCCCTGAATGGCTATCCTAATTCTGTCCGGAGTATTGTGATAACAGACCTCCTTCAACACTTAGATGCGCCCAATACGAGGCCATTTCCATGCATAACCGATAATTAGTAAAAGAAGAACGACTTCTACAACAGCGCCAAACACCATATGCATCCAAGCCTCACCTGCCAAATTGAACAATGTAAAAGGAATATAAACCGTAGCCACGATTATGTTTGTCCAACGATTTACTTCAGCTGACAAGACGACGGAAAGGGAAATCATAAGAGCTGGAATTGTTACCGAAGCCAGTCCTACCAATAGAAAGACTTGTGTAATGTCAAATACAAATACTTTTCCTGCCAGAATATCCTTTAGGGAGTTCGGCATAAGTAAGTGGAAATAATCTACATAGATGTAGAGAAACATAAAACTCGCCCACAGTGCTGCAAGCTTCGTTTTGACCCTTATGTCTTCCAATACATTTTGTGGTATTTTTTGTGGATTCATATTTTTCACTCTCATTCGTCGTCCACCTTTGTCGTATAGTCCATACGAGGTTTGTCTTCCTGCTACGTGTTTGTCCAAATTCATCCGAACAGATCTTCAGACCCCGTTTTTATTGGCCGCTTTCAACTACTGAAACTACTGGCTTTGTTGCATAGAGATGACAACTTTTCCGCAAACTCGTCTCTGCTCAAGCTGTTGAATTGCGGCAGGCACCTCACTCAAGTGATAAACGCGATCGACCATAGGAACAATTTTTCCGTCTGATAAAAGATCTCGAACAAACGTTAAGTCTTCTGGATTAGGCTTGACGATAAAGCACTTTATCTTACGGCGGGCGGTCTCTTTAAACCACAAGGACAAAAGCATTGCTTGTACAAGACAACGCATGGAACCACCGACTAAAACGTAGGTTCCTTGGGGGGTTAAGGCCGGAAAGTAGTCAAACACCGAGCGATAAGCTGCCGCATCCAAAATCAGGTCGTATGGCTGGTCGGTTTGGGTGGCATCGGTTTGCGTATAGTCGATGATGTGGTCTGGATTGAGCGATCGCACCCTATCCAGCTTAGACGTACTGCACACCGCTGTGACCTTTGCCCCCAACGCTCTAGCGATTTGCACCGCAAACGATCCGACACCGCTAGAAGCACCATTCACCAAAACTCTTTGCTGAGGCTGAACCTGTCCGCAATCGCGCAGCCCATGCAGAGCAGTCAGCGCCGCCGCCGAAACCGCTGCCGCTGCCTCAAATGAAACCATGTCGGGTTTAAGCACCAGCGCAGTTGCTGGAACGCAAACGTATTCTGCAAAGGCACCAAAGCCGCATTCAGAAATATCGCCAAACACCTCGTCGCCTAGCTGAAATTGAGTGACCTTTTCGCCCACGGCTTCGATTTGCCCAGCCACATCAAAGCCCAGCGTTTTGACTTTGGGCCGCAAGAAACCACCAAACATAGGACGGGCAAGAAACGGATCACCCCTCATCAAATGCCAATCGCCAGCATTCACAGCCGCCGCATGTACCTTTACCAGCACATCCTCTTCACCGCAGACGGGCTTATTGACCTCCGCTAACCGCAAGACATCTGCTGAACCGTATTTGTCCTGAACAATTGCTTTCATCTGGCAAGCCTCTACTTTTGACTGACTGTTTTTGACTTACGCCGTAAGCTTAGCATACACTGTAAGTCCGTCAAGATAGTTTTGATTAACGAAAACCACTGCCTGGAATTAAGCGCAGTCTAACGATGGCGAGCCGACAGCAAGTAGCAACATGACTAGAAAGAACAACTCAAGTACAAGATCTCGCCCTCCGCTGAGTAAAGAACGGGTCTTGCGCTGCGCTGTTCGTCTGGCTGATAAAGAGGGTATCGAGGGACTCTCGATGCGAAAGCTAGCTCAAGCGTTGGGCGTTAAGGCAATGTCTCTGTACAACCATGTAGAGAACAAGGACGATATCATCGATGGGATAGTTGATAGGGTTGTTAGCGAGATAGAAGTGCCCAATCTGAAGGTTAACTGGAAAGTTGCTATGCGATCGCGCGCCATCTCAGCTCACGAAGTGCTATTGCGCCACCCTTGGGCAACGATGCCGATGGTTTCTCGAATTAACGTCGGCTCTGCTATGCTGCGCTATATAGACGCGACGCTGGGATGCTTGCTAGAAGCAGGCTTTTCGAGTGAGATGGCAGATCGCGCCTGGAATGCTCTCGATAGCCATATCTACGGATTTACGCTACAAGAACTCAACTTTCCGGTAGAAACAGAAGCCTATGCCACGACAGCAGCCGAGTATCTACCCATGATTCCGGCAGATAAATATCCCTATATGAATCGCCTTAGCCAACAGGTTGCCGAAGGCCAGTACGACGGAATCAACAAGTTTGAGTTTGGCCTCGATCTGATCTTAGATGGACTCGATGCTTACAGAACTTGAAAGGGTTGAAAGATAGACACCTTGCCGTTGTACGAACTTTCAAGCTTAATTCAGCAATCAAATTAGGAGGTAGAGAAAGCCCGCGATTGAATCCTGTCTCAACTATCGTATCTTGCGTAAGACCGCTGCTGCGATAGTTGAGACAGCCACAATTCCAGCAACTACTGTGCCGATAATTCTGATGAAACTTTGTGTATTCCCTTATTGATTCAACTGGTTTCTATCTGTCATTAAACACCTATGAATACCATCGGTACGCTGATTCAGAACCTGTAACCGAAGCCAGCTAACGGCAAAGTTGAGCCGCCGCAGATAACCTCTGACTCTCACAGATAGCCTTTCGACGGTCGGCTCCAACGTCGTGTTAGCTTGCCGGGATTTCAGCTATGCTAAATAGACAGACTCCTGATACCTTAGAGGTTAGAACTAGTTTACTCATCTTAATTTATGGCTCGGATTAATCTGCTAGATACGCGCACTACTAGTTTCGGCGACTTAATCGGTAATGGCAAGATTTACCGAGTACCGCCTTTTCAGCGCGATTATTCTTGGAATGAAGAAAATTGGGAAGATCTTTGGCAAGACATTCTGGTGCTTTATTCCAACTCTGACTCTAGTCATTATATGGGAGCGCTTGTTTTACAAAGCTCCGGTACTTCAGACAAAGAGTTCACAATTATTGATGGACAACAGCGGCTAGCCACTCTCAGTATTATTGCTATTGCTGTCATTGAAAAGATTCAAAATCTAGTAGAGCGAGAAGAAAAAAAGGAAGCTAATCAGGAACGGCAAGAAATTTTAAAGCGCACTTATCTTAGCGATAGAGATCCACGATCTCTTCGTTATTCAAGCAAAATTCTTTTGAATGAAAACAACAACGATTTCTATCAAAGCAACTTGATTAATCTTAGAAAGCCCCTTAATATCCGATCTCTTTCAAAATCTAATCAATTACTCTGGCAAGCTTTTCAATATTTCTCAAATAATTTGGAAGGACTTCAAGACGTTGTTAAGAGTGGAGAGAAGTTAGCTGAATTTCTAACAGATATTGTTGCTCAAAGGCTACTTTTTATTCAGATCAATGTTGAAGATGAACTGAATGCCTATACGGTATTTGAGACGTTGAATGCTAGAGGCATAGAACTGAGTTCAACAGATTTGCTGAAAAAATTACTTGTTTTCTCTCTTTCAAGGCCCAGACGATTTACAGGAAGCGCAAAGGCAGTGGAGAAGAATTATTAATACAGTTCAAATGGAGAAATTTCCTGAGTTTCTTCGCTATCACCTTAGTCTTAAACAAACCAGAGTAAGACGTGAAAGATTATTCAAAATAGTCCGTGAATCTGTGAAAGATGGTCAACAAGCATTTGAATTGCTTGATCAACTTGAAAATTACAGCAGTCTTTTTATTGCCCTCAGTAATTCTAATGATGAGTTCTGGCGCGACATTTCAGAAAACCGACCATATATTCGAGAACTTGAGTTATTTCGAGTAAAGCAAGCTTATCCAACTTTGTTTGCTGCGTACGAGGGATTTTCCCCTGAAAACTTTACTCGTCTATTGAAACTTGTATGTGTACTTTCTTTTCGCTATACCGTTGTTAGTAGTCTAAACCCTAATGAATTAGAAACGCTTTACAACAAGGTAGCAATTTCGATTAAGAATGGTGAAATAAACAATCCAAAGCAGGTGTTCGATAGTCTTCGCTCGGTGTATGTTTCAGACGAGAAGTTTTCGCAAGACTTTTCCTTACTAACAATTTCTACAAAGGGACAAAAGAAGAAATTAGTACGATATATTTTATGCAGGCTTGAAGCAGATGCATCACATATAGATGTTAATGAAGATAGTTTTTCTGTCGAACATATCTTGCCTGAATCACCAACTAGTGACTGGCGGCAAAACTTTACTGATGCTCAAATAGAAGAAATGGTGTATCGCATCGGGAACCTAACACCTTTGGAACCCCATCTTAATCGCCAAATAGGAAATGAGCTTTATCCAAACAAGCGAGGAGTTTATCAGCAGAGTGTATATAAGCTCACTCAGAATATTTTGGCTGAAGAATGGACTCCAAATACACTGGCTACACGGCAACGACATCTAGCACAGCGAGCTGCTCATATTTGGAGATCTGACTTTCCTCTATAAAAATTGACTAGTGCTGAACTCCTTACAGATAATCTTCAAGAACTGCCACAACCGGAGAGTGAAGGCAAGCTAACGGCAAAACGCAGCGGCGGCAGGGGTTCTGTCGCAAAAACTCAGGAGTGGTAGATTGGGACGGCGATTTCTTCGTATCATTTACCACCAATTTCGAGTCCATGTCCCGTCCTGTCCTGTTCAAGTGGAAGCACTTTCAGCCTGAAATTATTCTGCTCAACGTCCGTTGGTATTGCCGCTATGCCTTGAGCTATCGGGATCTTGAAGAAATGATGGCCGAACGAGGACTCTCGGTTGATCACAGCACCTCAATCGATGGGTGTTGCAGTACGGCCCGGAACTCGATAACG
>JAAUTN010000411.1 GCA_012031415.1 Leptolyngbyaceae cyanobacterium SM1_4_3 | reverse complement strand
TAGCGTCATTTCTGCCTCTACGTTTGCGCTCCTGTTTGCCCTGAGTGAGCAGCTTCGACGCGGCATTTTTGACTACGAAGAAATTCAGGAAACCTGACAACTGCCCGTCAAGATCTGGAAGAAGTAAGTGAAGAAAAGCAGCAGATTGAGACTCAACGAAATGAAGCCATTGAGCAGCAAAGGGCGGCGCGGAACCGACTGCGGCAAATCAACCAAAATCTGGAAGCGGCGATCGCCCGTCAAGCCAGAACCGCTGCTCGATTAAACCAGTCTCAAGACCAACTGAATCGAACTCAGAACCAACTGGGTCGGATTCGCTCTAGCTTTGAACGGGCCCGCGCTCAACTAGGTCGGGTGACACAGCAGGCAAACCGTCTTCGATCAGAGATTCGAGAGCTTCAGGCTGGACGGCAACAGTTGATTCGCCAAAGAGAAGAAGAATTAGCTCTGCGAGATCAGGCGATCGCCGAACGAGAGGCTTTGTTGCAGCAACTTGAAGCCCAAAGAGCATTTCTTGCTCAAGAGGTGCAATCTCTAGAGCGCGAGTTTCAAGGATTACGTCAAGGCAACGTCGCTCTCCTGCGAAATCAAGCTCTTGTCTCTCGTGCCTTTCGCATTGTTGATCCAACCGTTGCGCCTCAAGTGATCTATCGGCTGCTGCTAGAGGCAAATCGAGTCGCAGTGCAAGAGATCTTACCTGATGCAGACGATTTAGATCAGCAAGTCATCGATATTACAAATGCTGAGGTTGAACGGCTGGTTAGCCAAATTCGAGATGGGCAAGAATACGTCGTGCGAATTCTTTCGGCTGGCAATTACGTCGTCGGAGAACCGTGCGTCGTAGCAGGAGAATCGTGTATTCAGGTATTTGCTGCTGCTACCCCTAACCAGGTTGTGTTTTTAGATGGAGAAACTGTAGCGAGTGTTTCTGTTGATCCATCCACTGCTACGGATGAGGAACTGTTAGATCGAATCAGGTTGTTGGTTGCAGCCTCTCAATTTCGAGCAAGACAGGCAGGCATATTGTTAGATATGCCGCAGGTGTCAGATGGCCGAACTCAAACTTTGATCAGCTTTTTGCGACAGGTTAAGCAATATAATCAGCCGATCGAAATCCAGGCGATCGCCGCAGATGTTACTTACACCGCAGGGCCAGTTAGGCTAGAGCTAGTTGCCGTTCAAAATGGTCAAATTTTGTTTGGAACAGGACAATCTCCTGCATTATTTGCTCCACAGCCTGATTTCCCACCCGCCAGTCCAGAGCAGTCCGAATCCGACTCCAATAGTTCAGGACGAAGTGATCCAGAGCGAAACAATCAGGATCAGCCAAACTGAACGAATTTTCAGAAATCTTAACTCTCCAAACTGCATGGCATCCCTATTCTTCGATTCCAACCAGCCAGCTATTTTGGGTTTTGATCCTGGTCGTCAAAAGTGCGGTCTGGCGGTCATGGGGCTGGACCGCAGCCTCTTATATCGTGAGGTAATCCCAGCGGAGAGGGCGATCGCTGCCATCCAGACATTGCGCCAACAGTTCCCAATTTCGCTGCTGGTAATGGGCGACCAGACCAGTTCCAAAGATTGGAAGCAAAAGCTCGACAGCAACTTGTCAGAACCTCTAAGAATCGTCATGGTAGACGAACGGTTTAGCACCCTGGAAGCTCGCGATCGCTACTGGCAAATGCACCCGCCCAGAGGTTTATTCCGCCTGCTGCCACAGGGCATTCGCACCCTTCCCCGGCCCATCGACGACATCGTAGCGATTCTTTTAATTGAACGCTATTTGGGCAGGTTGACGGATTAAAAAAGAGTTGATACCAATTCTTTATGAAGTTGCACTGAACAAGGGGCTTAAGCCCCTTGTTCTACCAGGGTTCATTCTGTGCAAGCTCAAATTAAATTGGTATGAGTTGTTCCATGAGCTTGCACCTGAAAAATTCAACTTCAATTAAATTTCCGCCCGAATTGTAAATGAATAATCTCCACCTGGCTCAAGCTGGTAGTCACATTTTTCTAGAAAGCGACCCAGGGGTTCTTGAATGAGCGCTCTTCCTAGCGACGGCTCAACGGATAGCTCTCCTCGGTTAAAGCGCCACTGAAACTGCCAGTGATAGTCACTCGCTCTTACCTCACCTTCGATTCTGCCCTGCTGCCAAGACTGGTGAGTAATGCGGACATAGGCAGTCGTTTCAGGTAGACGCTTAGAACTCACAGTTGCTTCTACTTCCTATTCATCTTAGGGTCGGTTCTGGTGTGCCATGCTGGGATTCTAAACTAAGCTTTACGCAATGCGATCATCGGCAGCCACAGAGCGACTGTTGTAGAGGCTCATCGCTTTGGCAACGCCCTGTTTGAGGCTTAGCTCGACGGCTGACAAGACCATTTGCAGCACTTCTGCCATGATTTGTGCTTCTGCTTTAGAAAAGTGTCCTAATACGTGAGAAACGGTATCTTTGTCAGCAGCATTGTTGGCAGCAGCAAGGTTTTTAGGGCTATCGATGCCAATGCGGAGGCGCGGAAAATCTTGTGTGCCCAGGTGGGCGATCGCTGACTTCATGCCCTTTTGCCCGCCCGCTGAGCCAGAGAGCCGCAGTCGAATTTTGCCTACTGCCAAATCCATATCATCGTAGATCACCAGCACGGACTCTGGCGGTAGCTTAAACCAATCTGTTGTGGCCCGCACTGCCTGCCCTGACAGGTTCATGTAAGTCAGCGGCTTCAGCAAGCGAATTTTGTCACCGTGTGGCCCTCGCCCTTCACCAAAAGCAGCCTGAAATTTACGATTTTCGGATATACTAATGCCCCACGATCGCGCCAGCAAGTCGATCGCCTCAAAGCCAATGTTGTGTCGAGTTTTGTCGTACTTTGCCCCTGGATTGCCCAACCCCACAATCAGTTGCGGAATCACTAACTCAGGAGCCGCCGAAGTGTCTGTCATCTGAATTGTCTGTCACTGCTGGCGATCGCCCACTGCCGTCTTACCTGACCCTAACCCCTAACTCTGAACGACTTTCTCCTCTGCAATTTCCTCAGCTTCGACTGCTTCAGCTAGTTCAGTCGGTTCAGCCGCTTCAGCTTCAGGCTCAGTCGAGGCAGTAGGAGCCAGTGCCTTGCGTGAAGACGGGGTTTCTAGCTTAGCTTCCATCGGTTGACTGACGGTTTGCTCTATGCGCTCTGCTTCTTTCTTAAACTCGTTTTCAAATTCCTTAGACGCTTCCTGGAAGCCGCGAATTGCCTTGCCCAGACTACGACCAATTTCTGGCAGCTTCTTGGGCCCAAAAATCAGCAGGGCAACGACCATAATCAGCGCCATTTCGGGTAAACCAATTCCAAAAACATTCATCGTGCCTTCTCCAAAAACTGTGGGTGGGCGATCGCCCCTTTAACGATAGACTCAATTTTTTAGTATAAGGCGAACAAAAAACCCCGGACGAGCCGGGGCAAAGATTCATCCAATATCCACAACCAAAGGAAGACTTGCAGGCAGTAAGCAATCTGCCAAACATTACTTGCCCAATGTACTCCAGTCTACATCCAGACCTTCAAGCAGCAAGGAAGAATTATAAATTTGCAGAATGATCAGCAAGAACACGAAAAATAAACCCATGAAGACCGCCATCAGCGGTGTCGTTCCCCAACCGGGAGCAACTTTACCGTATTCAGAGTTTAGAGGTTTGAGGATATTTCCCAACCGAGTCTGTTGTGCCATGAGTGACCTGCGATAAATCTCAATATTTTAACGATCCGTAATATTATAAAAGAATACTACTCATAATTGATCGCTTATGGAACCCGCAACAGTTTTTAGCATTTCTATCGGAGTTTTCTTGTTAGCCGTGACAGGCTTTTCTATTTATACCTCGTTTGGGCCTCCTTCTAGAGAACTCAACGATCCATTTGAAGACCACGAAGATTAGAAAGTACTTAAGCACAACGAGCATTTGTAATCAAACGCAAACTCTGCCACCGCTCTAAACCTGCTGGGCATATCTCTAGCCCTACCCAAGCCAGGGTACCTGAGATCTTGCACTAGCGGCAGGGGGTGTTGCACTAGCGCCTTGAGATCAATCTCAGGCTCAAAGCTAAAACTCGTTAAAACGAGTTGGAATGGTTTTACAGTGGGCATTTGAGTCCGTTGAAACGGACTTGGGCTATTAGCCCGGAATTGATTCCAGGATGGGTCATCGGGTAACAAACCAGCTTAGTGCGAGATTTGAGTTACAGCAGTTTTCACTTGCACAAAGCACAAATCTCTCTAGGGGCGGACAGCCGTTTGCCCCTATAGTTATTCATCCGTAAGACGCTGCAAATCTCCACTCAAATTCAACAATTTGTGGCTTGAGTTGCTTTATTCTATGTCTAGACAACTCGATTTGAGGTTCAACCGTAGCTCATTCTATTTTTGGAATAGATGGCTCTATCTCTGACCCGCTTCAGTTAACCCTGAGAATAGAACTATCCATCTCTGACCCCACTTCATTTGGGGTCAGACCTACTTCATTCTATTCTTGGAATAAGTGGTTCTATCCCTGAACTCCACTTCAACTGGGGGCAAACCTACTCCATTCTATTTCTAGAATAGATGGCTTTGTACTAGACATACTTCCATTGGGGTAAGAGGGCGATGGGTGCATCCAAGTTTTGCAAGTTTGCCCTCATCCCCCAGCCCCTTCTCTCAAAAAGGGAGAAGGGGAGCCGGATTGGAAGTCCCTCTCCCGCTCTGGGAGAGGAATTTAGGGTGAGGGCTGCAAAAGTGGGATGCACCCAGGGGCGATCGCCTCTGAGGAAGTGACGGCAAACCGTTGGAACCACTAAATTGACCAGCAGCCTGATGCCACTTCTGCGTGAAGCTATATGTTCTAGGGCAAGACACGCTCCAAAACATATAGCTTTGAAGAGAATTGGGATAAAGACTTGGAGGTAAACCTGTCATGATTGCTCAAACTGAGACAAAACACTACACCATTGATGAATACCTGGAACTCGAAATCGCGTCAGAAACGCGCAGTGAATACTGTGATGGAGAAATCATTCCAATGACTGGTGGAACACCCAACCACAATGATATCGCTGGGAACCTATACATCCTTCTTAAATCCGCGCTCAAGGGGAAAAATTACCGGACTTTTTATGCCGATCAACGGCTCTGGATTCCAGATGTCAGCCTCTATACCTATCCCGATGTGATGGTTCTACCTAAACCGCTAGAACTTCAAACTGGGCGCAAAGATACTGTTGTGAACCCTTGTTTTATAGCTGAAGTGTTGTCTAAGTCCACTCAAAACTACGATCGCGGTGAGAAATTTGTTGCCTATCGGACAATTCCCACCTTCCAAGAATATTTGCTGATTGACCAATACTGCATACACGTTGAGCATTATGTTAAAACAGCCGCTCATCAATGGCTATTTTCGGAATACGATGACCCAACTGTTACTCTTTCTTTAAGCACCTTTGAGTTTCAAATTCAGATTGCAGAACTTTACGACAATATTGACTTTTCAACTGTTTGAGTGGGATGGCTGAAACAGGAGTAGAAAGGGCGATCGCGCAAGATGAGAATAAGACTACCATTGCATACTACGGTTAATGAAGTGAACAGGAGATCGACGTAAGGCAGGTCAAGATGTCTGTTGAGGAAGCACTGGCTATTTTAGATACAGCCTTACAGCAAGAACGCCTAAACGACGTTCAAGAAATTGTCTTTCGCTGCTGCTGGGAAGGACAGACCTATGCTGAAATTGCCGACTCAGCGGGATATGATCCTGGCTATATCAAAGATGTCGGCTCCAAACTGTGGCAGCTTTTGTCAGAGTCTCTCGGCGAAAAAGTCAGCAAAAGCAACCTCCAGGCTGTTCTCAGAAGAAATCTACACCGCCTTTCAGTCCCGCAAGAACTACCCTCTCCCTTCCCCTTCTCCTCGCTTCCGCTTTCCTTCCCCT
>JAAUTN010000410.1 GCA_012031415.1 Leptolyngbyaceae cyanobacterium SM1_4_3 | reverse complement strand
TTGTAGATTCAGTGAAAGGAACGAAAGTAAAATCTCTTGCAACTTACTTTCCTCTTTTTTACGGATTAGTAAATGCTTCTCGGGCAGAAAAATTGCGTAGTAATCTCTGTCTCTTTGAAAAAGAATTTGGATTGGTCACATGCGATCAGGATTACGGTTACAGTGATCGCCAATGGAATTACCCAGTAGGTTGGGCACCTCTTCACTGGATTGTTTATAAAGGCTTAAAGAACTATGGATACGATGAAGATGCTAGGCGCATTGCTTTGAAGTGGTTGAATTTAAATTATAGTATCTGGGAAAAGACTGGAAACCTTTTTGAAAAATACGATGTTGTACGAGGCAGTCATGAGGTATTGACAGATAGGTACAAAAACCAAGAGGGCTTTGGTTGGACTAATGCAGTGTTCCATACTCTTATTATGGAATTGACAATCTAGAACTCTGAATTCCTGTTTAAAGAAGTACGGGTTTGCAGAGAAAGGCTTTAAAGAGGAAGGGTTTATATATGTCAGATGAGTTTAGCAAAATTGAATACGATAACCTGTACAAAGAAATTTTAGAAAATTCAAATAAGGTATATCTGGTTTTGAATATCTGTGTCACAAGTACAGCAGCTCTTCTAGGCTATGTCCTCACATTAGATCCCAGTAGGTTACCGCCAAAGGAAATAGGCTTACCCTTCCTTTTACTACTTCCATTTTCGATTATATTGCCTTCAATAATATTGTTAGTAGCTCTCACAATTCAACTGTCAGGATAGCTACATACTTAAAAGTATTTTACGAGGGAGATCAGAGAGATATTTCATGGCAAAGACGGATGCAAAAGTTAAGAGAGAAGGGAAAGTCGAAATACCGAGTGTTCAATATCAGTCTGAAATCAATATTTTTAATACTTGGTTTCATATGTATCTTTCTATCGATCATATCAAGCTTTTATGTTTGGAGTCAGCTATCTAACCCAATTGCGCTCATTTTTTATGTCTCTCTTATCCTATTTCTAGGATATCAACTGATATCCTTATCGAAGGAGTTAGAGAGGAAGTGGTCTGCTGAGTTTTTTGGTGAGTCTTATCAAGTTTTGGGAAACTCTTAAAGAGGAGGAAAAAAGAATATGAATTCTCAGACAATGGTTCCCCGTTTTTAATGATTGAACCCTCATCGTGGTTACGTTCGGGCATCACCGTTGAAGAACTTGATGGTGTTAGCCTCATCAAGTTTACTAGTGAACTGCACAGCCGATTAGAAGAATTGTTGGACAAGAGAAAAGTTGGTTCACTTTCCTTAGAAGAAGAAGCAGAATACGCTGGGATTTCAGAACTTGAGAGAATCTTAACGTTTATAAATGCTAAATTGATCGCTAGTCGTGCCCATTAACGAACGTACCCGTCAACTCATACGTGAAAGAGCAAAATATCTTTGCGAATATTGCCACTCTCCAGAGCGTTCTAGCTCAGATATCTTCACGATAGATCACTTAATCCCTCAATCCTTGGGTGGTTCAGATTCTCTTAGCAATTTGGCTCTTGCTTGTCGTCGTTGCAATGAGCGTCGTTATAATTTCATGACTGGAATTGACCCAGAGACGCAGCAAGAAGTTCCCTTATTCAATCCTCGTCTAATGGAATGGGCAGAACACTTTGTCTGGTCAAGCGATGGACTTAAAGTTGTTGGGATAACACCTATAGGTCGAGCAACTTGTCATCGCCTTGACATCAATGATGAATTTCATAACCAAGAGTTTATCCAGGAGTCTAGGCAGCTATGGATACAGGGAGGTTGGCATCCACCCTCAGATGATCCCCAGCAAAAAGCCCGGCCGTAGAGATATAATATAATTTCATTTCCCCAGGAAGCGTCAGTTACGACCCTACTGACAACTTTGCGGAAGCATTGTCTTTCAATCCTGACAGATAACTTTGGTAGACTGCCCTCACCAAGGACTGAGCAGGATAACGACTCAAATCAGCGGCGGCAGATAACCTCAAACTCAGCACCAGCGGCTTTCAACCGTCCGTCTGCATTTGAATTGTTGGGATGCTGTCAGCACTAAGGATCATAGCTTTCATCTCCCAATCATCTTCAACAGTAGTACAAAAGCATATACAAAGCTAATGCAGAGGACTATCAAAGCGTTGAAAACAATTTGAGCTGCGGGATGACCAGGAACAACAAGGTTTTTTAATTTCAAATCATCTGAGGAATCCCAAACCTTCATTGACTCTGATAAATGTAAAATTTGGGCAATTTCTTTAGCTATTCGATTAGCCCGTCGCTGAAGCCTAAAACCTCTATTGTAATAGTACACTACGTGCCCAGCACCAAAAAAACCAAGTGCCATTACAGCAAAAATGAAAGTAGGAGAATTTGCTGCATTGGTTAAGAGCCAAGCTGCAAGAGCTGTATTAATTCCAATGTAGAACTTGACAGCTTCATCACCCTGCTTGTGGAAGTAAGCTGAAGATTCGAGACTCTTTTCCCAAAACTTGACTGCTATACCAACTTGATCTTCCATATCTTGAATTTTCTTTTAGCTTTCCTAGCCGACGATATTCTAGAGCGTCTCCTTGCTGACCATTTAACCAACTTTAAGATCACTTCTGAGTAACGCCCCAACCGAGATATGAAGCAGCCCAACGTTCCCGGTCAGCGGTTGCGATCGCCTTTACCTCCCCCCAGGCGGCTTCGGTCAATCCGCTGCACTGGGGTTGTTAGCTGGATAGCGCCACCGATCGCCCCCAACCACTTAACCTTTGCCACAAAACCGATCGCCTCTCACCACTGCCTCCACCCCTATCTCCTGAGCGCCTTGCAACACCACTACAAACCTCAAACAACGGTCACAACAGACCATCTCCTGAACGCTCTAAACACTGACCATCAGCCTCCAAGAACAAGTGCAACATCTCTGTGCGGAGCCAGCTAACGGCAAAAATCAGCGGCGGCAGACAAACTATGCAACTCGTTCAAAACTTAACTTTGCCGTCCGCTGCATTGATATGTTAGCCATCCGGCCGAGAACAAGCGCAATTATAGGAATATGTCTTTGAATCGCAATATTTAGCTCTAGTTGAACCCAACTGGATTCAAAGTATTTAGGTGTAATTACAGCGCAGAAAATTTCTGCCTGTTTCAAAACTCTCATTACGTGTTCTTGGGGATTTGGATCTTTATTATGCAAAATATCGATATAAGGATCACCAAGCTTCGAGAAAGCATATTCAAAGTATTGGAGATCTTCAATACTCAAGAATGCATCTCTTAGGGTATAGCTAACAAATATCCTCATTAGGGCATCTTGTTGAGAACGGTTTAGGGCGTTTTCTTGAGAACGATAGTTGGTAAACTCCGAAGATCTGCAAGAGTGCAAGAACCATAAAATAGCAGTTAGCAATAATAAAAGATCATTGAGCTATTGAACGCAGATTGTAGTACAAGATTAGTTTGTTTGGCTCTCGCACTGATTGGCATCCCTACGCCATCAACAAGAAGCATAAATCCACTTCTTCGAGCGATATTATCTGCAAGTTCTTTCATCCGTGTTCTCATTTTTCTTTGTAATAAGTAGTTTTGACCATCCAAAAACCAGAAAAAGCACTAATTGCTGCACCAATCAGAAAAAATGGATATTCAATTCTTACGTCTGGTTGTACTTGAGCTAGTCCTACAACTCCTGCTACAACCGATCCAATAATGGTTGCACATAGCTTCTTAATGTCATAGCAGGTTTGGCTGACCTGTAGGACAGCAGCGTGAAGCTGATTAATGCTGTCTTGATCAAGAGAGTTTTGGAAAGCTTTTTCGTCCGCATTCATTACTAGCTGCTACTCCTAATATTTCTAATCAGTGGAAAGAGCACCAAGTTAGTCTTGAATAATCAATACTTCAACTAACGATTTTTAGCAAATATCCTGCAAGAGTATAGAAATATACAATTCACTGAACTTCTCAGCATGGTGAGGGTTTTATGCAAACAGACAACCTGGAAGCATCATCTTTGCAGGTGATTTAGGAGGGCTAACGTTCCCCTTCAGCGGCTACAAGTAACTCTTGCGTCACCACCAGCTTCTTTAGGCAGTCCGCTGCAAGGGGATTGTTAGCTGGCTGTCACCTATGAGTGGCGATTGTTTAGTGCTGACTAGTGTCTGTGGGTGTTAGATTTTGTATCTCAACCCGACCTATGCAGTCAGAGATCGCTACTTGCTTAAAATTTACGCTATTGCAAGCTTCGAATTATCTCTAGCTAGTACGCATTTGATCTAATCACCCCTTAATGCTGAATCTGATGTAAACCACACTTATTTGCTCTTATCCCTCAGAAAAGCTATTACTCCGTCGAGCTTATTCTTCTTAAACACCTCTTTTGGATCATTTTTACTATTTTTTATTTAGATCAAAAAATTTTGCAGTTTTTGTGGGAGAGGATATCTCAAGTGTCTGCTTATTTATGTCTATACACCATGCTCTGACAACTGTTCCGAGAGGCTTATTAACACTCGTTGCATCAGGTAAGACTTGCATAGAATGTTGCTTGCATACTTCCGAATCCATGTAGACAAGCAGTACTTCTGCCTGTAGACTACCACCAATTCCAAAAGTTCCATTCCCGTTGTGTCCATATTTTTTCAAAGGTGGACCAACCTGCTGTGGAATTCTAGACAATATTGTTTTTATCTCTGATACAGATAAACTATCTGCAAGTAATCCTAAAATAAGTCGTGGAGTACTCCACTTTGTCTTAAAACCAACAAAAATCAAACTCGTTTCTTAGCTTAGCTAATTCAGGTTCTGCTTTCTTGGCATCTTTAGCCGATGAAACATCAGTGGGCGTAGGAGCTTCTGACTTCGTTAAACCCTAACATGTAGTAGTCACTGCAAATGATCCAGCTATTAGAAGATATTTATCCCAATTAGATAACTCCTTATCGCCATCTTCACCTGTATAAAACTCTTGGGCTTGTAACCAACCCTTAAAAGCTGATATTAATTGCCCATTACTGAAATTCATACTTTCTTGTTTAAGATTAGACATCACAAATCCTCCTTCAATTAGTTGTTACTGCTCACAAATAACTCGAAATCCAACAGTTCTTCGGCGATCATCTGGTAAATATCTTGAACGGCTTGCCGAACGGCAAAAAGATGAAGCAACATCCCACGATCCTCCTCTTGCAACACGCCTTGCATTTTCGTTGTTAGATAACCAGGCTGAACCATCATTTGGTGCACCCACGTAATTCTCATGCCAATGATCAGCACACCACTCTAGAACATTTCCATGCAAGCCATGCAAGCCGAAGGCATTCGGAGAGAAATGATTTACTTCTGTTGTTATTCTCTGATGCTCACCGGAGAAATTTGCTAATTCCAGGGTGATTGTATTGCCGAAATAAAACGGTGTTCTTGTGCCAGCACGACAAGCATATTCCCATTCAGCTTCACTAGGCAGACGGTAGACTCTGCTTGTTAACTGGGATAACCTGTTGCAAAATTCACAAGCTTCATACCAAGAAACTCGCTCTACAGGGTTTCTGTTACCTTTGAAGTAGGATGGGTCAGGATCTAAGTCAATATCAATCTTAGGTAAAGCGGATACCCTGTTCCACTGAACTTGGTTAACGGCACATTGACTCATCAAAAAACTCCCTACATTGACAGAATGCTGCGGTCCCTCCCAATCCATTCGATCACTTTCTTCGTTCGAGGAACCCATCAGAAAAGTACCTTGAGGAACCATGATGAGTTCTAGATATACATCTTTGCCAAGATCCTCCTTATAAACTTCAACTTCAATTATGCTTTTGCTTAGAAAAATATCTGGCTTTCCTAAGCCCAAAAATCCACCCTTTTCAATTCTCGTTATTCTAATAGTCTCTAGGGAACGTCGAGATTTTTGGGTAAGAATTGAGTCATCGTAGGGGATACTTGTCTTTGTCGGTGCCCCTCCCGACGAC
>JAAUTN010000409.1 GCA_012031415.1 Leptolyngbyaceae cyanobacterium SM1_4_3 | reverse complement strand
GAGCGTGTGATGTCATTGAGCGCACTGTACCAACCGATGCAACACGTGCTGAAGTTGGAACTCATGACTTCCGGGAGGGAGAAGTGGCGCGGATGGAGGTCTACGAAGAAACTCCCGATATCCATAAAGAAGCTGTAGTTCGGGAAAATGTCCGAATTCACAAAGAGGTCGATCGTGAAACCGTCGAAGCTCAAGAGCAAATCCGCCGTGAAGAACTGGACATCGATACTCAGGGACGGCCAGTTGTGGATCGTTCTGATCGCCCCGGACGCTCCATCTAAGGGGAATGACATGGTTGCTGGCTTCACTGTTCGCTACCGGGCTGAAGTTGAGTAAGACTCTGTAAAAAGCTCCAGTTTCTCTCTCGCCCAGGGAAACTGGAGCTTTCCCACAAATTAAAGTCAGGCGATCGCTTGATTTACTCCCGTCTGCGTAAGTCCTGAAGTTGATTAAATTTCTTCCTAACCCATTTGACAAAACACAACGGAGAATAGCATGGCTCTTTATAAACTTGAGGACTTTTATCCCAACTACCGGGGTGAACTGTTTGGCGGCGAAGATATCAAAGGTCTAAACATCTATACCGAACAAGATGAAAAGGTAGGAACCGTCAGCACTGCTCTTGTAGATAACGATGGGCGGTTTCGCTATCTGGTTATGGATACAGGCTTCTGGATTTTTGGCAAAAAGGTATTGCTGCCCGTTGGGCGATTTCGCAGCGATCCGCGATCGCAGCGCATTTACCTAAAAGGACTCTCTCGCCACCAAGCAGAACAACTGCCTGAATACGACGAACACATGACCGTCGATTATGACTATGAGGAGCGGGTAAGAGGGGTCTACCGAACGGCTCCGCTAGAAAATGGCGTTCCGTTAGAAGGACTGCCGCTAGAAACCCGCACGACTGCGGCTCCTGTCCGCCGACCTGAAGAACCTGAGCGGGGAAGCAATATTCCGCCCGCCCAGCCGGTCGTTTTGCCCATTAACAATCCAACTGCATCAACAGACTTTGATCGGACAGATCGGGGTGCAAATCGCGATCGTACTCCTTATAATCGCAGTACATATCAGTACGAGCAGGAACCCTCTCTATACGCTATGAACGAGCAAGACCACCAAACCTTTCGGCTCTATGAAGAGCAGCTAGTCGCGCACAAAGACCGCCGCAAAGTTGGCGAGGTCACTATTGGCAAGCACATTGAAACTGAAACCACTCAAGTTGCCGTTCCCGTTCAGCAAGAGCGCGTCGTGATTCAACATAGCCCAACGGCAAACCGAGGCACAGCCGTTACTCCAGGCACTAACGACTTTCAATCTGGAGAGGTGATGCGGGTAGACCTTTACGAGGAAACCGTTGACATTACCAAGCAGCCCGTTGTGCGCGACGAAGTTGTGATTCGCAAAGAAGTGCAGCAAGGCACCGTCACCGCCGAGGAAACACTGCGGCGTGAAGAGCTAGACATCGATACCGCAGGTCGTCCGCTAATCGATGAACGTCCGCTCTAGTAGCCTTTCATAGGCAGAGCATCTTTGGCGATCGCCATGCTAACAACGAGTTTATAGTGCCGATTTGATGTGAGACGACACCAACGTAATGGTACGACACAGCTAAAATGATGCGTCGTACCATTACGACAATATGCGGACTAAAGAACACGACAAGACCTAAACGCTAAACGTCGTATCCGCCTGATTTAAACCAACCGCCCCCGAGTACACCAGACCTCGATGCATATCGAGCGTCAGAATTGCCCCATCTCGAATGACCTGAGTTGCATTCTTAACACCGACGATTACCGGGACACCCAGGCGTAGCCCAATGACAGCAGCATGACTGGTCAGGCTATCCTCTTCAGTCACAATTCCAGAAGCCTTGCGAATGGCTTCCACAAAATCAGCGCTGGTGCTAGAAGTAACCAGAATTTCGCCAGGGTGAAAGTTTCCAACTTCCATGCCGTTGTGGGCGACTCTGGCACGTCCGCTGATCGAGCCTTGCCCAATGCCAATTCCCTTACCCAATACAGCAGTCACCACCTCAACTTTGATCAGGTCAGTCGAGCCTGCAACACCTTGAAGGGTGCCTGCGGTCATTACGACCAGATCGCCCTCCGAAAGAAACTGCTTTTCTTGAGCAACGTTGAGTGCCGCCTGGAAAGTTTGTCCCGTAGAAGGCAAATCTAATACAAGCAAAGGTTTTACCCCCCAAACAAGCTGAAGTTGGCGAGCAACATCGACATGAGGCGTGACTGCCAAAATGCGAGTGTGAGGCCGAAACTTAGAAACATTGCGAGCCGTTGCCCCCGTCTTTGTCAGAGTCATAATTGCCGCCGCCTTTAGCTGCTCGGCAATGCGACCCACTGCCTGACTGATTGCATTAGGAATCGATCGCCCTGGTGCCCCTTCTGCATTCTTATTCATCGGTTGGTCTTGCTCAATGCGCGTAGCAATGCGGGCCATCGTTTCTACCGCCTGAATCGGATACTTACCAACCGCCGTTTCATTAGAGAGCATCACGGCATCAGTTCCATCTAGAATGGCGTTTGCTACGTCAGAAATTTCAGCCCGCGTTGGGCGAGGGCTATGAACCATGCTGTCTAGCATTTGAGTCGCCGTAATCACCGGAATACCCAAACGGTTAGCAGTGGCAATCAGCCGTTTTTGCAGCAGCGGCACTTCCTCGGCGGGCAGTTCTACGCCCAGGTCGCCTCTAGCCACCATGACCCCATCGCAAATTGATAGAATCGCCTCCATCTGTTCGATCGCCTCGTGCTTCTCAATTTTGGCAATCACCGGAACATTCTTGCCCGCACTAGAAATCAGTTCCTTAATTTCCAAAATGTCTTGGGGATTGCGGACAAAGCTCAGCGCTACCCAGTCTATGCCCTGGTCTAGCCCAAACATCAGGTCAGTTCTATCCTTGTCGGTGAGTGCTTTGATCGACAGGTAAACGCCTGGAAAGTTTACCCCTTTATTGTTAGACAGCGCACCCTCTACTACAACGCGGCAGTGCAGTTCCCTTTGCACCTTATCTATCTTGTCTACAACCATCTCGACCCGACCATCATCCAGCAAAATCGTTGCGCCCTCTGGCACTTCGTCAGCCAGAGGTTCATAGGTGACCGAGCTAATCTGTTGGGTTCCGGGCAAAAGCCGACTGGTGAGAATGAACGGATCGCCCTTCTGTAAAGTAATCGAACCATTTTCAAACTTGCCCAGGCGAATTTTTGGACCTTGCAAATCTTGCAGAATTCCAACGGGCTGGTTAAGCTCAAACGAAATTTGGCGAATCAGGCGAATACTCCGCTGATGGTCTTCGTGAGTGCCATGAGAAAATTGAGTCTCAGCGTAGTTGCTCCAGCTTCAATCAGGTCGCGCAAAACTTCTGGACTGCTAGTGGCTGGACCAATGGTCGCTACTATTTTGGTTCGACGGATAGAATGTTGCAGTTGCATAGAGGTGCCAGAAGTAAGTGGAAATTCTAGAGGCAGGAGGGCGCGATCGCCATATTTCAGGGGGTTAGCTTGGTGCAAAAATTGCTCAGCAGAACCTAACTCGTCTCTATAAGAATAAGTCCAGGGTAGAGAAGCAAGAGGGATAGTATCACGTTTGGCGATCGCCTTCAGCATGAAATTCCCCACCCTCGGACGGAGAATGGGGAGGTAGAAGCTGATTTTCTGTAAATTGTTTAGCGGAAGCTATTAGGGTTTAGCTAAGGGCTGGACTGCGCGGGAACGCCGTCTTGCAGTCTGGCTCCGGTGCCGCCATCAGCCTGATCCAGGAAGGGCCGCAGGTTAATGCTGTTGGCGCTTGAGTTGCTGCGTCCACCCGGCAAGTCAATGTTTAGGGCTTCCCCAATGCGATTGAGAATGCCATCGTCACCACCAGTGAAAGTAGTCACGGAGTCGGTTTGCTGTCCTCTATCTGCGACTGCCAGGTTCTCAAAGACGCGATCGCGGGTCACCAGCGGATCTTGTCCAGGAGGCACAGTCAACACAATACGACAGGACGCATTCTGCTGAGTCGTGACGCAAATAGTGCTGTAGCCGTTCTCTACACCCGTCTGCATTTCTAACAGACCATCAGGACGGTAGAACTCCAAGCGACGGCTAATCTCGTTGCAGCGCCGTTCTTCCGTCCAGCCGCCGCCCAGTTCAGTTGGGGTAGCCCAGGCATAAGCTTGTCCGGGTTGGCTCTGGGGATAGTACATGACGGTATATTGACCGTCAGTATACTGACAGGCAAAACGGGTGCTGTTGGTGACATTGGGTTGGGGAGAAGTTTGGGCGATCGCCCCTCCCGCTAGCCCCATCACCAGCCCAACAGACAGTCCGATTCCTCTAAACAACTGAGCGGTAAATGCTTGACGCGACCCAAAAAGGAATAGTGGCATATCGTAAAATCCTCGTAGGTAATGAACGCTATCTTCTTATCGGTGTTGGGCAGAAGTTAGGCAAAATTCTTCGGCTTGGGGCTGTGGAGATCGAACTAAACTCCCAAAACTCAGTGAGACTCGCTCTGGCTGGTCGGTTCAGTGGAAAAGTGGCGCGATCCCAGAAGCTAGCAAAAGCTTCTCTATTCATTTACTTAGGACGATAAAGTCATAAGTAAAGTGCCTCACTCCCGCAATTTTTTGGAATTTTGTCAGTACATCTTTACAAAGCGAACATGAAGTGTCGTATCCTCACATAAAAGATTTTCCGAACAAATCTATCTTTAGATTATGTTCAGCATTTATTAGATGCAGTTATGGAGTTACTTCAAAGAGGTCGTAAAGTTTTATAACGAAAAGTCTGTGTCTCTTGCTACACTATTTCTTGGAGAAGGAATTGGCGAAAACGTCACAGTTCCGTTAACCCCTGCCGATTTGGGAACGCGCAGTTTGGGTTTCTTCCAATGAAAAGACAACGTGATTGACTATCTCTTGGGCTGGCTTGATTTCGAGCCAGCTTTTTTGTGGATGAAAGGGGATGGGGGTTAGAGGTTAAGGGGCTAGGGGCTAGGGGCTAGGAATTCGGAGGGTTATTCAAACCAACAGGACTTACAGCAATTTTTGTTTGAATAGAGTGTGAGCGTCTCGCTCACGGATGCGAGCAAGATGTTCGCACTGTGGCTTACTCGATTGAGAACCGCTGTAAGCATTTCCCTGTGGAACAAAGGGGCTTAAGCCTCTTGTGAATGTGGCGATCGCCTGATTTACGTTACAACCCCTTCCTTCCTTCCTTCCTAGCCCCCAACCCCTAGCCCCTTCCTTCCTACAGTTGAGGCAAAATTTGCGGCAGCAAATGCCCAGGAACTTTGGACAGCGCCAGATTTTGTCCCTGGATGCCGAATTGACTGTAAAAGGCACGAATGGTTTGCAGGAGGCAACTTAGGGCCGTTTGGCTAAATTCGGGTTTCTGCTGCCAGCCCTGGAGTGCTTGCAAATGGTGATGAAGTGAGGCTTCCAGATGGTTAGAGCGGGCTTGGGATTCGACTAAAACATGGGGATCGCTGGCGATCTGATAGTGAGCTAAACCCAGGTTATTGTGAGTCGCGTTCAAGTCAAAGTTAAGAGGGATGGGTGGGGGAGATTTGGCGAGTTTTTCGGCGGCCACGAGAGTTGCTTTATAGGCAGCGATCGCCTGCTCCAAGTAGTCCAGCCGAGCTTCGGCATCGTCTTTAACATGGTTTGCCATGTGCCAGTAGGCGGTGCCCAGGTTGTTTTGAGTGGCGGCAAAGGCGGCCGGAGCAACTTCCAGAGTGCGATATTTTAACGCCATGCGATAGGCTCCTAGAGCCAGTCCCAGCCAGTCTTTAGGCTGCTCTTGCTGAGCCAGATTCCAATAAGCGGTGCCCAAATTGTTTTGAATCATGGCGTAGTTGAGCGGCTCTTGCTTTGGGTTGTAGTAGCGCAGAGCTTCTGAGTAGGCGCGATCGCCTGTTTTAAGTTCACTTTGGGCTGCTGATGCTGCGCCAAATTCCGA
>JAAUTN010000408.1 GCA_012031415.1 Leptolyngbyaceae cyanobacterium SM1_4_3 | reverse complement strand
CAATAAACACATCCCCGCTCCCCCAAAGGTCACACCATGACCACTTTTCCCAACCGCGTTCGCTGGACCACCGCCGACCTGGAACTCTTCCCGGATGACGGCAAACGCTATGAAATTATTGACGGAGAGCTAATTGTGACCCGTGCCCCCCGCTGGAGCCATCAACAGGTGACTGGTCGAGTTTTTAACGCGCTGGATGCCTGGTCGCAAACCACTGGACTGGGCGAGGCAGCCATTAACCCCGGCATCATTTTCACTGACGAAGATAATGTGATTCCTGATGTGGTGTGGGCTAGCAATACACGGATAGATCGGCTGATGGATGAAGCCGAGCATTTGACCGGGGCACCGGAACTGGTGGTAGAGGTGCTGTCGCCAGGAGAAAAAAACGAGCAGCGCGACAAGCATCTCAAGCTCAAACTCTATTCCCAGCAGGGAGTGCAGGAATATTGGATTGTTGATAAGAATCTGCGTCAGGTGCAAATTTACCGTCGCGACAACGCGATGCTCGTGCTAGTCGCCACCCTACAGGTTGACGATACACTGACATCGCCCTTACTTCCCAACTTTGCCTGCCCGTTGAATTCAGTCTTTGGTCAGCGCCGCTAGTCAACAGAAGAGAGGGCGGAAGGGAGAGATAACGGAGGCTGGGGTGGGGCTGTGTAGTCAATCACAAGATAGTAACGCCCTCGCTGATAGACATAATTCAGCAACTTTTGTAGCTCTAAAATAGGTTCTGGCTCATGGGGTAAGAGTGGTATGGGAATCGCTGGAATCGACTGACGCAAACTGAAGGCATACAGATCGCCCGTAGGACGCTGATGGCTGCGAGAAATCAATATCCGATAGTCGCTCACAGGTTGCCTCAAAAGTGGTAGGGGTTTGCCACCCCGCAGCAAGTCAATCTCGACTAAGTGAGTGGCGCTGGCTAGCACCTGATTTCGCTTGCGCTCATAAGCCAACCGTCCTTCACCAGAGCGTTTGTTTTTAGGAGATAGTAACTCAATCACCGTAACCACTGTTCCGGTTGCAGCTTCTCGAATTTCGAGATATCGTTCGGTGACTTCTGCTGCGATTGGAACAATGACCTTTTCAGGTTGTGGCGACAGGGTTTGTGTTCCCGCAGCAGTTTCCTCTTGAGTCCGCTTTGTGACTACAGCCACATCTGGAATGCTGACTAAAACGCCCTCATCGTCACTGCTAAAGTAAGTCCGCTTCTCCACCTCGACTCTATATTTCTCGCTCAGGTGATCCACCAGTTCATCGGCAATTGCCACAATTAAGCGGCTCTGAACGGCTGACCACAGCTCCGGATTCTCTAGATAAGGATTCATTCCAGGGAAAGGAGAGTGCATGGAAACATCGAAAATACAGGTCATACCAATTCTTTGTGAAGCTGCATAGAACAAGGGGCTTAAGCCCCTTGTTTCACCAGGGTTCATTCTGTGCAAGCTCAAATTGAATTGGTATCAGTTAATTCTCATCATAGGAGGGATTGACTAACCCTACTGAGATAAGATTTAATGCTGCAATGCGACTTTTAGCGTGAAACCCTGCAAGTTGCAGACCCAAAAATTTAGTCGCGCTGCCGAAAGTTGTTTGCCCAACTCCCGACAGCTAACCCTTTCGACTGAGTGAAGCAGTCTGAGGGCTGAAGGTATTTTATCCCTATTTTCAGCCGCTCCAGTTTGTCATGACGTTTGGGGCGGCTGAATTTTTGGGTTTTCCTTCCCATCGTTTCATTCAAGGAAAACCCATGACTGCCAAACTCATCACCCATGCCGCAGCACCTACCCTGCTGCGACAGACTCCTGTGCCTACTTCCCCCCTATCCTCCCCATCCTCCCATCTCCCCCTTCCCCCTCCCTCCTCCTCCCCACTTACTCCCTTCCCCCTGCGCTACTCCGGTCGAGCGCCAATTCGCCATTTGCTGATTGGCTCACCCACGCTCGTGCAACACACCATTCACCAGTTACACAACTTACGCTATGCCGAAGCAGGCTTATGGAGTCCAGAAATTTTCCCGTCCGGCTCAGAACTCCGGCTGACGCTCAACCCTGGCGAGGTACTGCGGATTTTGCTGCGCTATGGGGCGATCGCACAGGCAGAGTAACATCAGTTTTCAGGCTCATAACAGAGATCTGCGACTTCTTTGAGAAGTCGCAGATCTCAAAGAAGTCGCAGATCTGAGGATCTGATAGAGGGGCGATCGCCACTCCTTCTACAGGCTCACCCGCGTAGCGCCATTCGTTGTGTTGCCGTTAGATGAAGCACCGTTTGAGGTGACAGTGCTAACTTGAGATCCATTCAAACTGGTAGATTCTAACTGCTTTCTAGCACGTCTATAGTTGCGCGGCGATCTTCCCCCTGCCAGTTCATACTCCTTACTATCCTTGCCATACGTTGCAGCAACCGCACTCAAAACCCGAGACGAAAGTTCAGATAGCGATGCTTCCACCTCAGCAAATTCGATGCGGGTGCGATCGGCTTCAGCCAGGGCAAGATTATGAGACTCCAACTGCTTAACAGCAGCTTCGAGCAAAGCCGCATAGCTTCCTAGCGTTAGCCCATTCCCCAACTCCATCGTTGAAAGAATAGACTGCAAACCGCGCAGCCGCGTTTGTGCTTTTTCTAAAGTAGCAGACCGTCTTTTTTGATAAGCCATAATGTAGCGCACTCCAGGTATCGAGTTAAACTTTGTACAATGCGCTTACTCTAGCCCTGCCCTTCAAGGCAGGAGATCCGTAGTTTTGGGTAATTTGGTGCATAGGCTCAGTGGCGATCGCTTTTTCTTCCGTGAATTTCTCTAATTCAGCCCTCCGAAGTGACTTCGAGAACCTCCGAAGTGACTTCGAGAACCTCCGAAGTGACTTCGAGAACCTCCGAAGTGACTTCAAGAGCCTCCGAAGTGACTTCAAGAGCCTCCGAAGTGACTTCAAGAGCCTCCGAAGTCGATTGGAAGGATTCCAATATGACTTCAATCTAGGATGCTTTCGACTGCGATCGCTAAAATCCAAGTCCTGCTAAACAACCGCAACACTTTATCCCTTATTTCCCAGTAAGGGTGAGTTTAGGATCGTGGATTAAATAAGCTGCAATTTTCGTAGGGTGCGTTAGCGCAGCGTAACGCACCGTTCTGAGAGCTTTTGGTGTGTTAGGCGAAGCCGTAACGCACCCTACTCTATTAAATTCGCAATCCTTAGCAGTTTATGGAAACGGGGTGTAATATCGATTACTTTAGGAGTGCGAGTATTTCTTCTAATTCCCAACTCTCATGAGTCATTCCTCTGACGCGATCGCCATCTTTTTCTCCTATGCTCACGAAGACGAAGCCCTGCGTGATGAGTTAGCCAAACATTTACGCACCTTAGAGCGCCAGGGCATCATTCAAGCATGGCACGATCGCAAAATTGTTCCAGGAAGTGAGTGGCGATCTGAAATTGAGCAACAGCTTAACGCTGCTCAGATCATTTTGCTCCTAATCAGCCCTGACTTCATGAACTCAGACTTTTGCTGGAGCGTCGAACTGGAGCGGGCAATTGAGCGGCACAACGCCCAGGAAGCCTGTGTGATTCCAATTATTTTGCGCTCTGTAGATTGGCAAGATTCACCCTTTGGGAGACTGCAAGCGCTACCCAAAGACGCAAACCCTGTAACGAAGTGGAGCGATCGCGACGAAGCATTTTCTAACATTGCCCAGGGGATCAAGATGGCGGTGAAGACGCTTAAAGAGAACGCTTTACCAACTCCTGCGCCCCTACCCGTCGTTAAACTGTGGATTCATGGCTGGAAATATCGAAGCTACAGTGGCTCACCCAATGCAGAGCTAGATTGGACTTCTTACTTTGACATTGAGGCTAAACCGCACCGCAAAATTGCCACCCCTGAAACTTGGAAAAGCAAACTATTGCCCCAACTGAAGCAAGTCCGCGATCACCTCACCGCAAAACAAACCAACCTGGCAATTGATCTGCAAGGCTTATTACCTCTCTCTGCCGCCTTAGCCGTCGGCAATATGTTTCAAGATACGGCAGGCTATACGCTGCAAACAACCCAGCGCACGGTTGGGCAAGATCAACTCTGGCGATCGAGCGCTCCTGCTTCCAAACTGAAATTTAAGATTACTGAGGAGCAGCTTACCCCAGGGGACGATCTGCTGTTAGTCATTGCCATCAGCGGTTCCTCACGTCAGGAAATGGCAACCTTTTATGCCAATCAGCAATTCAACACCATCGTTTATGTAGAACCGGAAACCGGAACCGGAGAACAGGCATTGCGCTCAGATGCCGATGCGATCGCCCTGGTGCTGCACGCCAAAGAACTGATGCGCCACTACCGCGACTCATCCAGAGCAAGCTGTACTCACCTAGTTCTCTATGCGCCAATGGGATTTTGCCTATTTTTAGGAAATCGCCTGAGATTAGTAGGGGATGTACTGGCGTATGAACGGGTTTCCTACGGCGTTTATCAGCCCTCGGTGGAATTGCAGACTGGTTAGGGTTGGGGAATGGGGGCGATCGTAGTAGAGATTTGCGACTTCTTAGAGAAGTCGCAAATCTGTAATTGATTCAGATATTGTTGATTCAGATCACTGCCAATGTTCTTGTATCGGCTAAATTATGCACTAAGTCTATAACCAAAACCGTATTTCTTCGTAGAAGACTTGGGGTTATGAGTTGGTAAGGTGCGTTACGACGCATCCTATAAGTTTCAGCCTCTTATCAACTGGATCAATCTTGCAAGCTTGACAACAATATGTCCGATTTTTCGCTTTCCTCTCAATCCGCTGCCTTGCAGGTGATTCAACAAGCTGTTGTGGTTTTAGCAAAATGGGCTGAAGCTGACTCCTGGCTTGCTGACAATAGCTTCGGAGATTCAAACTCTAAATCTACTACTGAGATTGTTGCAAAAGCACAAGAAATACTAGGTTGGGCTGAGCATCAACAGCTTAACTGCCTTCAATTAGTATTTGATCGGGTTCAGCTATCTCATTCTCATCAACAGAAACCTCACTTTCGCCCTGCCTGGGCGCTCAATGCTGACGCAGGGGCAATGAAAACTCCCAAAATTTCCTATGCAAGGGGCGATCGCCCCACCAATGACGATCTAGAAAAACTGAAAGAGGATATCCGAACGGAAGTTACTCATCCTAATTTCCAAAATCTCTTTAACTTCCAAAATCTCTCTCAGCTAACGATGTTTGTGGAGAAGTTTGGCTCTCACCTCAGCTTCGGTGAGTCTGATACTGGCGAGTCAGACATTGCCCTGATTGATTTGGCTCGGTCTACCGCCGCGATCGCCGCTGCCCTGGCACAGCAACCCCCTGACGATCAGGTTGTGCTAATTGCTGGGGACTTGATGGGGGTACAAAAGTTTATCTACACCATCTCCTCAGACGGAGCGCTCAAATCCCTCCGGGCACGTAGCTTTTACCTGGAGATTGCCACAGAGGAAATTGTTTATCGGTTGCTGCAATTGCTGAATCTACCTCGTACCAATATTATCTACGCGGGAGCCAGCAAGTTTTACATTCTTGCGCCTGCGCTCAGTGAGACAGATCAACTCACTATCAAAGCATTGCAGGAGAAGTTTAATGATTGGCTGCTGGGTGAGTTTCAGAAGAAAGTGTTTCTCGCAATAGCAATAGGTAAACCTTTCCCCGTCAGGGATTTGGTTGTTACCGCAACATCTGAATCGGATACGCTGCTTTCTCAACATTGGCGATCGCTCAACGATCAGCTCTCTGCCCAAGCTACCCGTAAATTTGATCACACTCTCGCTAAGATTTTGGAGCCGCAACCTAGCCACGAACCCTGTAAGGTTTGCCACCGGGATGATGACACAGACCGCGCTCCGGTCAATCCACTTGATCCGACATCGCCCGATGCCTGCCCTGTTTGTCGCCAAATGTTTGCTTTGGGCGGCAAAACTGTTGAAAGCAGAATCCTTGCTTCGCACTACTCAGTCTCAGGAAGATTTGGATATTCCCG
>JAAUTN010000407.1 GCA_012031415.1 Leptolyngbyaceae cyanobacterium SM1_4_3 | reverse complement strand
TGAAGTCAGGGGTTAGAAAAGCTTAACTAGGTTAGCACTAAAAATGCTAACTTGTAGCTTTTCTTTAGCTGTTTTTCAGAATGAGCGCATTTATTCATAATTCTGATTTATCGGAGAGTACATAGTGCAATTGCTCAGGAATTAACCCAAGTCTTTAATGACCATAGGGTGTGATGACCAAGACAGCCTAACGTTCCCGGTCAGCGGTTGCCCAGGGCTTTGCACTCAACCCCAGGCGGCTTTGGTCAATCCGCTGCACTGGGGTTGTTAGCTGAGCAACGCCTCCGTAATCTCGCAATACCGCCTCACCGACAGCCTCCCGAAGCCTCTCGCCTCACCTCCGATGCCCCTCGCTACCGCCCCCACCCCTATCTGCTGAGCGTCTTGCAACACCACCACTAACTCCGAAGGACGGTCACAACCAGCGTCTCCTGAGCGCTCTAAACACTCATTACTAGACTCGAAAAACAAGTGTAAAAGACCCTGTGCGGAGCCAGCTAACGGTTCGCAATCACAGGACACCAATAACTTGTGCAATTAACCGACCAGACTGAACTGTTCCGGTGCATTGCGATTGTTAGCTGGCTGGTTGCTGCTGTCAAGACTGGGATAACAAAGCCACAAATTCAGTTGCCTTGATAATTGTGACTGATTGATACTTCCCCAGCGATAAAAGATGTTTGTCACCAGTAACAATATAAGTCGCACCACCAACGACAGCACACTCAACAACCATGTCATCGTCCGAATCAGCAGACACCACCCTTAATTCTGTAGATATCTCGACCAACCGAGAAAAGCTACGTATCTCCTCAACTGCTGCTTGTGCCATCTCCTGGGAAAACTTGAATTTGACAACCAACTTCTCAGAAAACTCTCTCAGGATCTCCTGACAGGTCACAGATTCGACCTGCCTAATCTTTGCCAAAGCTAAACAGCGAAATGGATTGCCGCTTGTGGACAACAAGGCAGAAATCAAAATGTTGGTATCAAAAACAGCCGTGTATCGCACTAATCTTCATGCACCACTTCATTAACAAAAGCTTCTCGCTCATCGTCAGTCATTGTATCCCAGTTTTGCCCTCGCTCTTGAGCAACGAGTCTGGCTCTACCTGCTCCATATCGGGACAGGGACTCCCACTGCCCCCACTGCTGTAGCAGTAAAAGCCTAAACACCTCAATCTGTTGTTCACCCGGTAACTGTTTAACTAACTCAACAACTTGTTCATTGGTCAGCGTGAAGGTAGGCATTTTTCACCTTTGATAGGTTATGGAACTACTTCTACTCTAGATTGTATTACCCAGCACTGCATACTCATCAATAACCTGGTTTTACTACCACACAGAGATGAAGCCATCTGCCACTGGCTTGCCTGAACTACCAGTAATCCTGAACCAGCATCAGTGGCTTTCATTAATTGCTGGGAATTCAATGCTAGCTGAATATAGCCAACGATCGCCTCCTCCCAAAACTCACCAGCGATCACCCTTAAGAAACTACCTGAACTGCTGTCCATGTACCAGGGATGCCAACCCCACCCCACGTACCGTTTACTAGGCTTTTGCCATCGGACGTAACATCAGCGTTGTAAATTCCAGTAACAATTCCAGAGGCAGGAGGCACAATCTCAGTACCAAAAAGTTGTAGTCGGTTATTTGCAAACAATGAAAATAATCTGAATTAACTGACGGGGAAATGACTTTTGACCTGCACTCAGTGGAGTCCCGTCGATGAATAGCGGTTTTAGGTATGTTAGGAAGACACATTGACATCACTACCAAGCGTAAGATTGCTAAGCTGAGTCTGCAATCGCTATTGCTAGCGACGAAACGACAAGAATCCCTCAAGAGTGTCGCGGGATGACGCGGAAGCCATTCACTGCAGACGATCCTGCAATACCTATGAACTACCTTGGTTTTGTTTTCCGTACACTCGGCAAGGACGGATACGAGATCAAGGCACTTTTGGAAGGAACCGGCCTGACTACGGAACAACTCGAAGATCCGAATTTTCGTTGTGACTTCTGGTCTCATCGCCGTTTCTACAAAAACGCGATCGCACTGACGAACGACCCGCATCTCGGTCCAAAGTTGGCGCAACAGTTTGAAACAAATTACATCGGATTGCCGGCCTACGCAGCGATGAACGCAGCGTGTTTAGGTGATGCCCTAGAGGTCTTGAACCGTTTCCTCTTTCTAACCTTCCCGGCCATCGAATTCACTTTCCCCGACGAAGAAGTGGAACCACAAACCGGCGAAGTGGCGATCCGCTTGCGCCCAAAGCTTGAATTCGGCGATATTACCTATTTAGTCTTCTCCAGCGGCTTGGTTGTTTGTGACGGTATTTGCAGGCAGACTTTGCGCGCAACGCAGGCGGCGTCGCGCGCTGAATTGACGATAAGTGAACCCGAGGGCTGGGTGGATGCCGCGTCGCTCCTCAACTTCCCCGTCCGCTTCGATGCGCTCGAACATCGGCTGTTTTTTCCGGCTGATCTTTTGCACCAGCCACTGCCCGGTGCGGATCCGATCAATCACAAATGGCTTCTTGGACTTTGCGAACAATTTGCTGCTAAAGCATCGTTCGAAACGACGGTAGACATTCAGGTCGTCACTTTTTTGAAGGCACGGCACAATCTCGACATCTCTATGTCGGAGGTGGCCGCCGCCCTTGGGTACTCAGAACGTTCGCTGCGCCGTCAATTAGAGAGATCCGATGCGTCTTTTCGAAAATTGGTGAACCAGGTTCGCGAAATCCGTGCGCGCTGGATGCTCACCAATACGGCCAAGACGGTAGAAGCCATTGCCTACGAACTCGGTTTTGAAACGTCCTCTAATTTCGCGCGTAGCTTCAAACGCTGGACCGGGGTCACACCTAAGGAGTTTCGGGATGGACAAAGAGCGCACCGAAATTCTGGTCAGAAATGAATACTTTTTGGCCGCGTGCAAGCTTTTACGCAAGTAGGCAACGTGCATATTATTAATCATGCAGTGTCTCCAGCTGAAACCGTTTGAGATAGGGAGAAATTGGCATGGGATACAAGTACATTGACGCCCTAGCAAAGCCTGAGAACTTAGAGAAACTTGTACAGTTAACAGATATGGTGGCTGGAGTCAGGCTGTCAGTGTCAAATGTTTTTGACATTGAGGATGCATTGCGTGACAGCCCACTCATGCAAAGGTGTTTGACAAAAGTTCGAAATGAACCTGCTTCAGCTAAAGTTCTAGAAGAGCGTTACATGGGAGAAAACTATGACCTTGAGAAAATGCTCAAGATGCCTCCCCACTCATTGGGTTGGACTTACGCTAAGGTGCTTACCGCATTAGGGTACGATCCCAATTTTTATCGTTTACGCAAAATCGAGTCAGACGTTGACTATATCACTCATCGAGTTCGCAAGACTCACGATCTGCACCACATTTTGACCGGTTTTAGCTTTGATGATTACGGCGAAATCGGCGTTATTTCTGTCACTTTTGGTCAAATTGCCTATGCGCCATTCACTCTCATGGCTCTGCTAGGATCTTTTTTGAGTTATGTTACTGATGCCAAAAGTCCAGGGATTGACAACCAGCTTGAATATAACTTTGACACTGCTTCTGCTGGAATTCAGATGGCTCGACAAGCAAAGCCTTTGTTTCCTATTAAGTGGGAAGAAAATCTGGAGCGCCCCATAGACGAGTTGCGCAGCGAGCTTAACATTCAGCCCGTTACGACTGGCTTATGGAGTTGGTACACCCGCCCACTTTTACAAGATGCCATTAGTACATAACAGGCGTTGCTGAGTTCTGGTAAGAGTTTGCTATAGGCAAGTTGCTGGATGCCAGCAGCCTCGTAGGGTATTAAGACAACAAAATCCAGCAACCGCAGGTATTGCTAGGTCTAACCATTCAATCTCCAGATTGGATTTGGTAGAGACGATTTAGATCCATTAGTGTGAGGTGTTTCATGGCATTTACTTTCCAGAAGTTGAGCTTTATTGGCTTGTCGTACCTTGTTTCCCTTTCCTGGGCTTTCCCAATCTACGCGCAGAGTAATTCCTCTGATGATGTGCCTGCCAAAGAGCCGCAGATAGCCTCTCCCGAATCGATACCAGCATCACAAATTGCTCAGCAAACTGCCCCATCAAGTCCAGACGCAGGATCTGGCCGCATTAACTATGTTGGTATTGGTGGCACGATCGGCTTAAGTGATGAAGGAGAAACTCCTCAAGGAGAGGGAGGGTTTTCCATTGTAGGCCGAATCTCCCTGTCTGAGAATATCTCTATCCACACAGCGTCAGTGCTTGGGGACGAAGGCATGGTATCTGTGGCTCTAACAGGAGGAGCTCCTATTCGGGATCAATCAACAGGAAGAACTTCGGTTTTTCCGTTTCTTGGGGGTGGAATTGCAGTTGGAACTGGGGATTCTGGTACGGTTGATCCTCTGGTGACAGGAGGGGTAGATGTGCCCCTAGGGTCTACAGTGACGGGAACTGCTAGGGTCAGTGCTACTTTCGCAGACGATGGTACGGATGTCGGCCTAACTTTTGGAGTTGGCATCGATCTTTTTGATTTCATCTTTTAGGGCACTACAGCAGTCCCAAATGGGTTGTGCGGGATTTCAAAAAAACAGAAGAGCGATTACCGAGAGAAATCATGTTGAGTAATTTACAAACATCAGATTCAATAAGGCGAATGATCGTCGTAGTATTGCTACTCAATTCAATCGTGCTGATTGGCTGTCAACGCACAACTCCCGCAACACCTCTAACCAGTACAGAACAGAGGGACACTACTGCCAATTCGGACTTGCCGCGAGAGTTAGATGGGCGTTCTGCTGAGTTGCTCTCTGCTTTTTTCGGTCTCGATAATGGATTGCCCCCACGGTCTGAGGTCTTCTGTCGAGGTGCAGGGGGTGCTGATGGGATGCCCGTTATCTTTTCCCACGAACTTGATGTTGACACGCTCCAGCCTGGTGACTTTCGTGTTATGACGGTTAGCGGCAATGTGGGTAAATTAGTCTGTGTTACCATGCTTCCTGCAATTGATCCTGGTGAATTGCGGACTGTACTGCTGGTTGGGGACTTTGGTTCCGCTCAAAGTGACCTACCTGTCACCGTTGAGATTGTTGGCAACCTCCATTCAATTGACAACACAGTCAACTTTAAAGGTGCCTTGACTAGCGTTACACCATTAGATCCAGGTCCGACGCTGATTCTTGCTGAGACGTTACCCAAGACGACATGGCGCTTGGGACGCGAATCCAATGGCAGAGTCGGTTCTAGCACAGGATGTCCCACCGAGGGTGTTCAACAAATTGTGCGTGTTGTCTGGGCGGGTGGTGTGACTACCGCCAACAACGACGAACCAGGAGACTTGGAGCGTAATGTGTATCGCGTTACTGTGAAGAACGCCAATGGTTCAACCACTGATGTTACTCCGTTTGCACTGGGAGACCTGGCAGATAACGACAATAACCATGAGCTTTGTCTAGACACAACTGATGTACCCGTTTCTGTTTCATTTCCCGCAGGTTATCTCACCGATCCAAACAACGACTTAAATCCAGCCACAAACATTGAAGTCATCCAGCGTTGACCAAACTTAAGCCATTTCAACTATTGCATAACAACTTTAATGTCCACCAATCGAAACCGTTTAATTAGGCGTTGCAGAATGGAGGTATGAATTAGGGGAAAATTCAATGCAATGTCCTGAATGTAGATCCTCTCATATCCGTAAGAATCGGAAGAAAAGGGGTAGGCAAAATCACATCTGTGTTAGCTGTGGTCGCCAATTTATTGATCGCTATGATTCACCCCAAGGCTACTCTGACGAATTTAAGCAGGAATGTCTCAAAATGTATGTCAACGGCTCAGGTTTTCGGGCGGGTTATGCCGAGTATGGTGCGATCGCCCCTTCACCCATGACCGGCTGAGGTTTTTACGCGAGGGTTTGACAAATTCAAGTGCTTGACACAAGATGTGACTGAGCAGTCATGTGGCCAGTCGGTCAT
>JAAUTN010000406.1 GCA_012031415.1 Leptolyngbyaceae cyanobacterium SM1_4_3 | reverse complement strand
AACATCGCTTTGAGAAATGGCGCAGGCAGCTTTGCGCTCAAGGCGAAGAGGTGGCTTTGCTGGCGCTGTTTGACACGATCGCGCCGAATGGCATCCATCTCTTGCCGCCGTTTCCCCGGTTGCTGTCGTCGCTGGCGTATGTAGGGCGCTATAGCCTGCCTCGCTTTGTGGCAAAGCTGCCCAACGTCAAATCTGCCCAAGTTCTCACCGCGCTGCAAGCGCGTCTGAAAAACTCAAACCGCCCTCCAGCCGACGATCGCGCCTCGGCAGCCACCGCGACAGGGGCGATCGCGAATGTCGCTCCACGCTGCAAACGTGCCGAAGACTGGATGAACCAAATCAGCCAGTATGTTTTGGATCACTCTCCCTGGTCGTTCTTTAGGCCATCCGTTCAGCTTCAGGAAGTGGACGGCTCGCTGCCATCGACGTTGAAGAAGCTGGAAGAGTCCTATCAAGAAGTTCACAAAGCCTACACGCCAAAATTCTATCCAGGACGAATGATTCTATTTCGGGCGATGGAAACGCCTCCGGGCTACCAGCTTGATCCTTATCTGGGATGGCGATCGATCGGGCAAGCAGGAATAGAAGTCCATTTCATTCCAGGACATCACACCTCGCTGATGAAATCTCCGGTTCTGGCTCGAAAGCTCGCTGTTTATTTGTGATTAATCATTTGCAATCAACGAGCAGCGATCGCACTTGTGTCACTCTCGCCAAATGTCACTTTTATTGATATCTCTTCTATCACTCTGGAAGCGGAAAAATTCAGAAATGACTGTCCAGTTTGCCTTTTCTGCTTTATTTTCTAACAGTGACTTCAATTTGTAGAACTTTGAGGTCGATCGAGCCACAGAGCGGCTTTCAGAATTTGCTCCAGCAAAAGTGATGAAACAGGGTTACTATACACCTAGCAGTTCAGCCCGACACCAAAGCGCAAATGTTTTGATTCCCTGTTCAAATAAGACAGACGGCAGGAAGCCTAGCGCTTTACTTCTTGAGATGTCGGCTCTCCAATTTCGGGGATTTCCCTCAGCAACGATGTTGTTGAAGCTGGGGGAGCAATCACAATCTAAGACATCTAAAACTAGAGTCGATAATTCCAGAATTGATATCTCTCGCCCTGATCCTAAGTTATAAGCTTCTCCCTGTAGAGGTGCCTTCTCACAAATAAGACTCAGAGCTTGAGCGATGTCAAGCGCATGAATGAAGTCTCGACTTTCTTTTCCAGTCCCTTGTAAATGTAGAGATTTTTGGCTGATGACCTGTTGACAGATATCCCAAATTACTTGTCTACGTAGACCAGGACCATACGCCGAGAAAATTCTGGCGCTCGCCGTTGCAAGCCCATAAATTTTGGAGAATTCTAAACATAGCTGCTCGCCTTGCCACTTGTGGAAACCATACGGCGACAGCGGTTGAATCGCGTGATCTTCGCTGACTGGCAAACAGCTTGGATCGCCATACACGGCTGCACTGGATAGAAAGATCGATCGACAGTCGGGAGCGTGAAGCCGAATTGCATTTAGCACTTCAAAGGTGGGTACAACGTTGCCATAAAAATCAGCATCGGGGTTAACCATCGATAAGTTTACAGAAGCCCGACCAATACAGTGAATGTAAACTTGAGGCTGGCAGTGCTGAAGCAACTCACCCAATTGAAAATCAGGAAGTCGCATTTGATGATAGCTGTGCAAACTCGCGAGCGGAGCATTTTCTTTAGGAGAGCTATCAATACCCACAACAGACCATTGGTTTTGGGTAAAGTATCGGGCAACATAGCGACCGATAAATCCAGCAACCCCAGAAACGAGCACTACCTTTTTCTCAGAGTTCATAGTCAGTAACGCCTCATACCAATTTGAGAGGGGCTTGCACAGAATTAATTTTTGTCAGGCAAGGAGCTAAAGCCCCTTGTTACATGCAGCTTCACAAAGAATAGGCATTAGCCGATTTCTGTGCAATCAGACGAGCTTGGGTTTCAATGCTCCCGATCGAAGGATAACAGCAAGGACTCACAAAAAGGATTTTCATCGTATTTTCAGGTATGAGAATCAGGTTGGGGAAGAATGTTTGTGATCCACTAGCATTCAACAGGATGAGTATTTTCTAACTCAAAACCTGCTGATATAAGTCGATATAGCGTTTCGCCTGAAGGTCAAGAGGATATTCGGCAAGGGTGATTTCTCGGCAGTTTTTGCCATCTGTTCCCGCAAAACTTTATCTTCCAAAAGTTGCATAATGCCGTTGCACAAGTCAGCGGTGTTTTCAGGGGCAGCCAGATAGCCTGTAAGTCCAGGACGAACGAGATCGGGAACACCACCGACTCTAAAGGAGACCATAGGAGTGCCACAAGCCATACTTTCTTGTAAAACGAGGGGGAGGTTATCTTCACGAGTGGGAAGGATGAATAAATCAGCAGCAGAATAAGCAATTGCTTTCAAGCGATCGCTACCGACGTAACCTAAATTCAAGGCAGGAATACCAACTGCTTCTGATAAGAATTCTCCTCCATTTCCCATAACTAATAACAAACAGCTTGTTTTGACTGAATCAGGTAGAGCTTGCAATGCTTTGAGGAGCAGATCGCCACCTTTGCGAGTATCACCGAAGTTGTCTACACCCACCATCAGTACTTGTTTATCAGATGGAATGCCCAAGACAGAGCGGCATTCTTCTGAATCTAAAGGTTGATAAGCTTCTGTATCGATCCCATTAGGAATGTGATGGATAGCAAATTGGTTGAACATACTCTGCTGGGCTTGCTCTGTGAGCCACTTGCTAGGAGCAACAATCGTTAAATTAGAACGGCTGTAGACCCAATTTTTAAGCTTCCATTCCCAATCAGTGCTATCACGCTGAATGTCTGGATAGATATTTGGATAGGGGCATTTGCCACAACCGATCTTCCAACGATCGCAGTCATAACTGTAGCAGCAGTGCCCAGTGAAACTCCACATATCATGGAGGGTATGAATGGCGGGCTTGTGTTTAGTGAGTTGGGAAATGGCAAGGTAGTTGAAATAGCCTCCGTGTAGGACATGGAAGTTGAGAACGTCAGCAGCTTGATAAAACGGGTGCTTATGAATGTTAAAGCTGCTAAATATAGGAATGTAGTTGAGTCCTAGCGGGCGGGATAAAGACAGCAGTATATTCTCTGTCCGATACTTACGAGGTATGCTAGCAACGCGATTATCGCTAGTTTTAGGAGAGCCAACTAGTAAGTTGGAAGTGACTTCTTGGGCTAGTAGTCCTTTGTGTAAACGGTAGCCTGCGATCGGACCTCCACCTGATACATCAGAGATGTTGATGTGTAAAATTTTCATGGCTTATCCAGTCACTAAAATTCGCTTGGTTTTCTGATTAAAACTTAGTTTTTCCACATCGGCTCAACGGGCATGTCTCTAAGATCTGATTTGTAAAGGAAATCTGAAGGATAGCAAGGGGGACGAATCAGATTTTGAGCTTCTGTTAAGTCTGTTAACTATTTCGGGCAAGCTCAAGCATCGTTTGAGTTTCCTCACATTCTTCCTGTAGGTTCTCATAGAACAACAAATAAATTTTCATCAGATCCTACAAATTCTTTGCGAAGCCGCATGTAACAAGGGGCTTAAGCTCCTTGCCTGACAAGAATTAATTCTGCGCAAGCCCCTCCCAAATTGGTATCAGATTCTAAGAAGTAGCTGATTGCAAATGCTTAGAAACCAGATTGACATAAAGATTCTCCAGTGAACTACCAACAGATTCAACACTGTAGCGCTTCTGTACTAATTGATAACCCAAATCTCCATAGAAAGCTCTCAGTTCTAGATCGGTTAGTATTTTGATAATTGCATTGCCAACCTCCAATGAATTCTGATTGACCGTTACACCAGCCTGGTTGTCATCTACCAACTCTGGCAGTCCTTTGCCTTTCCTCCAATGACAGGCTTTTTGTAGCTCCAAGCTTCTAGATAAACAGTTGGCAGAATTTCACTAGTTGAGGGCATACAGAACACATCACAAGCTGCCAAAGCGTTTGCTTTTTCTTGATTGCTGACTTTCCCAAGATATAAGATGCGTACATCAGCATCTTTAAACCATGTTTCTGATTCTGGTGTGGAAGGTCCAATAAAGATGAATCGAGCATCGGGCGCTGTCTTCCAAACCTGTTGAGTGGACTCTAGTATCGCTTTTACTCCCTTGTGAACAACCATCCGTCCCACAAAGAGTATGACAGGCGCTTCACCCAAATTGTATTGAGTCCGAAATGCATCCGGATCTGCGATCGCAGGTAAGTTGGGGGAAACCCCGATCGTATGAAGACTTTGCTTTGGTACTTCCAGTGAGAGGAGACTTTGCCGATCGCCCTCATGAAGCGCAATGATTGCGTCTGCACGTTTGTAGTAGGCTACATTATCTGGATCGTCGCCCCAATGAGAGGGATGCACAAATGGAGTATTCACAAAGGGAATTTTCAACTGCTGTGCGACGTGCTGAGCTACCCACCCCAAATACCATCCATTAAATGAGTGAATCAGGTCTGCATCGTGCGCTAACTTCCGAAGCTTAGAAGAAAAAACAGGACGGTAGAATTGATATCCGAAGAGGAGAAGTTGTCGATAAGCAATAGTTCTTAAACGAGGTAGCGTTCGCACAAGGATCGGCAGCAACCTTAAGCGATCGAACCAATTAGGAGATAGGGAATGAATCGGAAGTGAACCGTCCAGATAGCTTGGAAATGAAGGAGCAAGAAGATCGCCATGAAGCCTTTCAAACCAATGTGACAATTGACAAGCAGAGAAATTGACTGCTGCTACTTGCACCTGATGACCATTAGCGATGAGTTGGTGAGCAACTTGCTGTACGTGAGTTTCTACACCTCCCAGAGATGGGTAATAAAACTGAGTAACTAACAAAATTTTCATAAGAGTTCTCTGGAGTACAGCATAAGCAGAATGGCTCTTGACAAGGGCGTTTCAGTCCAAAACTAGGATGCTCGATTCCTTCTACTGAAGTGGGAAAAACTCAACCGCTAGCAATCTTGCTAGCACTGAAGCTTCTTATCAAGTCTTAGTGGCAACGATCGAGTTTTGTCAAATTGTTTTTTCCTTCACCAGCGTTTATGAATTTAAGGTCAAGAGATCCGTAGTTTCCTTGAGAAAATGGTGAAGCTGCTAGTTAGTTTTGCGGGAATATCCCTCATGGATAGTTTAATAAGGGCTTGCTGCGTTTGTGTCCTTGCGATACGGACTTCAGCGGTTCACCCACAGCGTTTTTGATCGATCTGATACCTTGCGAGGAAGCGAGTCTACTCGTTGTTTTGATGAATTTGCTTCGGGCGAATCGATCGCTGCATCAAGCTCCGACCTTAAGAACCTGCATTCGCTTCGGCTCGGCTCCAGCTTCAGAAAGAGAACATCATGGCAATGTCTAGTTTACGTACGGCGACTGAAGCAGGGGGGGCGATCGATTCAACACGCGATCGCCGCCTGATGCTGTTTGCACCCTGGTGTTTTGGGCATCATCCGATCTATCTTGGTCACCTGATTCGGCATTGGTGCGAGCAAGAACTGCCCGGAACGCTGGAGATTGTGGTGCTGCCTGCTTTTCTGCAAGCGCACCCAGATGTTGTGAATTTGCCAGCGGCTTATTGCTCCTCTAGCGTTCGCTTTGTGGCGATGACCGATCGAGAGCAGGCCGACTTGGAAACCAAAGATTCTGGTCTAGAGCGTGCCTTTCAGCAGTACCACCTGATTTGCAAATATGCCCAATCGCTGCAAGCAACTCAGGCGTTAGTCATGTTTTTTGACTCCTGCCAGATCCCGCTGGTGCTGGGACTGCTATCGCCCTGCCCCTTGTCTGGCCTCTACTTTCGACCGACCTTCCACTACGCCCAGCTTGGCGGTTACGCTCCGGGCTGGAAAGAGCGGGTGCAGCAGTGGCGAGAAAAAATTTTCTGTCGCGAATTCTGCAAAAACGCCTCGTTTAGAACGCTGTTTTGCCTCGACCCGTTTGCGACTGACTTGATTCGCGGCTGGGATCAATCGTCCAGC
>JAAUTN010000405.1 GCA_012031415.1 Leptolyngbyaceae cyanobacterium SM1_4_3 | reverse complement strand
CAACTGCCGTCATTCAATCGACAATCGATCTGCGCTACTTGTTAGGAATACTCACAGCAAGCTGATTCATTTTACTTCACCAACAGCTTTGCGAGCAATAGCCTCAGCGGAGGTTATCTGCGGGTGGGCCCGCCGCAGCTTCAGCAGATTCCGATTTGTTGTCGGGAGGTTCGTGACGGAAATGGGGGCGATCGCCACAACGCTCTGATCGGTCTAGTTGACCAGATGCTATCTCTATCTGCACAGCAAATAATGCTTAAACCAACAGAATTACCAGAACTTCAAAGCCAAATAGAAGCTGTTGATCAACAACTTAATCAAATTGTTTGTGAACTGTATGGACTCACCAAAGCAGAAATCGAAATGGTATTAGAGGATGTTTGAAAAATCTAATCTGTAACCCAAAAGCCCGTAGGGGCGCAGCATTCGGGCAAGAATTTTGGGTCTATTCCAGGGTTTAACCTGCCGAATGCTACGCCCTTACAAAGGACATAAGCTACTTCTCAAACATCCTCTAACGTTCGGCTCTTAAACTCAAAGTTTTAATCTTCACACTTGAGTGTTTGCCTGTTGCACTCAAACATTTGACTTTCATACTTAAGTATTTGACTTTCACGCTTAAGTATTTGACCTTTGCATTTAAGTACTTGACTTTCGCACTGAAGTACGTGACTTTCACACTGAAGGATTTGACCTTTGCACTGAAGTATTTGACCTTTGCACTGAAGTATTTGACTTTCGCACTGAAGTACGTGACTTTCACACTGAAGGGTTTGACCTTTGCACTGAAGCATTACCCCTTGAACTTGATTGACTGACAATCTTCTAATGTAGATTGAGTGGAACAACGTAAAACCCAACACCTAACTAGATTCTGTTGGGTTCCGCTCTGCTTCACCCAACCTACGGTGTATCAACAGCTTTAAAAGTTAAGATATTTTTACTCTCCCTTCTTCCCTGAAAAATCCATGTCACTCACAAATCAGGTTTATCCCGTTGTCTGGCAGGGCAATTGCGTTTTGCTCATCGACCAAACTCGCTTACCAAGTGAATATGCCGTTGTCGAAATTAGTCGCTGCGATGATATGGCCCTGGCAATTAAAACTATGATTGTGCGAGGTGCGCCTGCAATTGGAGTTGCTGCGGCTTACGGGATGTATCTGGGTGCGCGAGAAATTGAAACTAGCGATCGCGATGAATTCCTGACTCGTCTAGAAGCAGTTGCCCAAAAGCTAAGGTCAACCCGCCCTACAGCCATCAATTTGTTTTGGGCGATCGACCGGATGCTGAAAACCGCCCGTCAAACGATTGGGCCCGTTGAGCATTTGCGGCAGTCTTTGCTCGATATGGCTCAGACAATCAACGCAGAAGACTTGCAGACCTGTCGCACTATTGGCGATCGCGGACTAGAAGCTTTACCTTCCAGCCCCACTCAACTGCGAATTCTCACCCACTGCAATGCTGGGGCACTCGCAACTGCGGGATATGGAACAGCCTTAGGCGTAGTGCGATCGGCCTGGTACAGCGGTCGGCTGGAGCGAGTTTATGCGGATGAAACTCGCCCTCGCTTACAGGGTTCAAAGCTAACCGCGTGGGAATGTGTACAAGAAGGAATTCCAGTCACCGTCATTACGGATGGCATGGCGGCTCACTGTATGCAGAGAGGCATGGTGGATGCAGTTGTCGTAGGGGCCGATCGAATTGCCGCAAACGGCGACACTGCAAACAAAATTGGCACTTATAACGTTGCCCTGATTGCTAAAGCACACAACATCCCATTTTTTGTTGCGGCTCCATTGTCTACTGTTGACTTTAAGCTTAGCGATGGTCGCGAAATCCCGATTGAGGAGCGTAACCCTGAAGAGGTTTTTCAAATCGGCGATACAGTTATTTGTCCGCCCGGAGTCGAGTTTTATAATCCCGCTTTTGATGTCACCCCAGCCAATCTCGTCACCGCTATCATCACTGAACATGGCGCAATTTCCCCTGGTCAACTGTCCCAGTTCCAAACTAAACAAGTCGTTTAGGCTTGCTGAAACCAAGTCTCAAGGGTGTTAATTTCCGCGATTACTTTTCTGTATCCAGGTTTATGCGTCCTCAAGTTGAGAACGCAGCCTTTCTAACTCTGCGTCAGCCTCCGAAGTGGTCGAGGATGAAGGCTGGCTAGACGGCAAGCTTGCTGGAGCCGCACCAGAAGAAAGCTGAGCTTTCATAGCAGCCAGTTCTTCATCAATGTCGCCACCACCCTCTAGCGCTGCAAACTGTTTCTCTAAATCGTCAGTACCCAATTCGGCGATCGCCTCAGACTGTGCCTCAAGCTGCATCACTTTCTCTTCCATGCGCTCAAACGCAGCCATCGCGCTGCCTGTACCTACACGCCCCATCATGTCGTTGATTTGCTGAGATGCTTTGGCAGAGCGGGCGCGGGCAATGTACATATCCTTTTTGGTTTTGGCCTCGGAGATCTTACTCTCCAGGGACATCATGTTCTGTCGCAGCTTAGTAACAACGCTGCTTTGTTGAGACAGTTGCCCTTTGAGCGCATCTGCTGTTTCCTGGTAAGACTTGCGGCGGGTTAGTGCCTCACGCGCCAGACTGTCATCGCCTTTTTGCAGCGCTAACTGCGCTCGCTGATACCATTCATTTGCAGTTTTTTCTGACTGGGCTGCCTGTCGCTCAGTTCGCTTTTGGGTGGCGATCGCCTGCGCTACTGACTGCCGCAGCCTAATCAAGTCTTCCTGCATATCCAGCACAGTCTGCTCCAGAATCTTTTCTGGATCTTCCGCCTGACCAACCAGGCTATTTAAGTTGGCGCGAATCACACGAGCGATCCGGTCAAAAAGTCCCATAACAGATCTCCGCTAATCCTGCTGCTAGAGTGAAGACAAAAGCGCCCTATGCAGCGCCCCTAGACCTTCCACATCCTACATTTTCAAAGTCAATCCCATAGTATCGCACCTTGCGATTTCACAAGGTTTACCAAAAGTTAGGGATTACAGCAGTTTGGTAAACAATTCAAATCAATACTGACGCTAATTAGGCAACTCAGCCGCGAAATCTTCACACTTGCTAAATTCATACGGCCCCATCAAAGCTCCCCATAGCCCTTGTCCTGTTTCAGGATCGACTCCGCGATCGTAGCTTGCGAAAGAATTTGAGCTAACATCAAACCCCAACACCACCTGACGAATCTTGCCTTCATACTCAAAGCAGCACTTTGTTTGTGGTAAGGGTTGAGCTTTGAAGACGTTATCCTGCTGAGTAATAGAGAGTACACAACCAGGCAATGGCTCCAGGTCAGAAGCTTCTAATTTGCTCAACAAATCAGCGTTAGCACCTGCCCCTCGAAACTGGTCGGGGTGCTTGAGCGCCAGATACTCAGCTTGAAGGCGATCGCCCTTCCCCGAAAGCACAATCACTCGCTGACGATAGGGCTGATTCAGGTAGAGCGCATTTGCCTGTTCTACAAACAACGCCAAATTTTCTTGGATTCGCTGACGCAAAGGACGCTGCCATAAGCGCAAATGAACAAACCAGGCGGGCTGTTCACTCGCCTGCTGCCGATTGTCAAACTCTCCCGCCAACCACTGCGCCAAAGTCATCAAAGTTTGGGAATCAGACATTAGTTGAATCTTCGGTATTAGTAATTTAATCTTGATATTTTGCTATGCCAGATACAACTCTTTCATTCCGTTTAGCCATGCGCTGTATTCCCTTCAAGTGCTATAGTTGCCCCGATTAGTTAGGGGGTTGCAGCAATATCGCTGACCTTCCAGCTTAAATGTTCAATATCTCTAGACATAGGAGCGCTTGTGGAAAATCTTGGGCAGTACTGGAACATAGGAAAAACCACTGTCTACTTTACTCCAACCATCGCTCAGCTTGTTCAACCCCTTGAAGATCCGGTTGCCATTTTTCTGATCATTTTGGCAATTATGCTGGTAGCCCCTCTGCTGTTCGAGCGATTGCGAATGCCAGGAATCATTGGGCTAATTCTGGCAGGAGTCGTGGTTGGGCCCTATGGGTTGGGCTTGCTTCAACGCGACAGCACTATTGAATTGTTAGGCACAGTCGGACTGCTGTTCCTGATGTTCTTAGGTGGACTAGAAACTAGCTTGGATGACCTCAAACGCAATGCTGGAAAAGCTATCACCTTTGGGTTAGCAACGTTTGCCTTACCCATGATGATTGGCACAGCCGCAATGTTGCCCTTAGGATACTCATTTTTAGCTTCAATTCTGGTAGCGTCCTGTTTCGCTTCCCACACGCTTGTCTCACTACCCATTCTGAGCAAACTGGGGATCATGCGATCGCCAGCCGTTACCGCTGCCTTTGGCGGAACTCTAATTACTAATGTACTGGCGCTGCTAGTCTTGGCGATCGTCGTCAAAGCAGATCAAGGCAATCTAACATTGCAGTTCTGGCTTTTCCTCATTCCTTCTCTAGCAATCTATACCTTCGCTACACTTTGGGGCGTTCCAATTATCGGCCGCTGGTTCTTCCGACAATTCGGGCATGACGAAAATGCCGAATTTATGTTCGTCCTAGCAACGCTATTCGTTGTTTCTTTCATTGCAGGCAGAATCGAAATCGAGCCAATCGTTGGAGCTTTCCTGGCTGGCATTGCTATCACTCAAATTATTCCTCAACTGAGTCCCTTAATGAACCGGATTCAGTTCATTGGCAATAGCCTCTTTGTTCCGTTTTTTCTAATCTCAGTCGGAATGCTGGTTGACCCATTAATTCTGGTTAAAGATCCTCGCTCTATTCTGGTTGCAGCAGTAATGATTGGAGCAGAATTCCTCAGCAAATTCCTGGCAGCGTGGCTACCTGGCAAATTTCTTCTAGGCTTTCAGTTCCCCAGCATTATGGTGATGTTTGGGCTATCAGTAGCTCAAGCAGCTTCTACGCTTGCCGCAATTACAGTCGCATTCGATATTGAATTGGTCGATGAACTCACTGTAAACGGCATCATCGCCATGATTTTAGTTAGCTGCGTTGCCTCTCCCTGGATCACAGAGCAATGGGGTGCAAAAGTGCAAAGTGAAGCCGCAGGAAGTGTTGACCAAGAAGAAAAACCTTTGGGCGATCGCATTCTGGTTCCAGTCGCTAACCCTAGCACGGAAGATAATCTACTAAGTCTGGCGCTAATTCTCACAAAAAATGCAGGAGGTACTCTCTTGCCTTTACATGTCCTCTCCGATCGCGAGGGTTCAATCTCAGCCGATGCAAAAATTCGCCAACAACAACTGCTAGCAGCAGCAGAAACAATTGCCCATGCAGCCGTCACGACAGTTGAATCCATTGGCCGAGTAGATGACTCCATCGATTATGGCATCGTCCGTACTGCGGAAGAGCGAAACGCCAGTTTAGTCATTTGTGGATGGAAAGGCTACTCAACCTACCGCGAAAACTTTTTTGGCAGTGTTATTGACAACGTAGTTCGATTGGCAACAATGCCTGTCCTTATTGGTCGTTTTGCCCAACCTATTGAAAACACTCAACGTTTGCTGTTAGCTACCAGTGATTTGGAGATGACTCCTATGATGTTTCAACAAACCCTAAAACTGGCCCAAACGTTAGCAGCGGAGCTAAAAGCAAAACTGCAAGTCCTTCAAGTTTTATCCGGTGCAGGACGCAAACAATTTGACCTTAGCTCATTTGGACTTGATGCTGAAACTCCAGTACACCAGGAACAAGGTAGCTTAATTAGCAAAGTTAACAAGTTTCTAAAACCAGATGACTTATTAATACTAATTGCTAGCCCTAGAAGGTTAGGGCAGCCTGCAATTGGTAGAGTACCAGAGGCGATCGCCCGCAACCAAACTCAAATATCCATCTTAGTCATTCACTTTCCCGAAAGCTTCTACTCGAAAGCCTAATGTTGTAAAAAGCGCGAATCTCCTTCAATCATTGAAGGAGATTCGCGCTTTCATTGATAGCCTGGCGCCGAGCTATTTTAGCGGGAGGCAACCCTCCGACTATCTTTGCCGCAGCGATGTTTCACGACCGAGTTCGGGATGGGTTCGGGGTGGTTCC
>JAAUTN010000404.1 GCA_012031415.1 Leptolyngbyaceae cyanobacterium SM1_4_3 | reverse complement strand
AATATTTTGCTTGCAGGGAACACCGGAGACGGCAAAAGCACCTTAGCTAATGCGATGCTGGGTGTTGAACTAGCAGCGACGGGTACTGGCTTTCCCGTAACGAAGGGGATTCAGTGTTATGAGTATCAAGACAAGCCACTTACTCTATTTGATACCGAAGGCTTTGAAGTTCTAGATTCAGAGCGAACGGTTGGGGCGGTAAAGGAATTAATCGAATCTCGCCGAAAGCAGAAGGATAGCAAGCAGCATATTCACATAGTCTGGCTTTGTATTGCCGCAACATCACGGCGGATACAACAGGTGCATATTGATCTGGTTCGCCTTTGCTCTGAACTTCAGATCCCTATTGTTGTAGTGATTACAAAGTCTTATTTGAAAGACGATGCTTCTGAAGCTTTCTTGAAAGTGATTGGTGAATCTTTGGCTGAAGCGGATAGCATTATTCCAGTATTGGCAAAGGAAATGCATCTTGGCAAGCTTCGTGTCGCGCCTTTTGGACTGGTTCAGCTACTCAATGCAACCCTAAACCTGATCCCTGCCGCATGTCAGGCTGCACTGAAGTTTTCCCAGGTAGCTGATTTTGATAGGAAACTAGAAGCTGCCACAAAAGTGGTTGATGTAACAGCAGTAGCAGCGATTGGACTATCTTTTCCTGCTGCTTTTGTTCCTGGTGGTCATGCAGGACTGTTAATTCCACTAGAAGCAGGAATGATTCATCAAATTAACAAAGCTCTTGGAATCAACCTTGATAAACAAAAGCAGATAGCTATAGCACAGGGCACGATAGGGATCATTATGGCAACTGTGGGAGGGAAATTACTCTTTACAGAAACTATAAAATTTATCCCTTTCGTGGGACAGCTTACCTCAATCCTAGTTGGAGGTGCAATTGCTGGAACAGTTGTCAAGATATTTGGCACAGCATATATTGCTGCTGTAGGAGAAATGGCTAGATCAGGAACCTCTCCTACAACAGGTGCAATTGTAGATGCAATAACATCAGCACTATCTATTCACCAAAATCAGATTGTGTCGAATGCAACAACACTGATAGGAGAATCTATTAAGAGCCGAAAATGATGAACTTTAACGCAACTGATGACACCATTAATGTTGTCATTCTTGGAAGATCAGGAGATGGCAAAACCACCTTAATAAATGCTGTACTTGGTGTTGAAATATCGGAAACCGGTGCTGGTTTTCCCGTAACACAGGAAATCTTTTCATACAAAGTACCTAGAAGCCAGCTACGGTTATTCGATACAAAAGGATTTGAGGTCAAGGATTCTCAAATAACTGTTGATACAGTTGTTAAATTCATCAACGAGCATTCAAGCGACAATGATATTAATAGAAGAGTGCATTGTGTATGGATTTGCGTAAATGCCCAATCCAGATGGGAGCCAGTTCATCATAAGTTTGTTGACCTTTGCAACCAGCTAGACATTCCCTGTATCGTAGCAGTTATCCAGTGCTTTGTTGAGTATGAGAAATTTGTTGAGGTTATTCGAGCTAATGTTCCCGAAGACGTACTTGTAATTCCATTGTTAGCCAAAGCATTAGGGCTACCTGATGGCTCCGAAATTGAGCCTTGGGGGGTTAACGACTTAACAGAAAAAACTTCAAGCTTAGGACATTCTTTTAAGGTACGGCTAGTTGAGAAAAAAGCACGATCTGAAAGGGAACTTGCTGAGCAGAAGGCATTACTTAAAAAGAAGGAATCTAGAGAAAAATCAAGGTTGGCTAGAAAGCAAGCCTTCAGACGGGTTTCATCTGTAGTTAAGAAAACAATTGGTGGCACAGTTACCATATTGGGTCTATCGATAGTGATAATAGTCTCTCTGGGATTTAGGGATTGTGGAAACAAGCCCAACCCTCTATCGCTATCGCGGTTCACAAATCCGTCAGAATACCAAGCTGCGGTTAGGCGATACGAGCAATGCTCTAGCCATAACTCAACGCTTAGATGGATTGTGTTGATTTCTTTTTCAGGATCTGCATTCATAGCTTGGAATACTTTTTTGAGAAGGAAAGAGTAGACTATGTATACTCTTCGAGTAGAATTTTTGTTGAAACTATGAAGAGATCGTCCGTAAAACTAAATTTCTTAGTCTTTGTAGATCTACACCTAGCTTTTTGAGGACTTTCACTCCGACTCCATCACCTTCTCTGATAAGCCCCAAAAGTAAATGTTCAGTGCCAACATAGTTGTGACCAAGCTCATCGGCTTCCTTTTTCGATAGCTCCAGTAGCTGCTTAGCTCTTGGTGTGAATGGAATTTCCTCTGCAACATTATCAGAGCCACGTCCAATTATCCTCTCAACTTCAATTCGTGCATTTTTAAGGTTAACTTTGTGTCTGTTCAAAGTTATGGCAGCAATACTTGTGCCTTCGGCAATCAAACCTAGCAGAATCTGCTCAGTACCTACAAAATTATGCCTTAAATGCCGCGATTCTCCCTGGGCTAGCATAATCACTTTTATAGCTTTGTCTGTAAATCGACCAAAAAAGGTTTTAGTAGGATCTTGGTAGGAAGAGGTTACCTTTGTCGAGTTAGCATTTATGGAAGCTAATATCCAGGGTCGGCTAAGTGCATTGGTTATTACAGCGCGAACTCGCTCATTGGAATTGTTCCTCATCTGTTCCAACAGAACTTGACCCTGCGGATTACGGCTACCTGCGAGTCCGTAGGCATAAGGAAGCATATAATTATCTGGAGGATTTTTGAGCATCTGTTCAGCAAGAACACTAACATCATCAAGCAGTAATAATCCAAACAACCCTCGACTAGGATAATAATCGTCTTGTGGATTATTATCTTTCAAGATAAGGTCAGCAGCTAGAACCAAAACTGGTGCGGCTTGGGGTATATCAATCATTGCCAAGTAGATTAATGCCTCATCTCGATCTACTTTTGTATATTTTGGATTAGTAAATAGAAATGTGAGAGGACGGATCATCTCTGGGACAAAAACTCCAAGTGCCCCTAGTGCTTGTGCTACCCAACACGACCATTCTTTCGGAAATTCATTACCCAAAAACCTTTTCATCCAATCGACAGAATCGGCCGACCCGTTGGTTTTGGAGCTAGTAGCTGTCGTCGGGGTTTAGCACCATCTGCAATAACGGCGATTTCGTACATCCAATCTCCTCCGCTATAAACTGGATTAATCCCCTGCTCCTTTGTCAAGAGTAAGCAACCTTCCGCCAGAGTTTGTGGATCAAGGCTTTGTCCCCGTAAAAACTTTTCTATTTCTTGAACCTTCTCGGAAGACAATTTTCTATGCCAGAGTGGAGGGTGTTTACCTACAATCAACCCTGAACTGCTGCTCCATTCCTGAATAGTTGTACCCATGAGCCAACATAGCGCCTTGATAGCTTTGCGCTGAGCTATTGGATCTTCAAAGGAAAGAGCTTTGATGAGAATATCTTCTAGCATCAAATGTTGATTGGAGGTTAGGAAACAAAGTTTCCACTCATCAACATAGGATGACTCCATCAGATTGAGAGCAGATTGAACTTGATGAATTTGACTTGTAGCAAGCAAACCTTGTGATTGAGCAACAACGATTGAACTAGCATTTCTAGGGGCTGATATCCAACGGCTGTTGAGTGCATTTGCTATTGCAGTGCGAACCCGCTCATTGGAATGATTCTTCATCGTTTCCAATAGAACTCGACCCTGAGGATCACGGCTACCTGCGAGTCCATACGCATAAACATCCAAATCTGCATGTGGCAACGCTTTACGAAGCTGCTCTGCAAGCACGTTAACATTGTCAATTAATAACAAACCAAACAGCCCTCGCGCATACAGATAATCATCCTCACCATCTGCTGCCTGGATGAGCATTGATATAACTTCCGGCGAGCTCATTAGACTTAAATAAATTAATGCTGCATCCCTACTTTCAAGTGCATATTTTGAATTGGTAAACAAAAATTTTAGAGGTGGAATCATTTCAGGGATGAAAACACCGAAAGCTCCCAAGGTCAGTGCAACACTACCGGAATAGTGCCCAGGCAAACCTTGTTTTAATAGGGCTTCTATCCAAGCTGTGGAAGCTAGCCGACCCGTTGGTTTTAAGGCAGGTAAAAAGTACCGAGGCTTACTACCATCTGCAATGTAAGCCAGTTCAAAAATCCAATCCAACTGGTTGATAACAAGATCAAGCCCCTTCTCTTTCCTTAAAAGAATGCACCCCTGAGCTAGAGTACTTGCATCTAAAGTATCAGATTGCAAAGCTTGTTCGATTTCTCGAATGTCTACTGGTTCTAGTTCGCTTAAATCAGTTTGAAGATAGTGTTCAATCAGGGCTTTAGGAGATAAATTAGACTTTCTCTGTGGACTTGCAGTAGTAGTGCCTCTATTTCCTGAGCTGGTCTGTGGTGATTGAGTAGTTCCGTAATAATAGAAGTTGAAGGTGCTACCAGTGACAGAACCTGCAAAAGTGGGAGCATTGGGATCGTTGACTTGAGTTGCTGTTCCACCTGCAACAGATTGAATATTTCGTTCTGAAAGCTTGCTAACACCAAACTCTTGGCAGATGGCGTTAGCAAGCTGACTAATTCGATTAGCAAAACTGGAGTCAGCTTGCATAGCAGCAGCCAACGCGGGAACCAAAAATTGAATTTGATCGGGAAAAAGAGTGCCTTGAGTCTCAATGATGGATATAACTGCTGTAACTCCAGATTCTCCTTGCAAATGATTCAAAATCTGCCGTCGTAGCTCACTCAAGCCCAGAAGCGCAGAGATGGTAAGATGTCTGGAACTCTCTGTTGTACTAGTCTGCAAGGATTCAGTGAAAGCCAGTAGGAGAATTGTATTTGCAGAATCAGAGAGGTTAGCCATCGTGAGATAATTAACTCCTAAATCATCGTATTCTGTCTAAGCTCCAGCAGCCATTACCAAAGGTTACTGACTTTCGGGAGTACTCAAATTCAGTCTGTAAAGTGCTTATCATCATCCTCACTACGGTCAGTTAACTAGAAGTTGAGAGTGCTACCGCTAATATCTCCTGTGATGATACGGGCATTCAATCCGTTGGACTGAATGCCAACTGCATCATCATAGACATTCTGGATGTTGACACTCCGGCTCTTATCAATGTTGATTTCCTGGTTAATCATGCTGGCAAGCTGCCGAACTTCTTGGGCAAAGCTATCATCCTCCTTCATCGCTTTTTCTAGATGAGGTGTCATTTGTCTAATTTGCGGATCGGTAACTTTACCACCGTTCTCAACCGTGACATTAAGGGCATCTACTTCTGGAATGCCTCGCAGTTTCGCCCAGATCCTTTTCCGCAAGGTATCTATCTTTCCGAGGACCACCGGGGTGAGATTCTTGCCTGCTTCGCCAGCACTAGACTCCAGAAATTTGGTAAATGCTAGAGCAGCGATCGCACCAACAGTAAGAGTAACGGGTTCTGTCATGGGGTTATTTCAGTAACAATACTTAGACTCCTCCTTTATGGCATAATTTCTTTTGACAAACAACGTATAGTCTAAGTCAATCTGTAACCAGGCAATCGAAAATACCCGGAGGCTATCCCAAAAGTTACACCAAAGGGGAATTAGGTTACAAAATACCCCAGGCTTAGACTAAAGGTTACAAGCGGGTTTTGAAAAAATATCGTAGAGTAGCACCAAAAGTTACAGCGTGAGGGTTACAAAATACCCCAGGGTTGAGCTGAAGGTTACAGTAGAGACAAGATTTGCCACAAATGCCTTTAGTTTGTCCCAATAGTTACAAATGTCCAGGTGGCGATCGTTTTGTAACCATTGGGCTAATTCCTCAAAAGCCTTGTTTTTGGGATCATTCAGCGATCTGTTTTCCAAGGGTTACAAGGAAATACCCCAGGGTTGCTTAGAAAATACCCCAGGTCTGTCCCAAAAATACCCTTTGCTAGTTCCAAAAGTTACAGAAAAAATCTTAAAACGAGCTTCTAGCAAAGGTTTCAGATTTTGGTTACACATCTGATCATTCTAATGATCTTGATCCAGCAACCGCTCTGGGTGCCTTCCAGAGCGGTTGCTATTGTTAGGACAACAAAAAACGCCG
>JAAUTN010000403.1 GCA_012031415.1 Leptolyngbyaceae cyanobacterium SM1_4_3 | reverse complement strand
AGCCAGTCGGGCGTTTGAGGACGAGGTCGATTTGGCTCACGCGATTATCTCTGGTATTGAAGCGAGAGGGCAACGGGGAGGATATACTGTTGAACGTTTTATGTTTAATTAGGTTGAACTACTTAGTAAGGGCTTGCTCTAACAGAGATTTTGCGGCTCTTGGCTGATTGAGCTTGTTGTATACTTCAGCGATCGCACTCAGAGCAAAAGCTTTGGAGTATGGACTATTGATGGAATCAATGATCTGGAAAGCTTGTTGATTACCAACTTTTGCTAGAGCAACGGCTGCCTGTCGGTGAGACTCATCGGACACCTTTTGCTTCAAGCCAATCAGTTGCGATTGCATTTGCCAGCGTTGCCCCGGTGGGCTGAGCCAGAGCAGGAAGCCAGACAGGAGCAGGATCACTGTGGCGAAAGCTGCCCATCCCCATCGCTGGAATCGCTGCCAGCTTTGTTTGAGCAGTTTCTCTTTGTCTCTGCGGTTAGTGCCCCAGACGAGATAGGCTTTTTGCTGGCGCAGTAGCCACAGCTCACGCCAGGAGAGCAGATAGCGACGGCTGCGTCCGTTGCCGAGCCATTCATTGACGCGGCGATCGAGCAGGTGATTGGCTCGCTCTGCGTCTTTCAGCTCCTGCCCTGCCAATTGCACCACAGCGGGAATAATCCGCTCGTGTGCCAGCTCGTAGCCTGTTGTATCCTGTCGCTCGATCGCCGTGATCAGTCGCACTTCACCGGAGGCAAGCCAGTCGATCGCCTGTCTTAGCTCATTCGGTCTGACCACTCCTTTGAGTTTGTCTTCTAGCTCTGCCAGCGTCAGCACGCCCGCTCTCAGATTTTGCTCTCGATTAATCAGTGCCAGCAGCACCTGAATCGTGGCTTGATAGAGATTGTTTAGCTTTAAGACCTCTAGCATTTCTGCCAGATAGCGATTGAGCAAGCCTTCTAATCCACCCATTTGCCGATAGGCTGCTTCTGTGAAAGCGCGTCGAGTTGAGGGCTGTTTGCGTACCGTTTCTGCCAAAATTTGCAGATCAACGGGTGAGATTTTGCTTTCCGATGAGGTAAGGTCTTGCTTCACTAGCCGGGTGACAAAGCTGCGATCAAATTCCCAGCCTTCGGTTTCAGCAATTACCCGCAGCACTTCGGCTGCTTCCTCTGGCTCAAACTTTTCCAGCTTCAACACGTCATAACGGCTCAGCACATAGCCCATTGTCCGCTGAAGCTAATACAGCTCATGCAGCAAATCAGCTCGAATGCCGACCAAAATCTTGAGCGGCGCGGGTGGTTTTGCCTCATACCAGGCGGTTAAGGCATCAATAAACGGTTGGCGATCGCCTTTCTGCCGCTGATGCACAAAAAACTGCTCAAACTGGTCAAAAAACAGCACAACGGGCTTTTTAAGCACCTGCGGAGCCGCGATCAGCAGCTTCGACAAAGGTGCAGATTCGGTTTTGGCTCGATTGAGTCGCGGTTCTGCATCCAGCACGGCATTGACCAATGCCTCTTTAACCAGCTCGATTGGATTGCGATCGCTGAACTTGATATAGATGCCGTGACACGTTGACTCGGTTTGATTCAGCTTTGGCAACACGCCCGCCTGCAAAACGAAGTTTTGCCGCAGCCCGACTCACCCATCAGCACACCAAAGCGAAATTCTCGCCGCTGAAGCGACTCCAGGCAGGCTGCAACCGCATCAGACCGTTGCAGCTTCTCAAACATATCGGCATCTTCAGCCGTGAAGGATCGCAGCCCTTTAATGACCTTACGCTCACCGCCCTCCTGCACCTCCAGCTTGGCGGCACGGGGCATCGTTTTGACCGCAACAGCGATCGCACCAAAAAAGATGCCTGCCAGCACCATCCAAAAGACATCGGCATACCAGAGCGGCAGATCCAAAGCAAAAAAACGCTGGAAAAAGCCGATGATAATGCCGCCTTCTTGCTTGAAGCCAAAGAACAGGGCAACATCAAGCAACAGCAGCAGCGTAAACCAGTTGCGCTTTTGGATCAGCTCCGCAACCCACTGCACAAACTCGGCAAACTTCTCAGTGGTTGATTTGACGATATCAGTCGAAACGGCAGTAGACGAAGCGGGGGGCTGGTCTTCACTCATGGTTGGGGGAGACGCTCGACTCCACAGTCGCTAAATGTTGATTTGACCCTATCGCTCAAATTTCCGCAGCCTGATCTGTCTTTACGTAAATTAAGGTTTATGCAATTCCCTCCTTAACATTAGCCTTGTTGGGTAGGGCATTGCCAACGTATTGAGTGACATTACCAATGTGAGTCGGTGCAATGGCAATGTCAGCCCATGCAGAAGGACGCGATCGCCTTACATTGCCAATGTAAGCTGCTGCGTTGTGAATGTAGGCTGCCGCATTGTGAGTGTAAGTTGCTTTAACCCTGGTACTCCCCCGTTTCAGAGGGCGATCGCTGAGAAGCTATATTGAATTGAGTGACAGGATGAAGAGCAAGAAACTGCTCGACCAATCAACAACTTGTGAGTTTGGCAATCAACTTAACAGATAGAGTACAGAAAAATGAAGTCCAAAGAATTTTATGTCGTGATTGAGCGGGACGAAGATGGAATCTATGTGGGCGAAGTGCCACAACTCAGGGCTTGTTATAGCCAAGGAGAAACCATTGATGAGCTAATGCAAAACATTCGTGAGGTTATTGAGATGTGTCTTGAGGAACTTGAAGAAGAATCAATTACTGAATTCATTGGCATTCAGAGAGTAGTAGTCTAGTGGCAAAACTCCCTAATCCAACTGGAGAAGAATTGATCGCTGCCCTTCAAAAGATTGGCTTCTACGTTGTGAGGCAAAAAGGAAGTCATGTCCGTATGAGGCACGAAGACAATCGCGTTATCTCTATTCCTGTTCATGCTCGTAAGACAATTGGTAAAGGGCTGCTTTTGAAGATTCTTCGAGATGCTGATCTAACCAAAGATGAATTAATTACTTTACTAGAGTAATCTAGCGTCTACTAGAGATTACTAAACGCAATGGTTGCTGGGCCTGTCTTAGAAGAAGTAGTCTCACTCCTTGAGGCCCTGGGAGGCGATGCAATGGCAATGTCAGCCCATGCAGAAGGACGCGATCGCCTCACATTGCCAATGTAAGCTGCTGCATCGTGAATGTAGGTTGCTGCACTGTAAATGCAAGTTGCTTTGATCCTGGTACCCGCCGTTTCAGAGGGCGATCGCTGAGCGGCTATATTGAATTGAGTGACAGAATGAAGAGCGAGAAACTATTCGGACAAATCAACTTGAGAGTTTGGCAGTTGATCTAGGAAAATGGAGTGTAGAAGCAAATATTGTTTGACTACCGACTTATGGATTATCACAACATCATTACAATTGAACCTGGAAAACGCAGTGGTAAGCCTTGTATTCGAGGAATGCGAATTACCGTGTCTGATGTCTTAGAGTACCTAGCAGGTGGAATGACGGAAGCAGAAATTCTGGAAGATTTCTCTGAATTGACTTCTGAAGACGTTAAAGCTTGTCTAGCCTTTGCTGCCGACCGTGAAAAGAAGCTATTTGTGGCAACCTTGTGAAACTGCTATTAGACGAGAACCTCTCAGACCGAATTATTTACAGAATTATTGATTTGTATCCCGATTCTGAACATGTCAAAACATTAGGATTAACGAACACTGATGACGTTGTAATTTGAGAGTAGCTTAAACAAGCCGTTGAGGAAGAGGCACGTATCTGAATTTAGTTTTGTTACGAGCTTACTATAGATTGGCGATTGAGCCTGTAAGAAGGTGAGCGATCGCATTATCAATGTATCGAGTGACATTCGCAATGGAGGAGCGATGCAATGGCAATGTCAGCCCATGCAGAAGGACGTGATCGCCCCGCATCATGAATGTGAGCCGCTACATTAGTTCTGATCGCAGCGGCGATCGCTTTGTCGAGCCGTTCACTCTATCAAGGCAATAAATCACTGACGGTTAAAGAACCGATTTCTTGCTGGGCGATCGCGATCGAAATCTGGTCGGATTGACCATAGTTCTGCTGTTGCTGATAGGTCAATTCTTCAACAGTAGTGGGTTGTGTGTAAACTTCAATGCATTGAGCGCTGAGGTTGACAATCCAATAGACCGGAATTTGAGCGCGGGCGTAAAGGCGCTTCTTAAACGTGCGATCGCGTTCTAATGTTGAATCGGCAACCTCAACCACCAGCGCCAGATCTGATCCGCCAGGATGGCGATCGAGATAGTCTCGCGTGTCACCTCGAACCACCATAACGTCGGGTTCAGGTTCGCTGTCTACAAGCGTAATCGGTTCTTGGGCATCCACATACCAACCGGGAGGAATGATTGCTTCTAGCGCACTGCGAATTAGCTTTGTTGCAGCCCGATGGGCAGGATTCTTGGGCATTTTATGGACTAGCCAACCTTCAAGCAGCTCAACCGGATCGTCCTCTGCCAAGATACCGAGCTGAATCATCTGATGATATTGCTCCACGCTGAACCGCCAGACTGGCTCTGTTGGCGTAGTGGGCTGTCTGAATGCAGGAGTCGATCGAGCAGAAATAGACACGCTCAAGGTTCGTTCAGGTTGCCTGCTATTGTAGCCTGATGCTGTGCTTCTAAGCAGACAAACTTAAAGGCGTTGCTGAATGTAGGCATGATTTGTCTGTTCCAGGAACTCCTGTAAGGGCGAACGGACGTTTGCCCCTACGAGAATTCATCCCTTGCCTTGTAAGCCGGAGGCAGAGCCTCTAGGTTGGCATTCCAAGTCAGAGACTTGGAACGAGGAGGTGAAGTAATCTCAGACGCGATCGTGAGGGCGATCGCACCTGCAAATTTTTGACTGCTATCCAAAACCGTGATGGCTATAGACTGAAGGCAGTCTTGATCACAAAATCTCTGTATGTCCTCTTTGGAAGAACTTCAACAGCAGCTTGAGCAGTTTCGAGCGGCAAGCCAAAATCTTCAGCTTGAGCCGTTGTTGACGCGGGCAGCTTTGCAGCGGTTAGGCGTGGAGTATCAGACCGAGCTGATTGATGAATTAGAGCAAGCAATCGATGACTCGATTGGACTGGATGAAAAGCTGATTTTTACCGGACATACCGGATGCGGCAAATCGACGCTGCTGGCGGAACTCAGGTTTCGGCTGATGGAGACGGGACGCTATTTTGTGGTGATGTTTTCGATCGCAGACACGATTGAGCGATCGGCAGTCGATCACGTTAACATTTTGTTTTCGATGGCGGTGCAGATGCTAGAAGCCGCCGAGCAGCAGCAGGTCAAGCTTCAGCCCGGAATTCAGAAAGCGCTGTATCAGTGGTTGGGCAAGCACACCAAAACGGAATCGCAAGCGGTAGAAGCTGAGATCGAAGCCAATGCAGAGGCAGCCGTGAAAGGCGGAATTCCCCTGTTGCTGGAGTTTTTGGCGGCGATTAAGTCGAAGCTGAAGATTAATTCTGTGGTACGAGACGAGATTTCAGTCGAATTTGCCCGCAAGATTTCTGATTTGATTGCTCAAATTAATGCCATTCAAATCTATATCAGCAATGCGACTGGGCAACAGGTTGTTGTGATTATTGATGACTTAGATAAGCTGGATTTGAGCATCACAGAATCAATCTTTAGCAAAAATATTCAGCCCCTGCTTGATCCAGGATTTCGGATTGTTTACACCATTCCGATCGCCACCCTGCGTGAAGTGTCTTTGCGAAGAGGCATTGAACAGCGGGTTAAGCAGATCTATACAATGCGAGTGGCAAAGTTCTTCAGCAAGGCAACGGTGAGATCGCCCGATCGCGTTCCAGATGCCGCCTGTGTAGAGCTGTTTGCCGAAGTGCTAGATAAGCGACTGCCGCCAGAGCTAATCGATCCAACGGTAAAGCAGCAAATGCTGCTGAAAAGCGGTGGAGTCCTCCGCGAACTGATTCGGATTGTCGATCGCTGCTGTGATAAGTGCAAGACAGACCTTCGCGGACGAATCCGGCGATCGCAGTTCGACAAACCACCCGTGGTGATCAATCAGCAGGTGCTTGATCAGGTGATGACCGATTTGCAGATTGAATATGCAGAGCCGCTGGGT
>JAAUTN010000402.1 GCA_012031415.1 Leptolyngbyaceae cyanobacterium SM1_4_3 | reverse complement strand
GCATAACTGAGGCACTTTAAGGTTTCGTCCTCTGCCTGATTGAGCTTAATTCTTAAAGGAGCACCCATGACGTAAGGTATGTTTAAGTGGCTCTCCTATCTTATGCTTATTTAGGTTGAACTACTTACAACTATTAATGGGCTTGGTGGCGCTGATACTATTTCCCTCGGCTGGGGTAATGATATTGCATACGGTGGGCTTCAAAACGATCTAATCATAGGAGGAGATGGGCGCAGTACAATATATGGAAACGAAGGAAATGACATAATTCTTCCATCGTTTTTAGGAGTATCAAATGTTTATGGGGGAGATGGAGACGATTTAATAGATATGGAGGGAGATGAAGACACTTTGCCGCCAAGAACTGACTACCTTCGTGGTGAAGCCGGAAATGACACCATCTATTTAACTGCCTACAATGGTGGGGATTATGCATATGGAGGGGAAGGTAACGATACTCTTATTTCTCAGTCTGGCGTTGGTGGGAACCATTTCCTTTATGGAGGACCTGGAAATGACATTATTTATTCAAATGGTGGAGACGATATAAGTGTGGGAGTGGGTACTGATTTAATCATTTATGACAAAAAAACGTATGGCACTAACCCTGTTCCTATGATCGTCCGAACCTTTGAAAACAATATTGATAAGTTTGAGATATTAGATGCACCGGGGCTGATACTTAGATCAACACAAAGTGGAACTAGTGCTCTTGTACAGCTTCAACGTAATGGTGCATGGGACACTCTTGCTGAATTTGTGTTTTTCTCAGCATCAAATCTCTCACTAACTATTGCTGGCACTTCGCCTAATCTTCGTTATATCTTCTCCTAGTACTACGATTGTAGATTTAATAACGTTGAAAGAGGCTGACGCTTGCAGTGATGAAACTTTCTAACTGCTTGGTGTATTCGTTACTACGTAGACCAGTTCAAAACATACTCCACGCTCGGTGTTCAAACCTATGGCAATGCTCATAATACCCAGCGCACTTCAAACACATAGTAAAGATGGATTTTAGAGAAATAACCAAGGCATCTTTGTTCAACGCACCGGGTGTCAAGAGAAATGCTGCCTTACGACCTACGCTCTACGGCATGGTGTATTATCACTTCCAGAAAGAGCAACTACTAAAGCGATGAATTGTGGAGCGGACTTTTAGTTGGCTTACCTGATCTCGACGCTTGAACAAGGATTGTGAAGTGTATTCCAGCTGAGTGATGAGTGAAGCCATGATTTGTAGCTCCTCAATGGACTGACGGTTCGGCGATTAGCTGCTTAAGATTTAGTTTATAAATTAACTCTAAATTTAATTTATGTTCGTTCTACTATGCCTAACGCTTCTAATTCAAACTCTGTCTCACTTCAAGTGAATGGGGAACCAAAAACCTGTGCGCCTCATACCCCCTTACCTCAACTGCTGGAACAGTTGAATATGAATCCGCGTTTGGTGGCAGTAGAGTATAACGGCGAGATCTTGCACCGCCAGTTTTGGCAGGAAACGGAAATTCAAGAGGGCGATCGCCTCGAAATTGTCACCATCGTCGGCGGTGGCTGAATGCAAAACCAACAATTTTCTTTCAAGACCTCTCAGTCTTTGCGGGTACGGTTATCCACCTAAAATCTGCCTTAAGCTTCCTTCCTGTAAGGCTTGGAAGGCGATACAGTATAGAGGTAGTGGCTTGTAACGATTGCTTAACAAGCAATTTGTTAGACAGGTCGCTCAACCCTTTGGGTCTTGGAGATGGATTCTTCCAGGTAGCTGTGAACATGAGTTTCTAGCCCGTTGCTAGTTGTCTCAACAAGTTGCGAAACCATAAAGAACACCTAAGAAAACCACTGGAAGAGCCAGAGCCAAATATAGTTTTAAATTCAGCTTGGATAGGCACAGTCTTATGTACAAGAAACTGTTTGCACTGATCAAACCCCTTCTCAAACCGCTACTCATTGCTGGCTTAGCCCTTACCCTGGTTTTTAGTCAGGCAGATGGTGCTCTGGCAGCTAGAGGCGGTCGCATTGGTGGCGGCAGCTTTAGAGCCGCACCGAGCCGCACCTATGCCCCTCCCAGCCGCACCTATGCCCCTCCCGGTGGTGGATACTATCCTGGTGGCGGCTTTGGATTCCCCTTCATCATCCCCTTCTTTGGTGTGGGCGGTGGTTTTGGCGGGCTGTTCAGCATCTTGATTTTCATCTCAATCGCTAGCTTCCTGGTTCGCAGCTTCCGTCAGGCTCAGGGCAGTGAAGACGGACTGGGCTACAGCAGCAGTCCTAGCGTCTCAGTTGCCAAAGTCCAGGTTGGGCTATTGTCAGATGCGCGAACGCTGCAAGCTGACTTTGATCGCATTGCCAAGTCAGCCGATACAGGCTCCTCTGAGGGCTTGACTCAGGTGCTTCAAGAGACAACCCTATCGCTAATGCGCCACCCCGAATATTGGGTTTACGGCGCGGCGGAAAACCAGCAGGCACGTCTAGAGGCGGCTGAGGCTCAGTTCAACCGTTTGGCTCTGGCAGAGCGCAGCAAGTTTAGCGAAGAAACTCTCTCCAACGTCAACAATCAGCTAAGACAGGCGCGTGAAAGTGCTTTGGTCAAGGCTGAGCCAGGGGGCGAATTGGTTCAATCGGCTCCCGGTGAATTCATTGTAGTGACGCTGCTGGTGGCAACGCAGAATAAGCTCCAGCTTCCTGCTGTAAACAACACTCAAGACCTGCGCCGTGCCCTTAGCCAGGTTGGAGCGATTCCCAGTGAGCAGCTTTTGGCGGTTGAGGTGCTTTGGACTCCTCAAGACGAGAATGACACGCTCTCCGCTGAGGATTTGTTGACCGAATATTCTGACCTGAAGCTGATCTAGTTCCGTTTAGATAGAGTTCAGGCGATTCTTAACCGGGGATGGTGGAGGCAGGATGGTTCTGCTCTTTACCATCCCCGGTTTTTATGAAGCTGCACGTTACTGTAGGATGCATTAGCGGTAGCGTATGCGTTGCAATCCAGGTGAATGATGCGTTACGGCGATCGCCCTCTGGTGGATCTGGCATGAACGTCCTGGGAGAGAGGCTGTATGAGACGAAGGCAACTTGCGACGGCTGTTAGCGGCATGGCGATCGCCCTGCTAGGTTTTACAACAATGGTTCCAGCGCAAGCACAGGAAGAAGGAGGGGGCGATCGCCCCTCTCAGACCATTCCACTCCCTGAACTCGATCGCCCCTTTCAGCCTGACATTGCTACCGAAGCAATCCCAGATGAAGAACTGCCACCCCCCTTAGAGAACGGCGTACTGTTTCGCATGATTGAGCGTCGTCCTCCTCTGCGAGAGCAATTGCCCGAACAGCAGACAGAAGTGCATCTGATGGAAGACGGACGGATGTTTGTGTTTCAGCCCAATCGCGGCAGGCTGCCAGTGGGTCAGGTTGAACCCGCTGTGCTAGAGCAATTCAAACAACTGCTGCGAAGTCCCGAATTTCTCCTTCACGACGGCACTAGATGGTCCAATCCAAACCAGGAGGAAACAGGCTATGTGATGACGCTCAGCAGCGCCTCCGTCACAGTTCAGCTTAAGGGGCAGTTTCCCCTGGCAGAAGCGCTGTTGCCCGACTCGGTAGTTGCCGTAATGAATACGTTTGGCTATATGCTTGCCTATCTTGCCACTTAACCCAAAACACAAGCCTTTCGAGGTCGTTTAATATCAAGGATTATGGCGCAGGGAGATACCCAGATGAGCGTAGCGATCGCCAAATGGACACTGGATGAATATCACCGCATGATCGAAGTTGGGCTTCTGGACGATCGCCAGGTAGAGCTATTGAACGGAGCAATCGTTGAAATGTCGCCAGAAGGCCCAGAACACGCTCAGGGCAGTACTGATGCGGCTGATGGTGATTATCAGTCAGAGCGTATGTTAACCACTGGGAAAATTAGTCCAGTGGCATTTCCAGCAGTTGAAATTTCAGTTCAGCAATTGCTAGAGGGATAAGGGTTGGAAGCGCAAATGTTGAATCTTGCTGTGGTTATGCGACTGCTGTTTAACTTTGCGATCGCAGCAACGAAAACTCTTTAAGAGGGTGTCTGAAAAGTAGCAAATGTTCCCTGTAAGGGCGTAGCATTCGGCAGGTAGACTCTGGAATAGACCGAAAATTCTTGCCCGAATGCCACGCCCCTACAAACTCGTGGGTGACAGATTGGACTTTTCAAACAGCTTCTAAGGGTGGCGTAGAACTGCTTTACCCTAAACCGGAACTCTCTGAGGGTGTCGCAGAACTCTTTCACCCAGAACTAGAACTTCTTCACCCAGAACTAGAACTTCTTCACCCAGAACTAGAACTCTTTTACTTAGAACTAGAACTCTTTCACTTAGAACTAGAACTTCTTCACCCAGAACCAGAACTCTTTTACTTAGAACTAGAACTCTTTTACTTAGGAATGCGGATTAAATAACCTGTGGGGTGGGTGTCTCACCCGCCCGGACGGGCAGATGCCCATCCCACAAAACGTGCAGCTTATTTAATTCGCATTCCTTAGAACCAGAACTCTTTTACCCAGAACTAGAACTGCCCGGAACGACTCAAAGGCTAATATCGATTCAATTTGAGTTGGCACGGAATCAACCCTGGTAGAACAAGGAGCTTAAGCTCCTTGTTCCGTGCAGCATCATGAAAAATCAGGATAGCTGAGATCTTGCATCAACGGCAGAGAGCATTGCACTAGTGCAGAGTTACCGCTTGATTTTAGGGCAATGCTTTTAGTTTTAACTGATTTACAGCGGTTCTCAATCGAGTAAGCCACAGTGCGAGCATCTTGCTTGCGTATGTGAGCGTCTCGCTCACACTCTTTGATGTGGCTTATTCAAACAAAAATTGCTGTAAACGATTAGCCCGGAGTTGATTCAAGGGCGGGTCATCAGGCAACTATCCCTACGGGTACTTTGTTTGCTAGAGATTCCCAATACCAATTTGATTTGAGCTTTGTTAAGCTGAAAAACTGGACACTCTGTTGGTTTCACACCATGACTGCGCTTAGTACTTCTGCTTCGCCTAGCCTGACTGCTTTTCCTCTGACTGCCGTTGTGGGTCAGGAAGCGATTAAACTGGCGCTGTTGCTTTCTGCCATCGATCCGGGTTTGGGCGGAGTCGTAATTGCAGGTCGTCGGGGCACTGCTAAGTCAGTCATGGCGCGAGCGCTTCATGCTTTGCTGCCGCCCATTGAGGTGGTCAAAGGTTCTTGCTGTAACTGTGACCCTAACCGTCCTGATGAGTGGGACGACGAAACGACAAAGCGGGAGTTGGGGATTGGAGATTGGGGATTGGGGATTGGCGATTGGGAAATTGGACAAGCAGCGGGAATGGAGGAGTTGACTGCAACTCAAGTAATCCCGGCTCCGTTTGTGCAGATTCCTCTGGGCGTGACAGAAGATCGGCTGCTAGGCTCGGTAGATGTGGCGCTGTCGATTAAGCAAGGGGAAACGGTGTTTCAGCCAGGACTGCTAGCAGAAGCGCACCGAGGCATCCTGTATGTAGATGAGATTAATCTGCTAGATGATCAAATTTCTAATCTGCTGCTGTCTGCGCTAACAGAAGGACGCAACCAGATTGAGCGGGAAGGCATTAGTTTTCAGCATCCCTGTAAGCCGCTGTTGATTGCAACCTACAACCCAGAAGAGGGGGAACTGCGAGAGCATTTGCTCGATCGAATTGCGATCGCCCTTTCTGCCAATGCCGTTCTTGGTTTAGACGATCGCGTTGCCGCCGTCGAGCAAGTCACCCGCTACTCAGAGTCGCCCCAGGAATTTCTGCGTCAGTATGCCGAAGACATTGACGGACTGAAAACCCAAATTATCCTGGCGCGGGAATGGCTCAAAGATGTGCAAATTTCCTCCGAACAGATTGCCTACTTGGTGAATGAAGCGCTTCGCGGCGGCGTTCAGGGTCATCGGGCAGAACTGTTTGCCCTGCGAGTTGCCAAAGCCCACGCCGCCCTCGACGGACGCACCGAAGTTAACGCTGAAGATTTGCGAAAAGCAGTTGAACTGGTGATTGTCCCTCGCTCTACAGTCGTCCAAACGCCCCCCGAAGAACCCCCGCC
>JAAUTN010000401.1 GCA_012031415.1 Leptolyngbyaceae cyanobacterium SM1_4_3 | reverse complement strand
AACCAAACGTCAAGGCGGCTCTAGAGCGACGAAGTTAACCCCTCTCTACAAAACTTTTTGTAGCGCTACGCGCATACCTTAGGACACGTTTTTTGTGTTCTGTGACTAGCGTGAGGCTAACCCAGCCGCCCTGAGCGTCATAGCTGCGGATCAGGCGTTGGCGCAAGTCGGATTGGACGAGCCACCCCGCTTCTAGAAAAAAGGATTTGCCCCTGGGAACCGTCAGCGGCGTATTGGAAGAAGCTCCGTCGGGTAGCAAAAGCACCTGGGTTGGATGAGTTTTCTGAAACAGCAGTAGGTTTTGCTGAATTTGTGCGGTTGAAGCCAGTTCTAGGTTAGGAGTGGTCAGTTTTTGGTGCAGGCGATCGCCCTGCTTTTGGACGACCAGACGAGTTGTGTAGTGGTCAGGCGATCGCCAATCGGCATACAGCGTGATCGCTTCCCCTGCCCATTCTCCAACCAACTGTTCGACTGTCAAAGCGGGACGTTCTGCTGCGTCAGTGCCAGCCCGATGTTCACGAATCAGCGTCAGGCTGGAGAGATGACTGTGCGTATCAAAAAGCTGGACTAGACGCAAACGGCGATCGCCCTGAATAAACCCCAACTCTGCTCCAAATTGGGAAAATGGCGCAAACTGAATCGACCCTTGAGAAAAAGCACCCGCCTCAAAAAACAGCGTACTGCGGCTAAGGGAACTGTACTCTAGTACTTTCTCCTGCACCACTTCACCCGTCTCGGCTGAGAAATGTCGCACGACCTGGCGAACAGTTTGATTTTGGTTTAAGCCTTCCAGCGTTACCTGAGTGGGAATGTCTTCTTTAAGGACTCCTTGAGGAGAGAGTCGGGTAAACGAACCGCGCCAATCTCCTAAATTGCACAGCAGACTATCCCATTGAGAGCGGATTGGTTGGTTCACAGAGAATCACCCTCCAGAGAGACAGGAGAAAGCCGACATCCGGTAGAGGACTTTCATCGCTATGTTTGTAAAGCTTAGAGTAGATGCTTTAAGTAATTTACAGCTTGTTTTAAGGTTGAGTGGCAGTTGATATGAACATTCCAAAGTTTAGGCGAGGCGATCGCGTCAAGATTCAGATTAACAGGTTACTCAAACCCCATCACCTGAATGGTAGAACCGGGGTGATTGTGCGTCATCCAGATGTAACCCTATTGTGGGGCGCTGCTTATACTGTAGAGCTAGATACAGGTGACGAAATTAAGCTTAAAATTCGCGAGTTTGACCTGATTCCAGTGGGCTAGCACTTGTTTTAACTAACTCAAACTCGATTGCATTCAGGTTTTTGTGTAAATGCGGGCATTTTGCCCGCATTTACACAAAAATCAAATCAATCTCTACAAATCTGATAGCTACGATTGCAGGCTTTTAACTAGACTAACGATCGCCTGAAGCACTTGCTGAAGCAAACTCATGGGCTGGGCTGAAGTGGTTTCTCCAGTAGATTGACCTGACTGCGGCAATTGAAACGTTGCTGCAATGGGACGGTGATCGCTGGTTGTGTCGTCGTCGGGGCAATAGTTTGAGGCGGGGTCGGCAAACAGCACCTCAGAGGACTTTACCGCCCAATTTTTAGCGGCATTAGCGACAAATACGAAGTCTAAAATGCTGTTGTATTGGGTACTGCAAAAAGTTGCGACCAGGTTGTTTGGACGAATCCAGACGAAAGCTTCATTTTGAGTAAACAAATCAAACCCCTCATCGCGATCGCCCTGATCGCCATCCACTACATCAAAATCAAAGTTGTAGTCCCCAACGGCAACAACAGGAAGAGACTGTTCCTGTACCCAGGCATTGAGTAGCTGAGCCTGTTCATGTCGCTGTTCCGTTTCAGTGCGATAAAGATGATTCACCATAAACAGAAACTCCTCGCCCGTCTGCCGCAGGCGAAATTGGACAACCAGAGCAGCGCGGACGTTACCACCAAAGTTAATTTCGTCCAACTCTTCATAGCGAATCGCTTCTAGCAAACTGCTGTTGTAGAGGACAGCAAGGCGATCGCCCCCGCCCGTTGTGCCTAGAATTGAGTCAAAGCCAGCAGCTTCACCCGCTTCTGCTCCGGTTTCTAGGACTTCAACCCAGGCTTGGTTTTGAACCTCAGATAGTCCCCAAATATCTACGCCATCCAGGGGTCCTATCTGCTGCGTTGCAATCACCACTGCGTCAGCCCCCCCCGACTCCACGTTAAAGCTAGCTACCGTCAAATCTTCAGCAGAAGCGGCTTGACCCATGCCAACGCCAATCGAGGAAACAAGCACGAGGGCCGATTTAATTACCCCTACACGAACCTGACCAAAGCTGTTCATCTTGCATCCCTAAGCTAGGTTTTCCGGGTGTGATAGCGACCCAAAAATTTACATTATCTAGCAATCCCAGGATCTGGGCATTGTGATCCATAGGGAGCGGATTGAGTCAAGCTCACAATCAAATCCAGGTAAAGGTTTTCGACCAGCGCCGTCAAGGTTGACTTTAGGGCTGAGTTAGGGTCAGGAATGTAGTCAAGCAGCGTGTAGATTTGCTGGCGATCGCCCCTCAAAGCTGCCTCATTCAACTGTTTCAGCCAGAGTAATGGCATTGCTGATAGCGCTTCGTGTTTAGGGATTTCGATAGTCGCAAGTTGCCCGATTTCCGGCGGGTGAAAAGGTTTTGGGGAGTGAGATTGAGCAGAGCAGAGAGACTGATTAGAACTTCCATAGAAATAGCGCACCCCCAAATGTTGAGCAATTTTGCCTAAGAGCAACGCTTCTCGAATTGGCTTGCGAACAAAGTCATCACAGCCCGTCGCCATGATCTTGGCGCGTTCTTCATCAAAAGCACTGGCGGTAATTGCAATGACTACGGTTGACTGCCCTTTAGGGTAGGCTTTGATTCGTCGGGTTGCTTCATAGCCATCCATGATCGGCATTCGCATATCCATCAAAACCAGGTGCGGTTCCCAGTTTTGCCAGAGGAGGACTCCTTCTTGCCCATCGTTGGCCTCAAGCACCTCAAAGCCGACTTGACGCAGCATTCTCACGAGCAGGTTGCGATTTTCCCAGCGGTCTTCGATCACCAAAACGCGGCAGGTGGGCTGTCCGGGAGCCAGCCCGATCGCCCGTTCCCCAGACTGGCTAGCCAGGTTATGGGGGGCTGCGACCAGCTTAACGGGAAGGTCAAAGGCGATCGCTGTTCCCTCACCCAGTCGGCTATCCACAACCAGTTTGCCGCCCATCATCTCCACAAACCGATGGCTAATGGCCAATCCCAAGCCCGTTCCTTCTTGAGATCTGCGGCCTGCTTCGGTTTGCACAAAGGGATTAAACAACGTTTCGACTTCATGAGGAGCAATGCCCGGGCCAGTGTCCATCACCTCAAAATGAAGGATTGGAGCGGTCACAGAAGAATCGTCGTGCTGTGCTTGAGTGGTCACCCGTAGCGCGACACTGCCTACCGCTGTAAATTTGATGGCATTACTCAACAGATTGAGCAACACCTGACGTAACTTGTTTTCATCTGCCTGAACGTATTGCGGCACGTTTGAGGCGATCGCCGTAACAAATTGCAGTCCTTTTGACTCAGCCTTCAGTTGCAGCATCTCTTCTAGGGCGACAATTAGAGAATGCAGATCAAAACTGTTGGGATTGAGTGCCGCCATGCCAGCTTCAATCTTTGACATCTCCAGCACATCATTAATCAGCGCTAGCAGATGTTCGCCGCTGCGGTCGATGATGCGAAGCTGTTCATGCTGGTCGGCTGTGAGGTTTGAGTTGCAGGTTAACAGTTCGGTAAAGCCCAGAATTGCATTCAGGGGGGTGCGTAGCTCGTGGGTCATGTTGGCCAAAAATTCGCTTTTTGCCCGATTGGCCAAATCTGCCTCCAGCTTTGCCTGCTCCAGTGCCAGATTCTTTTGCTTAAGTTCTGCCTCGACCCGCTGACGCTCTCTAATTTCGTCGTTGACGGCTTCTAGCTGGGCTGCACTGGGAATTGCCATCGCGACAGGAAGCAGCTTTACCAGGGCGATCGCCGTATAGATAGAAATAGCCGCAGTTCCTAGTTTAGTTACTCCCGAAAGCCAGTACACCGGATGCCAGAGCGTCCAAATTTCTAATAAATGGGTGGTGCCACAGGAAATAATAAACGCCCCAAACAGTAAAAATATCCGGTTAAAGGGAATATCTTGTCGCTTTTGGACAAAATAAATCAGAGTTAGAGGAATGGAATAGTAGGCGATCGCAATCAACGCATCTGAGACAATGTGTAAACCTACTAAATCTGGTTTCCAAAGATAGCAGTGTCCGTGAGGAATAAAGGTTTCCGTGAACATCTTGGGCGGTTAGATAGCTACAAATTAATTAGTCGAAAGAAATTTTATTGATTTCTGACCCAAGCTTTCCCAGGGTTCCGCCAAACAAACCGCTTTAGAGAAGGTTTGAAGCATCCCTAGCTACGTTGCTATCCTTCAAGCTTTGTTTGAATTCCCCAATTCTACTCACCTACTGAGGCAATACATTCACTTACATATTCTGAAATCCTGAAAATTAGGATGATACCGATCCTTTTCAAAGCTTTTCTTAATAAAAATTTATTCTACTCAAACTGAAACCAAGCTGACATGAGCAGCATCTCTCTAACGACAGACTTTGAGTTTACAGATTGGACTTTTCAACCATCCTCTCAAGTTCAAAGTTCAATTTTCTAGAACTATTGGGTAGCTCCAACAAAAATTCAATTTTGCAAAAATCTGTAAACTGTTCATCTACAAAAGAGATTTAGACATATAGACTATGCTCTATCCAAAATATGCTGCTCAGGCAGGGTACATCCCAATTTTGTAAGTGGCGCGGGCGAAGCCCGCGCCACTTACAAAACTAAATGCAAAACTGGATGTACCCCTCAGGCGAAGGTTGAGTGAAGCTAAAATTTGGAAGACTCCGTTGATTTGATTTAGCTCTTTTACTAATCTGTGCAAAGAGAATTTCGCTTTATCTTCTTTTTCTTTTGTCCTAACTTAAGGAACTATTGCTGTAGCTTAGCGACAGCTAGTGGAGCATTTTTTGTTAAGCAAAAATCCCAAATTAACCTCGCAATTTAAGCCACAAGATCATCATCTTTAAGAAGGTTACTCGTACTTTCAGGGCGTTATTAGAAGGGTTGCCCAAAGTACCCGCTTCGGTTGTATTGCACTGCAAACGCTGTGTTACAATTCAGCCCAAAGGAGGAGGATATAACCACCCAAACAGTCTCCATTCAACCCTAAGCAAATGACTCAAATGGTGCGTCTTTTGAGTACTTTACTCCTGGAACCAGCCATTTCTCTATGCAGGAAAGAATCCTGACTAAGCTCTGGGCCTCACGTTACACAACCGACCTGTCGGCATTTTCTGCTGAAATCGCGCAGAATGCAATCATGCAGATCGTAGATGCTTCTTCTTCTGTAGGGCGACGCAAAACAGTTGAGCGGTTGATGCGATCGCTACAGGTAAGCTGTGAACGAGCAGGCATACAAACCAATACGCTTTTTTCCTATGTACCCAATGTGGTCAACCTTAGTGATGCCCAGCGCATTGCAATTTCTGCAACACAACTCTACAAGCAAACAACGGAATTTTATGAGCAACATTCACTGCCACTTTCATCTTTTGTGTTGATGCCATCGATTGGTCTTCAAGCGATCGAAAAACTTTCAGCAAATCTTGAGCCAGCGCTACATGACCTTCGAGTTCAGCACCTCACCGCAAAAGATCCAAGAACCATTGGCTTCTTGAGTACTCAATTTCACTTTAGTACCCAGTTTTTGCTGGGACAATTAACTCCTGTAGAGCAGATATTGCTATCTCCTTACTTTAGATTTCTAGAAGAGCAAGTCTGTATTCCCTGGAAACGTATTTGTGATGCCGCAGCGGAACACTCAGTAGAATCGCCCTATTTGGAGTTAGTTCGACAAATGTTGCCTCAGAGTAAAGATATTGCGAAAACGGTTTTTCGCGGTATGGTACAGCTTAATCCTAATCACCAAGTCGGCGTGGAGGACTGAATGAACCAGGCGTTACTGCGTCCACGATTAGAGATATTCAGATGTTTCAAGGATATCT
>JAAUTN010000400.1 GCA_012031415.1 Leptolyngbyaceae cyanobacterium SM1_4_3 | reverse complement strand
TCGTCCATTTCTTTTCCCCTGAGACAGCTGTTTAGCAGGACTCACTAGCAGTGTAATCTACTGGCCGCAGATTGTCCTTTCCTTTCTACGAACGCTAGATGTGCCTGTCCGGTCAATGTGAAGGGCATCGCCCCCTAAAAAGCAAAGTTTGCTAGCGATGCGATCGCCCCCACTCTACTTTGGCAAAAATTCAGAATTCAGCGCTTGCTCAGCAGGATAAGGACATTCCACAGGAAATGTTTCCAGGGGCAAGCCTATTTCATCTGCTGCCTGTTCACGAGCATAGGCGTAGCATTCCGCGAATACTTCCTGCAAATAGGGAATCAGACTAGGCGAATCTTTCAAATCGTCGTTAACCCGTCTGCGATGTTCTCGAATGCTGCCGCGCCAACTTCCACTCTGAGCTTCGGGTTGGTATTGCCATTTAAGCAGGTGAAGCAAAATTACGATCAGGTTGCTCTTTAGGCTTTTCCGCTCTCGCCGCGACATATCTTCAATTTCTTCAATTAAATTCTCCCAATCAACAGCAGCATAATTTTGGCTACGTAATTGCTCTACTGTGGTCTCGACCCAGCGCACGAAGTCGGTTTGATAGAGGCTCTTTGAGTTAGTTTGAGGGGCGACCCCTTGCGGGTATCTCTTCGAGATTGCCATTGTTCTACTTGCTACAGGAGGACGTACTTTCAGCTTTGCAACGAGAGACGAAGCAATCACGTATTGCTTAAGAGTTTTCAAAACGCATCTTCTATGGACATCTGCCTTTCAATATTGGGCAAAGGTCTAACATCAATGTAGTCTTGAGCAAATTTTTTAAGCCCTGCATCTTCACTGTAGATACACTTTGCACCTCTTGCTCTTGCTATAGCTGTAATCATGTAATCGGCTTTCATTTCTGCTCTTGATATCCCACTGTCATCTTTAGGTTGTTTTCTGTTTCTCCACATTTCTGCAAATTGAAGAGCAGCTTGGGTATCGAAAGGTCTCCTACAGTCCGTAGCGTATTTCAGATACAAAACGGTCTACATCATCCACATTGTCAAATGAATCTCCAATCAAGTTGGCTAATTCTTCAAAAGCTTTTGACGGAGAGGTTTCTTCATAATCAGAAATATCAATTACGTGAAAATTTTCAATCTCAAAAGTCTCTGAATTCCACTCAGCTAATCCATGCAGTTCTACCTTTGTATAAAGCTTAGCTCCTGCTTTTTTAGCGATTACTTTGCTTGTACTACAGTAAATGATTTGACCCTCTAAAGTCTTAAATTGAATTTTAGGTTCTGCCCCACCAACACGAGTTATTTCTCCATAAATACTTGTTTCTCCTGACAAGGGATAAATATCAGGTATCTGAGTTTCAGGAGTAAGCACAGCTAATGCTTCCAATCTGCCGTTCTGTGTAAAAAACTCGGCGTTGCATTGATGCCGTCGTGTGAAATGAGATAGTTTTCTTAAAGAATTGATAGCGCTACTTGGCAGTATGCCAAAGTCGTTCTCTGCTATTGCTTTTGTGATGCGTCGAGTTGCAGGCAGAGTGAGTTCTGCTAAATTTGGAGAAAATTCTAGACCAATACTTCCTGGTCGAATACCTTTTAAGCCAACTACTATAGTTTCTTTCTTTAGCTCTGGGTGATTACGAACTACCACAGAAGCTATCATGTCCTCAACGGATTCGATAACTTCTGCAATTTCTTTAGATCGAATCTTGCCAGGTGACATACCTTCACCAGTCAGCAATATCTCTACAGTTACATCGTGAGCCATGACTGATCTCACCACCTTCGAGCATAAGAAGATCTTATTATTTTATCACGTTTAACAATGAAGATATCTGCTGTTTCAGCTTCTTTTCAATGTGTTGAACAGAATTGTCAACTCTAGCTTAGGATCACGAATTTATTAAAGTGTAATTCTCCTGGATAGGGGCATGGCAATGCCATGCCCTTACAGAGACTTTAATTTTGCAGGTTATTTAATCCACAATCCTTAGGAGGAGATTTAGCTGCGGTGCCAGGTGGTTTTGCCGCCTGGTTGGTCAACTAGAATGATGCCTTGAGCTTTGAGTTCATCCCGGATGCGATCGCCCTCTGCAAAGTTTTTCGCTTTCCTTGCTTCCTGCCGCTGCTGAATCATCTCCTCAATTTCAGCATCGGTTGGAGAATCGGTTGGCTGGGGTTCTGCACTGGGTTTTGCTTCCAGTCCTAAAACTTGAGCGAGGCAGACAAGCGTTTGCCATTGTTCGCGGATGGTTTGAGAATCGGTGCTAGCTTTGCCTTGGTGAACCAGTAGGTTTCCTTCTTTTTGTAGGGTTTTAGCTAGCTCAAAGAGGATGGCGATCGCCCCTGGTGTATTGAAGTCGTCATCCATCGATTCCTGAAAACGCTGCACGGCTTCGCTTTCTGAGGGAATTCGCATATATTCAGGGTTGCCAAAGGAAGCATCGTCGGTGTCTGTCCAGCCTAATTGTTTGCCGTAGTGGTAGCCAAACAGCAGCCCGTCCTGGAGGGTTTCCCAGCTATTTTTGGCAGAGGCGATCGCTTCCTCAGTAAAGTCAATCGGCTTACGGTATTGTGCCTGCAACACAAATAGCCTCAGCGCCATCGGGTCAGGTGCATCCGGCGCATCCAAAAGCTGGCGAATGGTGGTGAAGTTGCCTAGTGACTTGGACATTTTTTCGCCGCCCACGTTCACCATGCCGTTGTGCAGCCAGTAATGCGCCAGGGGTTTCCCTGTAACGGCTTCTGATTGAGCAATTTCATTCTCGTGATGCGGGAATACCAGGTCAGCGCCGCCGACATGAATATCAATTGTGTCTGCCAGTTTTCCATCTGGAGCTTTGAACGCTTCGCGCACCATTGCTGAGCATTCAATGTGCCAGCCGGGACGACCTTCCCCCCAGGGTGATTCCCAGGCGGGTTCTCCAGGTTTGGCTGCTTTCCACAATGCAAAGTCAGACGGGTCTTGTTTCTTTTGGGCTTCGGGGTCAGCCTCAACCCGACCGCTTGCCCCGGCTTTCATGTCTTCTAGCTTTCGACCCGAAAGCCTGCCGTATTCGGCAAAGTTTCGCACGGTGTAGTAAACGTCGCCTTCCGCAGGGTAGGCAAAGCCTTTTTGCTCTAGTTCGTGAATCAGGCGCTTGATGCCGTCTAGAGTATGCGTGGCGCGAGGATATGCATCGGCTTCGAGAATGTTGAGTCGCGCCATGTCTTCAAAGTAGGACTGAGTGTAGCGTTCTGCTACGTCCTGCATGGTGGAACCTTCTTGACGCGCCCGATTGAGAATTTTGTCGTCGATGTCGGTAAAGTTTTGCACGTAGCGCACGTCGTAGCCGCGCCACTGTAAATAGCGTCGCACCGTATCCCAGACGATGTAAGACCGGGCGTGCCCCAAATGGCAATAGTCGTAAACCGTCACGCCGCAGCAATACATCCGCACTTTGCCGGATTCGATGGAGTTAAAAGATTCTTTTTGGCGGGTGAGGGTGTTGTAAAGCGTTAGGGACATGGGGAGTGGAGGGGGACGGGGGGATGGGGAGATGGGGTGGTTTCTTGGGAGGAACTGGGGGCGATCGCTTCAATTTCAGGCTAACATTCCAGCCGTCCACCGCTTCTACTCTTTATGGGTTTCTGCACAAATTCGGAGTGCCGCAGCCGTTGTGAGCAAGTTGACCTTTCACTGCTTTAATGCGGTGGCTCAATTCTTTAATGTGATGGCGCACTGCTTGAATGCGACGGCGCACTGCTTGAATGCGATGGCTCACTGCTTTAATGCGACGGCGCACTGCTTTAATGTGATGGCTCATTCCTCTAATGCGATGGCTCATTCCTCTAATGCGGTGGCGCACTGCTTTAATGCGGTGGCGCACTGCTTTAATGCGATGGCTCATTCCTTCAATGCGATGGATTGGGGTCGTGAATTAAATAAACTGTACATTTTGTGAGATGGGCATCTTGCCCGTCCGGGCGGGTGAGACACCCACCCCACAGGTTATTTAGAGCGCTCAGAGAAGCTACGGCGTTCTATTAGGGATAATGATCGGTCATAATAAAAATTGGTGGATTAGGAAACTTCCGTTGGCGATCGCCCCCTCCACCGTTCTCCTAACTTTTTGACGTTTTCTACCCCTGTGCCATGACATCCGTACTGACCCCTAACCAATCTGAAACGATGGATGACCTCAAGCGAGGGTTGCCCGTCACCATCATCACAGGCTTTCTGGGCAGCGGTAAGACCACTCTCCTCAACCACATTCTGACCAATCAGGAAGGTCTTAAAACCGCAGTTCTGGTGAATGAATTTGGTGAAATCGGCATTGACAATGAGTTGCTGATTACCACAGGCGAAGATGACAACATGGTGGAGCTAAGCAACGGCTGCATCTGCTGCACGATCAACAATGATCTGATGGAAGCGGTCTACAAAGTTTTAGAACGTCAGGATCAGATTGACTATTTGGTAGTTGAAACAACCGGGCTGGCAGATCCTCTTCCTGTTGCTCTGACCTTTTTAGGAACGGAACTGCGCGACCTGACTCGCCTCGACTCCATTGTTACGGTAGTCGATGCAGAAAACTACAGCTTGGATCTATTTAATAGTCAGGCGGCTCACAATCAGATTGCTTACGGCGACATTATTTTACTGAATAAAGTTGATCTGGTTGACGAAGCAGACCTGGATTTGCTGGAAGTTAAAATCCGTGAGGTGAAGGAAGGCGCTCGGATTTTGCGAACCACTCAAGCTCAAGTGCCGCTTCCTCTAATTCTCAGTGTGGGTCTATTTGAATCTGATCAATATTTCAACCCGGACGGCTCAAATGGTCATGATCACGACCATGACCATAGTCACGCTCACGACCATCACGACCATTCAGACTGCGATCATGATCATGGGCATTGCGCTCATGACCATGATGACCATGACCATGACTCCCATCACCATCACTCAGATCATTTGGCGGTGGATGGATTCACCTCGATTTCGTTCCAGAGCGATAAGCCGTTTGCGATTAAAAAGTTTCAGAATTTCCTGGACAACCAGCTTCCCGCTAGTGTGTTTCGGGCAAAGGGGATTCTTTGGTTTGACGAAAGCCGCGATGAGCAGGGCAAACCAAAACGCCATATTTTTCACCTCAGCGGCAAGCGGTTTTCGCTAGATGACGATGAGTGGAAGGCAGCCCCAAATAACCAGCTTGTGCTAATTGGGCAAGGTTTGGATCATGAGACATTGCGATCGCAACTCCAGTCCTGTGTTTGTATGCCCTCCACCAATCGCGGTCGCGGCTTCGGCAGATAGGCAGTTAGCAGAACCTTGCGAGTTGTCCTTCAGCGAGTCACCCATTCCCAAGTCGTAGTCGATGGTGAGGTCATCGGTCAGATTGGTCGTGGTTTGAATCTTTTGGTTGGCATTGCTGATGCTGACACGGAAGCAGAACTGGACTGGATGACGCGAAAATGTCTGGAACTACGGATTTTTCCAGATGCAGACAGCGGCAAGTTCGATCGCTCAGTTCTAGACATACAGGGTGAACTGCTAGTTGTCAGTCAGTTCACCCTGTATGGAGATTGCCGTAAAGGTCGTCGCCCCTCGTTTGATAAAGCTGCTGCTCCGGCGATCGCTGAAACCCTATACGACCAGTTTGTAGAAAAACTGCGGCAGAGCGGCTTAAAGGTCGAAACCGGAAAATTCGGTGCGATGATGCAGGTTTCCATTGAGAATGACGGTCCGGTGACGCTGCTGCTAAAAATCCCTTGAGAAGTTGTAAAAGGTAGGACTACTCGTTGCCAAGCTGGAGCTTGGCAATGCAATGGAAGAAGCTCCAGCTTCCCCTCCTGTTGATACTGAAAGCTGAAACTTCCAGAACCTCGTTACCAAGCTCCTGCTTGGTAACGAGGTTAGAACGAAGGCTAGAGCGCAGGATTTTCTGTCTAGAGAGCTAAACGGTGCCAGAGGCAGAGCCTCCTACGGACATTTCCAGGTAAAACATAGCAACGAGGTGATGAAGTAGACGAGGTAAGTAAATCAGGTTGGCATAAAACACATTAGAAATATTGATGTGTTTTGTCAAGGAATTGTTGACGGCTTATATTCGATCGAAT
>JAAUTN010000399.1 GCA_012031415.1 Leptolyngbyaceae cyanobacterium SM1_4_3 | reverse complement strand
TTCGTTGGATTGCCTGGGTACTTCTTGTCTGTCAGATTAGGGTCATCTTCGATCGGGCCAGTCGGTTCCACCACGTAGATTCTGCCGGGGACTTCGCCGAGGGCTAGCTCAGCCCCCCAAGTAGCTGCATCCAATGTGGTGGTTAGATAGACGTAGGTTGCCTTCTTTCTCTTACCAAAATTGGAATGATAGCCAGGTACGATCAGATCCCCCAACTTCAGGTCAGCCTTCGTGCCATGGTAGAAACGCTGCGAATTTAGGTCGTCAATCGTTGCCATTGGCTCGCTCCTCATGCGGTTCGGTGTGGTGTTGCACAATGTTGTGGATTGTTATTCCATAGTTTGCGTTCTAAATCAGTGGGTGAAGGTCATCCGTTTGCCGCTCGCTCAATCTCGGATATGTCAATCTTTACCATTTTCATCATTGCTTCCTGCGCTCGTCGGGCGCGTTCCGTGTCGCGATCATTGAGTAATTCGATCATCCGAGTTGGAACGATTTGCCAAAAAAGCCCCCAACGATCCTTGATCCAACCGCAGGCGACTTCTGATCCGCCGTCGGCAAGGGCAGCCCAAAGTCGATCAACCTCAGACTGATCTTCACAGTAGATCTGGAACGACACGGCTTCAGTGAAAGGAAACTGCGGGCCACCATTCAGCCCCATATACTTCGTCCCGGACAGCGTAAATTCGACGGTCAACGTCATTCCGGCAGGTCCGCTCGATGTGTCAGCCGGAGACTTCAAAACACGGTCGATGCGTGAATCGGGCAGTAACGAAACATAGAACTGCGCCGCTTCCTCTGCGTTGCCGTTAAACCACAAACAAGGAACGATTTTTTGCATAGAATTCACCAATTAGAAGGAATAACAATGGCATTGACTCGTGCAATCGATGCGATCGCATTACTCTTCGCCATCTAGTTGTGATTCCTGTGCCTGCAACTCTTGTAGATATACATCCAGGCGATCGAAACTGTGTTCCCAAAATTGATCGATAGTGTTCCAGCCAGTCTGCTAAATCCTTCAACGGTTCTGGATTAAGGCGGCAGGGTCGCTATTGTGCATCTCGGCTGCGCGTGATCAGATGGGCACGTTCCAACACTTTGAGGTGCTTGGAAATGGCGGGTAGACTGATCTCAAAGGGTTCGGCGAGTTCTGTGACGGTGGCTTCTCCCTGAGCGAGTTGCGCCAGAATTGCTCGACGGGTGGGATCAGCAAGGGCAGCAAGGGTGACACTCAGAGAATCCGTAGGCACTTGAAATTTAACCGCGCAGTTAATTAACTAATAGGTTAAATGTACTACTTTGATCTGTCAAGGGCACTGCGCTTAAACTTTTGTATCTCACTCTGCCAGGTGTTCATCTTGGTCATCTTGTAACGGTACTTTCGCACCGTTCGTACCACCTACTCCTCAAAGCGACCCGTGGCATCACGATCGCGCTCGTATCGCCTCGTGAGCGGGAACGGCGGCAACCAGGACTCGCGACGGACGATCCAGCTTTCGTAGGTTGGCATCAGTTGGTCAGGATTATCCAGGGAGCCTAGGTTCACTTCGATTTCGTCTGCGGTGCGTCCGAAAATGGACGAGCCGCAGTGAGGACAGAAAAACCGCCCCGCGTAGTCGCGTGTTTCGCCATCGATCGTCACCGCATCCTGAGGGAACACTGCGGAAGCGTGAAAAAGGCCCCCATGATGCTTGCGGCAATCGAGACAGTGACAAAGACCGACCCGGTATGGGAGTCCCGATGCCACAATTCGGACGTTACCGCACAGGCAACCGCCCGTGAATCGATCCATGCTGCGTCTCCTCTAAAATCAAGCGGTTGGAATGTTTACAACGAACCCCGTCGAGCGTCCATAAAAGATGCACCAACCCTTTCGGCCATCTCTGTAGCTACCTTCCAACCTGACGTTGGCTTATGAATAATCGATAGTTTTCTTCCTGGGTACTTCAATCAACACAGAAAGCACCAGTAAACTGAGTGCCAGAAGCTTGATCACAGCATTAGTGGCATGAGCATATTCCCATTGATCTCGATAACGTGTCCAATTTACGGGAACTGGATTCGTCAGCCATTGCGCGAACTCAGCATTCATCGGTGCTACAAATAGTATCCAACTCACAAGTGCCAGTACCAAAAGTAGGGTTCCAGCCAAAGTCCAGTAGAACCCCGAACGATGCTTACGAACTAAAGTAGTCAGCACGATCGCCGCTAGAATTGCACCAACCTCAAATACTGCACCAACAGAGCCAAACAAGCGGTAAACATTGCCAAACACAGTGACTTGCACCCAAAGCTGCTGGTCGAATTTCAGGCGTTGCGGCATCTCTAGTAAGTGCGCCATTGATGGGCTGAGACTCAGTGAGGCAAGCATGAGGGTAATAAACCGCCACGTTTGTATGCCTGTCATGGTTGTAGAGCCTCCCTCTAGCGTCTGGTTAATTGGGCAATTTCTGGAGTGACTGGATGGCGCGATCGCTCAAGTGGCGTTTCAGCTAGCAGGGAGATCTGAAACGCACACAGCCCAATTAGTTGCAGAACGAATCTTACAATATGAGAATACTCCCACTGGTTGCGAACTTGTGTCCAGTTTGCGGGAACGGATTGAGGAGTCCATTGAAAAATCTCCCGATTCATTGGTTCTGTAAACACCAGAAAAACAACGAAGAAGGCTAAGGCAAAGCAGATTGTACCAGCCAGTGTCCATTGGAAAGCCGGTTGGCGTTTACGAACCAGGAACGTCAGGATGGGTGCCGCCAGGAAAACGGTTATGCCCTCAATGACTCCACCAATATGTCCAAAACCCCAATATAAGCTTTGATTAATGGTCGTCCAGAGCGCTGCATCGTAATTCATTTTGGCAGGTAACTCTAGTGCGTAAGCATAGGCAGTTCCCATTGTTAATGCAGCTAGAATGAGCGTAATGAAGCGCCAGGTTCTCAAAAACATGATGCATCCTCCTCCAATGAAATGCTTTGTTACGTTGATGGCATCACCGGAACCAGTCATAATTGAATTATGACAACTGATTGTCATTTTGACTATTAATTGTCATTGTAGAGTATCAACTTTTGTAAGAATCTTTGTAAGAATCAACGTTAATGGCAAAGCGAGTCACGAAGAGAACTGAAGCAGGACAGGCGATCGAGGATTTAATCATTGAAATTGTGGCAACCTTCTTTCTGCTACGCGCAGAAGGGATGCGAATTGGAGTTGTTTCACCTTCAGGAGAGGGTTATTGGAGTGTTTTACGCCTCTTAAAGATCAATGGGCCACAGACTGTGCCACAGCTTGCCCGTTATCGTTATGTGCCGCGTCAGAGTGTGCAAAAGTTGGCAAACGAAATGTTAGCAGATGGCGTGATTGAGTTGGTGAATAATCCTGCTCACAAGAAATCAAAAACTATTACGCCTCACACCTGAGGGGGGATATCGTTTTTTCAAGAAATGAGCGATCGCATTGCCAAACTTGCTGAAACCTTAGCCAAACAGCAAGATGCTACCCAACTGCAAAATGCAGCGGACGTTGTTAAAAAACTGCATGAGCAACTGAGAGAGATGTTAGACTAATAGGGTACTGGAGCTACTTTAACGGCATGACCGTGAATAATGCTGCCGCTGCCAATGATGCGATCGTCCGAACATGGTTCCAGAATGTCCAATCGGTCAGGTATCTTGCCCAGAGTGTTGCCCCTTCTGGGCTGTCGGGCTTCACGCTCGCCAAAGCATCATTCAGAGGCACATTGAATGCGATCGTCACTGCGATCGCGCCAATCAGGTAGAGTAGGCTACCCGCTAGCAAATAGAAGGCACTCGGTTGGTGCCACTGAAACAGAACAGAGACCGCTAGAAAAAGGCAAGCGAAAGCCGTTCCAAACAACGCGATCATGAACAACGGATTAATCGCTGTAATGTTCATTGATTGCATCGCGGCAATGCCTTGAGGTGGCTGGAGACGGGCGAGAGCAGGCATTACGAACGTGGAGAAAGTGAAGAACACGCCTGCATTTAGTCCACAGCCGAGTGCAGCAACAAGCATTAAGGGGAAGTGCAAATTGTTAGCAGTTGCCATAAGCCTCCTATAAATTAATGTCAGTTTGACGGACTAGCCTATGTTGCATAGGGGCAGTTTGTTAACCTTAGACTGCCTGTTTCAACGTTTGAATTGCTGTCGGATCACCTGTCCTTTCCACATCCAAAGTCCAGATAGGACAACAATCGGAATGTATATAAACTTAATTGCAAATGCTTCATAAGATCTGTCCGCTACGGGTTCATAGATGTAGCCGACAATGGGGAAGCTCAAGAGAATGTGAACCCATCGCAGTATGATTCTTTCGGTACTTAGTTTCATAGGACTTGGTTAATCTATAATCCCAACTGGAATCGTTACATCATCACGATCTTGTACCTCTGTCGGTACGCAATTTTTCTGCATGTCCTTCTGATTTGTCTGCTGAATTTTTACCCTTCCAGCTTAGAGATACGATCGCTGCTCAACTATCTAATTCTTGTGCAACTATCACAATCTTGCGATCGGTTTCAAGAGTGTGATGGAATCCCTCAACACGGATACAATCGAAACTAGACGCATTGGGTTCACATGATGAAAGCTTCTGCTAATCGTCAGCTTAAATGTACTGACTTACCCGTTCTATCCAGTCGAGAACAGGGTTGGGAAAACATTCTGGTTGAGCAATTCCAGCCCCCTGCGGGCGAAGCGAGGTTTGATCAGGGCGATGAACATGCAATTTATCTTTCTCTTGCACCTCGTCCAGTTCACCTGCTGCAAGTTCAGGGCGGTAAGACCTACGCGGGGCTGTACAGCAAAGGAGACATTTCCATCATGCCTGCCCAGGTATCGTTTTTTTCTCGTTGGGATAGTGACGATCGCTTCTTGCTGACTCGGATTCCGTCTCGTTTTATCCAGAATGTTGCGAAAGAGACCATTAACAGGAACCCCGATCGCCTAGAACTCCTGCCCGTATTTCAGAATCGTGATCCTCAGCTTGAGGCGATCGGGATGCTGCTGCTGACTGAACTCAAACAGGAAGACTCAAGTCGGCTCTACATTGAATCACTGGCAAATGTTCTGGCGGTTCATTTACTCAGACAATACGCGGCAACCAAGCCTCAAGTACCAGTGTATGAAGGTGGATTACCCCAGCGTCAACTTTTACAAGTCTTAGACTACATGAACGACCATCTGGATCACGACATCAAATTGGCAGATTTAGCGGCATTGCTGAGTATGAGCCAGTTTCATTTCAGCCACATGTTTAAGCAGGCGATCGGCACATCTCCTTACCAATACCTGCTCCAGCAACGCATTGAACGGGCAAAGCAGTTGTTGAAAGAGGGCGATTGCTCCATCATGGAGATCGCTTTTCTGTGTGGATTCAACAGTCACAGTCACTTGAGCAAACAGTTTCGACAAGTCACAGGCATGACACCTAAAGCCTACAGAGCGAACTAAGCAATTTCATCGCTTATAAACGTTAGTTGAATCAAGTCTTGGAACCCTAACGGGTGGGCTAACCAATGTAGCCTAGAAATCCTTCTGTTTCTAGTGTTTCTTCGGATTGAAAGATTGAGTTATCACTCCTGGGCAAGTGACGGCATCGATTGCGCCCAGCTCTGCTCATGATTTGGGACAGGCACTTCTGGGATGGTCGGCTCAGTTTTGTAGTATGTTGTAGTACAGAGAGGCTGATCACTTTGTCACAGCATAAACTTTTTCGCTAAGAGGACATGACCTACAGCAAATTTACAACAATGGCTTCATGCTGTTGCACTATCGGCTGAAACACTGAAGGACAAAAACGAGGAAAAGATCTATGCTTGACCGCTATCAAACAAGTGTTGCCCAACATTACAACCAGAATGTTTTTGATTATGAATTAGTCCGACTTCACGAACACAGTCCAATCGAGTTTGCCATCACTGCACGATACCTGAGGCGATGGGTTCCAGGTTGCCATAGTCGGTCTCGAATCGTTTACTGCCCCTTTTCCAACCAACATTTCATACACTGACATCCGCACAGGTTGAAGCCTGGATGGATTTGGTGGAGGACATTGGGCAAACGCCAGAGGG
>JAAUTN010000398.1 GCA_012031415.1 Leptolyngbyaceae cyanobacterium SM1_4_3 | reverse complement strand
CACTTTTTGAGCAATCTGAGCGATGACGCGCTCTCGATCGATGCGCTCTTGGAGTTGAGTTTGGAGCTGCACCGCCTTAATCGTTGCATCTAACGCCAGCTTTAGACCCTCCGGCGTGATTTGTTCCTTAACCAGATAATCTTGTGCGCCCGCTTTAATCGCCCGGACGGCGATCGCTTCGCTTCCAACTCCCGTTATCATCACGATCGGCAGAGGCGTTTGTGACTCCTGAGTTTGTAGGGCGGAGATAAATTCTAGCCCGTTCAAGTCAGGCAGCCGATAATCGAGCAACACGACATCTGGCTGGTGCTGTTGCCAGAGATTTAATCCTTCTTCGCCCAGGCTTGCCTCTACGATCGTGTAGTCATAGTCGCGATCGTGCATCAAATATCGTCGATACATCTCGCGGTCTTCTGGGCTATCTTCCACAATCAAGACGGTGCGCTGAAATTGAGTGTCCATCAGCATGGCTCTAATACATCGCTAGGAAGAATCGTAGTATCAAACCAGTAGTCAATTAAGACTTGAATACTATGCTTTAATCGACTAAAATCCATCGGTTTGAGAATGTAGCTGTTAACACCCTGTCGATAACAGGCTTCAATATCCTTGGGGTTGCTGGAAGTCGTAAAGATAACGACCGGAATTAACTTTAAAGTCTCATCTTGCTTAATTTTTCGCAATACTTCGCGTCCGTCCGTTCCGGGTAAGTTGAGATCGAGCAAAATCAGCCCTGGACGCGGGGCGCTTTGGGGATCAGCGTAGCGACCTGTGCGATACAAAAATGCAGCGCATCGTCGCCATCTAGGCAGCGGTAAATCGGGATCGCTAACGGCGATCGACGAACATAGCGTTGGAAGGCTTCAAAATCTTCATTGCTGTCTTCAATGACTAATAAGAGCGGGGGTTGCTCGATAGAGGTCACAGATGCTTCGCTCATGATTGCTTTCCTGCTGCCAGCGTGAAGTAAAACGTGCTGCCTTCACCGAGCGTCGATTCCACCCAGATTTTCCCTTCATGCCGCTCGACAATCTTTTGCACGATCGTCAGCCCTGCCCCCGTCCCGCCGCCATACTGGTCTTGAGCATGCAGCCGCTTGAAAATTTGAAACACCCGCTCCAAATGCTGAGGCGGAATGCCAATGCCATTATCGCGGACATAAAAGGTGTATAACAGGCCTTCAGGGTCGCTCTTGCCTGATTGAGTGAAGCCGATTTCCACCCATTTCTCAGATTTGTCGTTGTACTTGATGGCGTTGGTGAGTAGGTTAGTAAACAACTCGCTGATTTGGGTGCGATCGCAGGAAATCGTCGGCAAGGAGCGAGGCAACCGAAACTCGATCGAGCTTTGAGGCTGGCTGATTCTCAGGGTGTCGATCGCCTGTCGCACCACTTCAGTGAGGTGGGTGGGTTGGCGAGAGAGTTCGGCGCGTCCCAGTCGAGAATAGTGCAGGAGTGAATTAATCAGATCTTCCATTCGCTGAGTCAGCCGCACGACGGTATTCAGTTTGGCAGCTCCATCAGCATCCAACACTTCTGCATAATCCTCCATCAAGAAATTGGAGTAATTGTGAATTCCTCGTAGTGGCTCCTTGAGATCATGAGACGCAATGTAGGCAAACGAATCGAGTTCGGTATTGCTGCGCTCTAGCTCTAGATTAATTTTTGCCAAATCGTCTGCTTGCTTGAGAATTACGCCCACAATCAAGCTCCGCAGTTCGGCGACAATTTCAATTTCACAAGCTCTCCAGGGCAAAGAGCAACCCTGCACGGTTTCTTGCCACTGCTCAAAGGATTTGCGCGGCGATAACCTGGCTTCCCCGCTATCTGTGACTTCTACAGGTTTGTTGGGGTTGCCGCCCCAGTTGACGGTTTGAACCACCTCTGGACGAAACCAAAAAATGTAATTTTGATGGAATTGGGAAATTTCTAACACCAATAGCCCGCTGGCAACTGCCTTAAAAGATTCTGCGGCTGGGTAAAGCTGAAAGAGCGATCGGGTCTGAAACAGGTTGTGCTGAATCTGAGTTTTGACCCAATCTCGCAGGGCTGGCAATTCCGACTCAGGTCGGCGTTTGACCGACACAAATGATTTGATCTCCCATACAAATTGCCGCTCCTGACGCGCTGACGAGATCAAGCAAATTTGTGTTTAGTTGGCTTAAGCCATCCAAAAAGCGCTCGGACTGAGACAGCGATTCGACCAGCTTGCCTTGCAGCGACTTTAAGGTCATCTTGTAATCTAAGTCTTCATGATCTTCCTTATTTGTCAGTTCAACGGACATCACCTGCCCCACAAACTCACAAATGGTTCGCACACTATAGGGCACATAGCGAGGAGTTGAATGATGACAGGCAATCAGCCCCCACAGTTTTTGATCTTGGATCAGGGAAATTGACATGGAAGCCCCCACTCCCATATTGCTGAGGTATTCCAGATGTAAGGAGACACGCTCCGCAACGCCGATAAACTCAAGTCTGTGGGGCAATTGTCCACTGGATTGTGCGCCGGGACTAACGCGATCGGCTGATAGGTAGAGTCAGGAATCAACCGCAGCCAGTTGAGTGTGTAAAGCTGCTTTGCTTGCTTAGGAATGTCACTCGGAGGGTAGTGTAAGCCCAGATAAGGAGTCAGCGCGTCTGCCCGATCTTCTGCGATGACTCGCCCGGCTCCTTCTGCGTCAAACTGGTAGACCATGACGCGATCAAACCCGGTGACTTTTCGCACTTCTTTGACCACCACCTCAGACATTTCTAGCAAGGTGGGAGCCTTTTGAATCTTAGTGATCGTGCCTTTAACCCGCTGGTAAAACTCAAGAAAATCCGCCTTCTGGCTTTTCTGTTTGAGTTCTAATTCCAAAATAATCAGCGCCTTCTGGCGATGCACAATTCCATCAAACCGCAACAGTTTGGCTTCACGTTTGATGGAGATATCCAACGGATTCACATGCTCAAAGTCTTCGCTTAAGCATTGCCGGATGGTAGCAATCTGCTTGACAGTGAGCAAGGCTGATAGCGGTTTACCTAATAGGTCTTTCGGAGGATGACCTATTAACTCAAATGTGTTGCTACTGACCTGAACGATCGTCAGGTCTGGCTCGTGCAGCACCAAAAGTACACCATGCGGCTGAATCAGTCCTGGAATATGAATCGGTTCGCGATCGCAATTGGTTAAATCAACAGCTTGATGGGTCATGGATGATTATGGGTACGAGGCAAAAGCTCAAAAGCTAAGAATAAAAAGGGGCGTACAAATGCTTCGTTTTCCCCAAAACCCTATGTCCTATAATACTGTACTTCGCAAGACTCGTGAATGCACGGAGGCTATCAGGGCGATCAATGAAACTTCTTCACTTATAGTGAATCCCGTTGGGCAATCATAACTGTACCGCCACAGGGTAAAGACCTTACGATCGCTATTCAGATCCTTTTGCAGGGGTTACGCCAGCAGCCCAATAGTGCGTTGGTGCGGACGGGACAGAGGCGATCGGTGAGAGTTCAAGGGAATCTGCCGCCGCATAACTTCATCGTTGGGCTGCTTAAATTTGTTGGAGAGGGCAGTGTTTGAAGGTTATTCGTGAGACGACTTGAAGGAGCTAAGAAAATACTTAGACAAAGCTAACACTATTCGCTTTTAGTAAATAGTGTTAGCTAAAGATCGAGGTTGCTGTGGGTCGTCCCATTAAAAGAAAAAACACTGGCTCAACGCGACATCATTGAAGCCGCGATCGTCTGTGTAGAAACAGAAGGTGAGACTGCTTTAGGAGTCAATCGAGTTGCGCGTGAGTTAGGAATTACGCCTCCCTCGATATACAAACATGTAGAAAGTGGGGCAGCTTTGCGGCGATTGGTTGCCCTTGAGATTTGGCAGCGATTTCTGACAGTATGCTGTCGATCGATTGAGGGGATCGGCGATGCTTCTGTCCTATTGAAAACGGTAGCGCATACGGCAAGGAAATTTGCGCGATCGCATCCCGAACTCTACCGCATCATGACTGCGATACCTTTACAGCCCGCCGAGCCAGATTGTGCATCTACTGTTCAAAGCATTGTCGCTTTTTATCGGCGAGTTCTCCATCCCTATAAATTTACTGAATCAGAAACGATTCATGCAATGCGAATATTAAACGCCGCTTTCTATGGATTTGTTGCAACTGAGCAGGCTGGGTTACTCACGTTAGAGCCATCGACGGAAGAGAGCTATGACCGGATGATTAACGCCTTGATCCAAGCTATTCAATATATTCGACAATAGAGAGGTAAATGATGACCCTTAAAATGCCAACAGACCAATACATTCAGGTAGATGGCATCAATACCCGCTATTGGAAATTGGGTGAGCGAGGATCATCTGTGCTATTCATTCATGGACAGGGAGGAGCTATCGATTACTGGTACAAAAATGTATTCGCGATCGCGCAACAGCATCAGGTCTATGCGCTAGATTGGGTTGGTTCTGGTCAATCCGACAAACCTCAATCAACCTACACGATTGACGATCTGAGCCAATTTATAATTCGCTTCATGGATGTAGTCGGCTTATCCCACGCCTCTCTGATTGCAGGTTCTGTGGGCGGCATTCTTGCCTTGAAGATGGCACTCCAAGTTCCTAAAAGGGTAGATAAACTGGTTTTGATTGGCATTGGTGGTTTGGGTAAAGAAGTTGCATTTCCGGCAAGACTAACCTCACTTCCGGGCGTGGGCGAACTTCTAAATCATCCCAGCCCCAGAGCCGCAAAATTTATGATGCATCAATGTGTTTACGATCCAACTCCTTACTTGAATGACCATGAATTTATGGGTATGGTGCTGCGGAATATGTCATCAGATATCTTGCAGTTTCAAACCCGAACTTTTCGGACGATGGGAAACTTTTTCGGAATTAAACCAAAGATTTGGCAACCTATTCGCGATCGCCTATCTGAGATACAGTCACCGACGCTGATTATGTGGGGAAAACAGGATCGAGCATTCCCGGTTAGTCATGCTGAAGTAGCAGCACAGAGTATTCCTGAAGCCAAATTGCAGTTGTTCGATCAGTGTGGGCATTTGCCATATTTGGAGTACGCCGATGAATTTAACCGAGCCGTGCTTGAGTTTCTATCGACTTAGCCTAAGCGCCAGCAGCCCAACACGTCGCTGCACCGGAACATATGAGATTTGTCGGTGAGATGCAGAGGTTATCTACGTCCGGTGAGCTTTGCCGTTAGACCGCTTCAACTTTGGGTTGGGACAGTGCTTGTAACTTCTCTGTTAGAGCCAACCGCTAAGCATTTGTACAACTTTGATAGGTGCAGGATAATGGAGACAGTTCAATTCGCTTTTCCAACCTTTCGTGCAGTTTGAGTGGGATGAGGCAAAAAACTTAGAGAATATTCGTAAGCGCGAGATTGATTTTGCCGATGTTCCTGAAATGTTTGAGGGTTCAATGCTAATTGAGCTGGACGATCGGTTTGATTATGGCGAAGACCGTTGGTTTGGTATCGGTTTCCTCGGTAACGGCGTAGCGGTTGTGGTTTGGACGGAACGACAAAATGACGTATTTCGGATCATTTCAGCACGAAGGGCAAATCGATATGCGGCAAAGAATTGAGCAATACCTCTCGTACTAATTGGGCAGCACTAGAGGCAATGGACGATGAAAGAATTGATTACTCTGATATTCCACCATTGACGGAGGAGTTTTTTGAGAAGGCTACTCTGAGAGTTCCTGCATCCCAAGCGCAGCAGTTCGTTCAAATTGAACCTGATGTGTTGAAGTGTTTCCAGGCTCAAGGTGGTGAATACAAAGCTTTAATCAACTCAATTTTGCGTCATTACATTGAAAGCCAGGGTGAACAGTCAGCCGTATAACATCTAATTGATGGTGAAACGTTTGTCAATGGAATTTTAGAGCTATTTCAACAAGCAAATCGGGCATGAGGCGCTACGTCATCGGATTTCAACCATTTGTTGCATTTGAATCATTAGCTTGTTGCCTGCTGCGGTTTCTTGCAGCTTCTAGCTTTTGTCGAATCGCAGCTTGCACCTTCTCATCAAAATTAGGGTCATCAGGGCTAGCAATAATTCTGCGAGGGCGTTGACTGATTCGGTCTAGATAAGCCTGAAGAGCAGCATGATCAC
>JAAUTN010000397.1 GCA_012031415.1 Leptolyngbyaceae cyanobacterium SM1_4_3 | reverse complement strand
GGCTGGGGGCTAGGGGCTAGGGGAAATTTCTAGCCCCTGAGTTAACGGATTTAGCCTCTATCCAATTGCGGCCATGCGAGCCAGGAAGAATGCCCAGGTTGTGACAATTCCTCCCAGGAGGTAGTGAGCGACTCCTACGGCTCTGCCCTGGATAATGCTGAGGGCACGCGGCTGAATCGTGGGCACAATTTTGAGTTTGTTGTGTGCCCAGACAATCGATTCAATCAGTTCTTGCCAATAGCCTCGTCCACTAAAGAGGAACATCAGGCTAAAGCCAAAGACAAAGTGTCCGCCCAGGAACAGTAGCCCGTAGGCTGAGAGCGCAGACCCGTAGGAACCGATCGCCTGAACGGACTGTGCCCACAAGAAATCGCGCAGCCAACCATTGTTTGTAATCGACGAGAGGGCAAAATTTCCGCCCGTAATGTGACTAATGGTGCCGTCCGAATTCACCGTTCCCCACACGTCTGACTGCATTTTCCAGAAGAAGTGGAAAATCACAATCGAAAGTGAGTTATACATCCAAAAGAGTCCCAGGAAGACATGATCCCAGGCAGAAACCTGACAGGTGCCGCCGCGACCTGGCCCATCACAGGGGAAGCGGAAACCCAGGTTTGCCTTGTCAGGAATGAGTCGGGAATGACGGGCAAACAAGACTCCCTTGAGCAACACCAGCACGGTAACGTGAATGGTGAAAGCGTGAATGTGATGGATCAAAAAGTCGGCCGTACCGAGTTGAATCGGCATCATGGCAATCTTGTCACCGATTGCGAGAACGCCGCCCCCAAAGGCATAGCTGACGGGTTCGCTTAGCCCTGGAGCCGTCGTTCCGAGGGAAAGAGCTTCAATGTTTCGCAGTCCACCAAAAACGGTTCCGAGGGGCTGCGCTCCATTCAAGACCGGGTTGCCGATCGCCATTGTATGGATGTTTTGAATCCACTGGGCAAACACAGGCTGAAGCTGAATTCCTGTATCTGAGAACATATCCTGAGGACGACCAAATGCCCGCATGGTGTCATTGTGACAATACATCGCAAAGCTATGGAAGCCAAGAAACTGACAGACCCAAACCAGGTGAGAAATGATCGCATCCCGGTGACGCAACACCCGGTCTAACACGTTGTTATTGTTAACTTCCGGGTCATAGTCTCGCACCATGTAAATGGCAGCATGGGCGGCTGCCCCCACAATCAGGAATCCGCCGATCCAAACATGGTGGGTGAACAAAGAAGTGACCGTTGCATAATCTGTAGCCAGATAGGGATAGGGCGGCATTGCGTACATATGATGTCCCACAATGATGCTGAGTGACCCTAACATGGCTAGGTTAATTGCAAGCTGGGCGTGCCAGGAGTTAGTCAAAACTTCGTACAGTCCCTTATGCCCAACCGGACCGATAAAGCTCAAGAAGGGCAGCATATTGGGGGTTCTGGCATCATCTAACATTTCTTTGATGCTGTGACCAATTCCCCAGTTGGTGCGGTACATATGACCTGCAATGATAAACAGGACGGCGATCGCCAAATGATGATGGGCTGTATCCGTGAGCCACAGTCCTCCTGTTACCGGATTCAAACCGCCATTGAATGTGAGAAAGTCGGCATAGACTGCCCAGTTGAGCGTAAAGAAGGGCGTTAAACCTTGAGCGAAACTGGGATATAGCTCTGCCATCAAACCAGAGTTAAGGATAAACTCATGGGGCAGCGGAATGTCCGCAGGGGCAACTCCCGCATCCAGCATTTTGTTAATTGGCAAGGCCACATGAATCTGGTGTCCTGCCCAACCGAGAGAGCCTAATCCGAGTAGTCCTGCCAGGTGGTGATTGAGCATTGACTGGACATTCTGAAACCACTCCAGTTTGGGTGCGCGGACGTGATAGTGAAACCATCCGGCAAACAGCATTAAAGCCGCCATCACGAGGGCCCCAATGGCGGTGCAGTAAAGCTGAAACTCATTAGTGATGCCCGCCGCACGCCAGAGTTGAAATAGCCCAGAGGTGATTTGAATTCCGTGGAAACCACCGCCTACGTCTGCATTCAGAATCTCCTGTCCAAAAATTGGCCAGACGATCTGAGCGCTGGGCTTAATTCCGGTTGGGGCGGACATCCAGGAGGAATAGTTAGAAAACCGAGCGCCATGAAAATACATCCCGCTCAGCCAGATAAAGATAACCGCAAGATGACCAAAATGCGCCGCAAAGATCTTACGCGAGATGTCTTCCAGGTTACTTGTATGACTATCAAAGTCATGGGCATTGGCATGAAGATTCCAAATCCAGGTTGTAGTTTTGGGCCCTCTAGCCAGGGTGCGATCGAAGTGTCCCGGTTGTGTAAATGGTTCAAACGAAGTTGGTACCGGGTTATTATCGACGACGACCTTAGCTTGCCTCTGCTCTGAGGGGCTAGTTGTCATTGAAACTCTCCTTACTTTCAACACGTCAACACGAAAACGGAATTTTTCTTACCTAGCCCAGGGGAATCGCCTCCCCGCCTTCTAACGTTGGTAGAAAGCGATGGTAAGTGAGAGGGTAGGAAGTTGGCGATCGCCCAACCCTAGAGAATTCAGCAAATAGCGTGGGCGATCGGTAAGTTGCTCGAATTCCCCAAGTTGCCTGATCGCTTCGGTTTGCCCAGGTTTGAATGATGTGCCCTTGACTTTGAATCACAGCCTGATCAAAGTTGAGTTTATGAAAGTTAAATGCTGCGACATCAACTCCCAGGGCTGCTGACCAGATTCCTGCTACAGGTAAAGCTGCTAGAAAGAAATGGAGCGATCGCGAGCTTGGGAAAGTGAATTTTCGCCCCAGCAATCGCTGCTGATAAACTTGAGCCAATCGGAAGCTATAGGTTGGTTCTCGCTGACCCAAACGATAGCCAGCGTTAACCGACTCATGCTCCTGCGTTTTGCGAAACACAGTTGACGTGACCAGTGAACCATGAATCGCAGCCAGGAAGGCACCGCCAAATACGCCAATCACCCCAAGCTGATGAAACGGACTCATCAGAATGTTGTGATCGGCTTGAAACAATAACATAAAGTTAAATGTTCCAGAAATTCCCAGCGGCATTCCTGATGAGAAGCTGCCCTGCCCGATTGGATAAATCAAAAAAACAGACATGGAAGCCGCAACCGGAGCCGTAAAAGCCAGAGAGATCCAGGGACGCATCCCCAGGCGGTAGCTTAACTCCCACTCTCGATCTTGATAGCAAATGATGCCAATCAGAAAGTGCAGCACAATTAACTGATAGGGCCCACCGTTATAGAGCCACTCTTCCCAGGACGTTGCTTCCCAAATTGGATAAAAGTGTAAACCAATTGCCGCAGAAGTGGGTACAACCGCAGCAGTCATCAAATTGTTGCCACTCAGCAATGAACCAGAAAGAAGTACTCCTGTGCCATCAACATCAACGGGAGGAGCAGCAATAAAGGCGATTACAAAGACAATAGCTGCCGTTGAAATTGTAGGAATCATGAGTACCCCAAACCAGCCAATGTAAAACCGATTGTCGGTGCTGGTGATCCATCTACAAAACTGCTCCCACAAACTAATGTCTGTGCGTCTTCGTATAGTGGCTTTAATTGAATTTGATTGATCGTTCTGAACTGAACTAACCTCAACTGAGGGCACAATTGCGCTCTCATGCTGTACCATTATCGACAGCTCCTTTTCAAACAATTGGAAACGATTCGCTGCTGAGCCTGCTTGAGCCTCAGGTGACGAATGTTTTATCAGATTAAGCAGTGGCTACATTAGAGTCACTTGAATAAGCAGAAATATTTTCAGGCGAGCGGTTTTCAGTGATTAGTTTTCATCTCAAACAGTTTAAGGGGCAGCATTCTAATGAGAATCTGAAGCTAGATACACAAGATTCCATCTCTAAAGCAGAGAGAAATCCGCGTATCCCTTTGCTCTGAACCTCTCCACGAATGCTATTGCTCTCAAACTATTGAAGAATCATAGGGAAGAAAAATGAAAAACCTATGAAGATGAAGGGATTCTTTAAACAAAGTTACGATACTGGTTTGACACAATCTGCAACTGATTAAGTCATTTATAAATGTCCAATTCTTGGCTAGGTCGAGTGCGGGGGATTTTGATGGGCACGCCTTGCTTTGCCCGTCCTACGCCTGTTATCTAAAGCCGCTCGAGGGTTTCGCGAACAATGTTGCCCCAGTAGTCATCACCTGTTGGTCGTAGCGGGCTTTGTCAATGCATCTGTAAAAAATCCGGCATTAGTTTTCGTCGGGACTCGATTTAATCACAGTTCTACGACACAACTCATCTCATTACGCAACTTTTTCGGCTCTAAGCTGCCCTTCGACTCGTTCATACTTATCTTCGAGCAGCCAAAGCTTTGCTTCTGAGTAGGAGGAACTTTCAAACACAACCTGATAGTTTTGGGCAGGATCGTAAATGCAGCAGCTTCCTCGATCGTCGCATAGCAAGATTAAAACATAGGGAGGTACAGCAGTTGGATCAATCCAAAGCTCTGTGAATGTCCAATTATCGGCTAGGTCGAGTGCGGGGGATGACATGATTTGTCTCCTTTTACCTTGATTTCTTCATAATAAAGGGAGGGATTGAGAGCCGTTTCTTATAATGACGTTTAGATCATGTTATTTTTTTATGTCTCAACCCTTTACTCTGCAAGCAATCATTGAGTTTGTGGAAGCTCTCACGGAAGACGAGCAGGATCTGCTGTTTGACCTAATTCACAAACGCCGCGTCGCCAAGCGTCGTCAAGAAATTGCTGAGAACGCTGAAGCAACTAGGCGAGCCGTCAGCAATGGCACTGCTCAGAGAGGCACTGCGGCTGAACTGATGGCAGATATCTTTGGAAATGAGGAATGAGGGTACTAATTTTCGACGAAAGTTTTCGTCGTGCCCTGAAACGTCGTTGTAAAAATCGTCCTCAACTTCAAGCCAAAGTGTTAGCAACTCTGAGCTTACTTGAAATCGATCCGTTTACCCCTGCTCTCAAGACCCACAAGTTGCAAGGCGAACTCAAAGATCTCTGGTCTTGCTCAGTAGAATATGACTTTCGGATTGTCTTCTATTTTCAGCAGCTTGAGGAAGAAGAGGAAGAAGCGATCGCCTTAGTTGATGTGGGTACGCATGACGAAGTTTACTAAGCACATTAAGGACGATCGCCGCCTCTAACCTGAAACCCGCTCAAGATGCTCCTGAGCCATCGCTGCACCATGTTCATCGCAAAAATTCAACAAAAATTTCCAGCGCTTGCTGTAGGTAGGTTCTTGCCTCTGCCGGATTGCCCTCTGCCTCTGCCAGCAGCCCTAATTGACCATAGGTGTGGGCTTGGGAGAAGCGATCGCCGAACTCGACGTAGATTTGCAGTGCCTGTTGGTAGTGCTGCTGGGCTTGCTCAAACTGGCGCATCTCCTCTGCCACATTAATTCTCAAATTCAATCAGAACTGTTGGAGATTCTTTCCAAAGCATTCACTACCTCCTGTTTTTGCTGCTCTTGCCCTATTTGTTCAAATATTGGTAATGCTTTTTGGAAGTACGCTCTAGCTTCAGCCCAATTTCTTTGTTCTTCTTCTAAAACACCTAAATTACAGTAGATTATCGGGGAGAAGTGGATGAACAGTTATTAGTCTATTTTCACTTTCCGGCTTTATAACCATAGGCACATCATCAGTATTTATGAATGAAAATAAGCCCCAATCCACAGATGTATTGATAGCTTGCTCAAGCTCTTCAAATTTGCTACTTGAGAAGAAATCAATTTTTGCAACTCACGAAGGTACAAGGATAGCGCCTGACGATCTAGAAAACTGCTAAACGGAGCTAAGCAAAGCAATGACCTCTGAGCATCTGACGATAAATGATTGTATGAGTAATCCATACACTTCAAAATACTCGCCGTCTTATCTCCGGTGCTTGAATCCAAATTCACGTCTGCTGCATCCAGCCCTGCCAAAATCTCGGCTGCGCTCTGCCGTCGCAGATTGCCCAGCACCACCTCCATCGCCAGCGGGTAGCCCGCCAGCAGCTTCATTAGCTTCTGAAAGTCTTCACTCTGGCGAATTCGCTCGATTTGCGGTTGTCCTGCACCTGCCGCGCCAAAATCTTTTCTGCTAGTGCGGTGCGCGACTCTTGATCTAGTCCC
>JAAUTN010000396.1 GCA_012031415.1 Leptolyngbyaceae cyanobacterium SM1_4_3 | reverse complement strand
CCATATCCTTTTCATGCAGATGGTTCTCAATCCACACCTCTCCGAACCCGCATTGCTATTCAGGAACAAATAACAGGAATCCCAAAACCAGATCTATGGGAACCCGTTTGGCATTGGCTATTATCCCAAACTCCAGAGGCTGTAATTGAGGAGTCTTGCATAGTTTTTAGAGCGGCTGAGGCTTGGCTGAATTGGAGTGTCCATGCACGAAGTTTCTCGCTCCGATCAGAAGTCGCCAACTTCACCTTAGATTTGGCTCAGGCAGTGTTATTGCCCGACCCCAATCCTGAACATACCTGGGCAACAAGGCATCGCTTACGCGATTTCGAGTCAAATGCTTTTGCATGTATAGTTTTTTCGCTCAGAATCATTCTAGATCGCTCCATCTGGTTCTTAAGAGTATTGGCAGGACGAGAAATTGTTCCAGCAAATAGATTAGAGCCAAGACAGGAGATAACTGGGACTACACCGTCTGATGATTTGTTAAGAATGCTTCGTGGAAATGGTGTGCTTCAACCAGGACATCCTAATGGACCTGTAGCAGAAGTTAATCAACAGTTCCGAAAGTTTATGCTTAGACAGAATGGGTTTTACCTAAATGCTGTAATTCTTACACATCCTCAGCTTGGAGTAGAACTATTCCTGGCATTGACAATTCAGCCACCACATTATCTCTATGAGAGGGTGCAAAGAAATTATGATGTGTTAGATCGAGATCGGGGTACAGCAGGTTCTGATGATATTGATGTATGTACATTTAAATTCCTCCCGCTCCTTTCATTGCTACAAATTGCTGAAGGCATTGCAATCAGTATTGGGAACCTCGATTAATTCATTTTTTGGGAGTTGAGGTTTCAAATGAGACATTGAGGATCTTCTTGAAAACACAGTTTTCTTGAACTCCAATTGAGCTACTCTAGCTGGGTCAGGTGCATCTAAGGATAACTTTCCAGGTTTCGCCTTAATCCGCTGCCTGGGTTTGCAAAAAGGTGTAACGCATCAAGTTGTAGGTTAAATTCTTCAACCCCAAGTTTGCCTTGGCTCGTACGATGCCAATGGAGCGCACGAGTTTGCCTCCCATCTGCATCACCCAAGTGCCAAAGACATGCTCCACCCGAGCACGAGTTTTGGACTTGGTGCGATTGGACTGTCTCTGCTCCTCACTTAAGGGATGATTGCGATACCCACGCTGGTGGATTTGGCTATCAAACCCGATTAGCTCCAAGGTGTCCTCGGTATCCTGGCTGCGATAGGCACTGTCACCCCAGATGGAATCACTCTCGTTGTCCTCATCAAGCAATTGACCTAGTACTTGTAAGTCATGCACTGAAGCATCGGTCACGACATAGCGACGAATCAACCGATGCTCGGCATCAATGCCAATATGGTTTTTGTAACCGAAGTAGCTCTTGCCCCCCTTCTTCGTCCATCGAGCATCCGTGTCCTTTTGGGCGCGTTTGTGCGGCTTGTCCTGCCACTGGGCGGGCACCTCTCCTCCCTTGATGCACTCGTTCTCATCTTTGCTGTTGTGCGGCTTGGGTACCGGAATCAAGGTCGCATCTACAATTTGTCCCCCTTGCGCTGCATAGCCTTGCTCAATCAGATAACCATCGAATTGCTCAAACAAGGGTTCAATCAATCCCTGCTCGCTCAACTGCTTGCGGAACAGCCATACTGTTGTTGCATCTGGCACTTCATCCGCTAGCCCAAAGCCTAGAAACTGCATGAACGACAAGCGGTCACTCACTTGATACTCTAATTCTGCATCACTAATGTTGTACAACTGCTGCAACACTAACAGCTTAAACATCACAACCACATCAATCGGCTTACGCCCTGCTTTACTTTTGCGCGGTTTGTGATGAATTTGCTCTAGCAGGGGGCGAAACGTTTCCCATTCAATTAGCTCATTCAACCGCACCAAGAGATCCTTCTTCTCGTTGAGCTTGTTTTGCCGCTCTTCCCAATCCCAAAAGCCAGGTTGTTTCATCTCATCTCACCCCATCACTGCTCTATCATCAGGATCTCATACCTGTCTCAACCTAAGACTCTCCTTAACCTATTTTTCGAGGTGTCCTATTGTTGAAATTCTTTGCAACATAGTTACACATCGAAATTATCAAATTGATCAACATCTTGAGCAACAAAGGAGTGAATCAGAAGGAAATCCTGAAGTAGAAGAAATACTCAACTCTCTAAAAACAGACACTCATGAATTAACTCTACTTATTGGTGAAACTAGAAAACAGTTTCAGGGCGGGCGAAAAGCTCTCTATTGGCATCGCAACAACTTAGCCCCTAGAATTCTTGCATGTCTTTTAATGACGCTCGAAGGATGGCTTTACAGTCGTCCTAATAGACAGGAGTTAGAGCATTCTATTTCCCTCATTTTGGAACGTACTAGCACTGTAGCAATGCTTGGTGTACTTGTGTCACTTGCAAAGTGCGATCTAACTCTGTTGAGTAAGCCGTTACTACCTCTCATATCATCACTACAACTGCTTATCTGGTTGGAGTTTGAGCAGATTGATCACGGTCAAGACTTTGGATTCGATGGTACAGGGGCAAGGGCAAGCCTTTTGCAGGAGGACTATCAGGAGCTTTTAGAATTCAATCGTTTATCCTACCGCAGCGATGAGCTTCAGACAGTTATTCTTCATCTGTGGATAAATGAGGGTATCCCTTTAGTTGAACAGTCTCGAATTTTAAGAGATTGGGATGAACATCAGCTTGAATTGATACCAGAGATCAGTAAAAGTAAAGCCCTGAGAATTCGAGCCTTATTTGGACGGAGCAATTGGCAAGAAAAACAGGATAGTGAAGGGGAACAAGTATTTCAATTCATTGGTACTACTCCTAGAGATTCTGAAGAAGAAGTTAAATCTGAAGCTGCTTTGTGGAATCTTCATCATCTGCAAATTGCAGTGACCTGTCGGCAAATTCTTGATGGAAAACGAGAGAAAACGTTAGAGATACATGATCAGTTAGTGAATCTTTTAACCAGCAAAAGGCAGATTAACTTTTTTAAGGAGAAGCTTGAACATCAAGCTTTTAGTAAAGTCATCTGGGCAGCAATCGCAATTGTTCTCGAACCTCCAAACAATATTTTAAGCGAGGATTTGCAAAGCGAATTGAATTATTTGGTTGAGACTTTTCCAAATCTGTCTATCTCTTTAGATGGCTTTCATCGTCGTCAGTCTTACGACTTAGATGCTAGAGCTTTTATAGCTCATGTGGCTCCTAAATTATTAAGAGAGCTTCAACCTGATACTTCCGTTAGGGTATCTGCTTTTCGCTGTCTTATTGGAGTTCGAGATGGTGATTCATGTGCTTTTATGCGATCGTGGATTAGAGAGTATGGACTTGAGTATCCACTCACACAGGAACTTATTAGCGTTGTCCCTCGAATAGCTCGCCTCATCACTTTAACTTATGCTTTCTCAGAAGATCTAAGAATTGATGAAGCTTGGTCTACTTTAGAACAAAATTTCGTTGAGGAAAGTTTCCACAAAATATCTATCCTTGAAGCTCTTAGGTGGACTCCAGAGATCCTCATTGAACTTAATGAGCAAGAACCTCGATCGTTGCAATTAGGGCTTGACTGGAGCTTTTTAATGGCAGCATTAACTCCAATCATAGGCATAGAATCAGGAGATAAAGCTGCTAAAAGCTTGGAAATTACACTACTAGAAGAAGCCTTTTATGCCTTGCTTTGCCTGAGAAAAACTATTTATGAAGATCGAAGCTCTTCGAGTGATGAAGATAGATACGACTTCATGAAGAGAAGCATCTATCTTGATGAAGATCAGTCTCATTTTCTAGATATGATTGTGAAATCTAGTCTTAACAAGATAACTATAAAAATTGATGTACTTATCCACGCTCTAAAAGCGACTAAACTTGTAGACTGCATTATATTAGTTCATATCGTTGGAACTCTGACTTATTGTTTTATTGAGCAAACATCTTCAGGTATATCAGGTTCAGTTGGAAACTCTTTTAGAAACCATGTAGCGTCCGCAATTGGAGCATACTTATTTGAACTTAGTAATCAAGAACAATCAGATCTACAAATTATTGGAGATATAGAAGATATTTGGGAAAAATTAATTGATTTATTATCATTAGATACTTGGCAACCATTAATCGATTCATTGTCAGAAGCAGATCCAGAAAACTTGAACATTGACCAATGGCTCACTCATTTCTTTAACCGTTTTCAGGACGAATTATTTCCAAGATGGAGGATAAGAAGAAAGCTTTACGGAGTTGGAAAGTTAGCGATTTGCAAAAAATTCCGACGTGTACTTTTTCAAAAGCTTACACAGCACCAAGAGTTTCTACCTGATCACAGAAATGATGAGAGTGAGGCTTTAGTTCAAGTTCTTGTCGAACTCTGGGATTCTGACTGTACATGGATTATTAATAAACAATCTCGATGCCAAGATTTAAGAACCTTGCTTGGGCACTTGCAGGAAATTGACGCGGTAGGGGCAAGAAGCTTGGCAGATCAAGTGGCTAGTTTTCTATCAAATCCCGGTAGTTGAGCAGATAACTAAGTTAGAAGAACCTGTTTACTGGGCAGCTAGCTTAGAAATGCAAATTTGGTTAGGTCGTCTTCTTGGATCGTGAACTAACTGATGAATTCTAGCCAACTGGATACTAGACAAATCGCCATTGGGCATAGGTAGAGAGGGCGATCGCCTTGTTAGGGTGACAACTACAGCAACCTTAACTTGTGTTCCAGGGCTGCCTATGGCTACCAAAACACCCACCCGACCCAAGCAGCGGCAGAGTACTCAGAAGCGATCCTGGCAAAACCTGACCGATCGCCGAAAACTTCGCCATCTTGAAAACACCCTGGATAAAGCGATCACTAAGGCGCTCCATGAGGGAGGAATTGAATCCCATGAGGACTTCAAGGCTTATGTGGAGTCATTTAGTGAGCGATCGGGCAAGGCTCCCATCACTGTTGAGCTTTGTGAGGGCGGTGGCAATGACGACGAAATTCGAGGCTACCGCTTCTATCTCACCAGTGACCCCAGCCAAAGAACCAGTGGCAAGTATTTGATCAAAACCTGGAAGGCGTTACGGATAAGGATGAAAACTACTTTACGCCCTCCAACATTGCTGAGATGTTTGGGTTTGAAGAGGCAGAACTTGATGATCTGGATGCCGACTTGGACGATGCGCTTGATCTCGATGACGACTTTGATGAAGAGCCAGATGAGGATTTAGAGACGTTACTAGATGCCGATTTAGATGATGAGTTAGATGAGTTAGGGGATGAGGAGCTTGCTTCGCCTCCGACAGCTAAACATCAAGCTAAAACGTCACCGAAAGCTCAGAGTAGAACTCAATCCAAGACGCAGGTTCAAGGCAAAGCTGGTAAATCCAATCATCGAGACTTCCGCTACCGCGACCCAATGGAGGAAGCGTCGCGGCTCAGTGCTTCGGCTGCGGTAAATGGACGCGAAACCAATGGAGTGAATGTGGCAGGGCTGGCAGGACAACTGGCAACTCTGGGCATTGTGGTTGGGCAGGGCGTGTTAGAAAACCTGGCAGATCAGGATGACGAGGAACGGATTGAACGAATCGTCCGAGAACTTCAGCGGCAGAATGAGCAGGTAGACAACCTGACCAGCCGTTTACAGGAAGCAACAACCGGGCGCGCAACGGTAACGCCATCGATCGAGCCAGAACCAGATGCGGGTGAAAATCCTCTAGCAGATGCGGCTGCAACAGTGGGGAGTAAGGTAGACACGCTGGGTGTAAAACTAGACCCTACTTACAAAGGGCAACCCCTGGAGATCGATCGAGAAGCCAGTATTAGTGAACAGCTTGACCAGATTGAGGCATATCTGAAAGGGCTATCCAAACGGCTTGACCGCTTAGAGGTGGTGGTGAGTCGTTTGGAGAAGCAAATCGTAGAACAAACCAATTCCGCAATGGTTGAGCCAGAGGTGGATACAGAAGAAAGTCAGGTTGCGGCACCCGCACAAGCGATCGCAGAGTCCAAAAGACCTCTTCAGAAATAAGAAAAATGGGCAGGTTGAACTACCAAAGCTCGGATTTTAGCCATACTGCACCCGTAGACGTACTAAACCACAAACACAACTGATGACGACCTCATACATTTGAGATCGC
>JAAUTN010000395.1 GCA_012031415.1 Leptolyngbyaceae cyanobacterium SM1_4_3 | reverse complement strand
GCCGCCTGTGCAGTCAGCGTTACAGATTAGCCCTTGTTTTGCTGGGAGTGGCGATCGCCCCCCTGATGCACTGGTTCTTTCAATCCACTCGCTGGGGCTTATTCATCCGCGCAGTGGGCGACAGTCCCGAAGCGGCTAGAGCGATGGGCGTTTCTATCTTCAAGGTGCGAATGCTTAGCGTCGTCGCAGGCAGTTTCTTAGCCGGAATTGGCGGCGCTTCCCTGTCGCTCTACTATCCCGGACTCTGGAGCGAACGAGTTTCCAGCGGTCAAGGCTTGATGGCGGTCGCTCTAGTGATTTTGCCCACTGGAATCCGATTCAGTGTCTCTGGGCTTCCCTTTTGTTTGGCGGTGCCCAGGCCCTTGGCCCGGCACTTCAGTCGGTCGGCATTGAGCAAGGCTATTACTTGTTCAACGCTGCCCCCTATGTGTTGACGTTGCTGATTATGATCATCACCTGTTCCCCTAAGCGAACCTTGTCCGGTGCGCCAGGTGCATTGGGAACAGACACTTAGGAGGGATGAGGGATGAAGGATGAGGGATGAGGGGGGGTGGGGGCAGAGGGTGGGGCGATCGCATTGTTGAATGGTCTGCACAGTGCCGCTATTGAAGCTCAAGGTTGCAGCATTTCAGGTTAAAGTCTCACCGTTTTAGCTCAAACCCTCATCATTCTTATTTAGAACGGCATCGTTCCTGTTTCAACCCTCACCGTTCTCACTCAGAACAGCATCGTTCCTGCTTAAAACAGCATCGTTCTTGTTTGAAACAGCATCGTTCCTACTTAAAGCAACATCGTTCCTATCTAAAACAGCATCGTTCCTATCTAAAACAGCATCGTTCTAGTTCAAACCCTCATTGTTCCTGTTTAAACTCTCATCCTCTGAATTTAGCAAGCTTCGTTTCAAGGTTCTGCTTTGGAATGCAGAACTGGAGGCTCCGTCTTCCAAAATCATGGGGTAGAGCCACATCAAATGCATTTCCAAGTTCTACCTGAAAACAAGCGTCAATCCACTGTTGAATAGCACTGACTTGACAGCCTTGAGATCAATCTCAGGCTCAAAGCTAAAACCCGTTGAAACGAGTTAAGCTCCCGCTCCTTAAAGGATTGCAGTCCGTTTTAACGGACTTGAGCTTTTAGCCCGAACTTGAGTTCAGGGCAAAGGTGGAAGCTTCAGCCAGTGCCATTGAACCCAGTTTTACCTTTCATCCCTCATCCTTCATCCCTCCTCCTTCACTCTTTATCCCTCATCCCTATGAACGGTCTTGGCGGCTTAAACAAATCTCCTAACGGCGTAGTTCTTGGCATGGTGCAACTGCAACTGCCTAATGTAGTTACGCCCGATGACCTAGCAGCGCAAAGCGATCGCATCTGCAACATGGTGAGCAAAGCTCGGCGCAATATGCCCACGATGGATCTGGTGGTATTCCCGGAATATGCCCTGCACGGTCTATCAATGGACACTAACCCAGAAATCATGTGTCGGCTGGATGGCCCAGAAGTGGAGGCGTTTCAGACTGCCTGTCGAGACAATCACATCTGGGGCTGCTTTTCCATCATGGAATACAACCCGCACGGCAATCCTTACAACAGCGGCATCATTCTCGACGACAAGGGTGAACTGCGGCTCTACTATCGCAAGCTGCATCCCTGGGTGCCTGTGGAACCGTGGGAGCCTGGAAATATTGGGATTCCGGTGTGTGAAGGGCCAAATGGTAGTGCGATCGCCCTAATTATCTGTCACGACGGAATGTTCCCCGAAATGGCGCGAGAGTGTGCCTATAAAGGAGCCGAAATCATGATTCGCACGGCAGGCTACACCGCTCCCATTCGGCATTCCTGGCGCATTACCAATCAGGCAAACGCCTTTTGCAACCTGATGTACACCGCTTCGGTTTGTATGTGCGGCACAGACGGCACCTTTGACTCAATGGGCGAAGGGATGTTCGTCAACTTTGACGGGACACCGATAGCAATGGGCAGTCACCGCCCCGACGAGATTATCACCGCCGAACTGCGTCCCGACTTGGTGCGTGAAGCCCGTCAGCACTGGTCGGTTGAAAATAATATCTATCAGTTTGGGCATCGCGGCTACACCGCCGTTAAAGGTGGAGCGCAAGACTGCCCCTACACCTATATGCAAGATTTGGTGAACGGCAACTATCGCCTTCCCTGGGAAGATCAAGTCGTTCACACCGATGGCACTTCCTGTGGTTTCCCCACTCCAACCCGCAGCTACCGGGGTGAAGAGATGCCAGTAAACATATCCGGCTAGTCAACCATCTCCCTCGTTCCCAAGCTCTGCTTGGGAATGTAAGTCGGGAGGCTCTGCCTCCCCTTGTGCTTGAGGAGGCAGAGCCTCTAGTTCTGCATTACGAGGCAGAGCCTCGTAACGAGACGTTGGGAGAAAAACTTTAGGAGGTGAATTGTGGGGCTTTACATCGACTCAGAACCCTATCCCTATCCCTACAACGGTGAGCTACGTCCAGACAACACCGTGCTGCTGATCATCGATATGCAAACCGACTTTTGCGGCATCGGTGGCTATGTAGACAAGATGGGCTATGACCTTTCCCTCACCCGTGCCCCAATTGAACCTATCAAGCGGTTGCTAGGCGTGATGCGTGAGAAGAAATTTCACATCATGCACACCCGCGAAGGACATCGCCCTGATTTGTCAGATTTGCCAGAGAACAAACAGTGGCGATCGCGCCAAATTGGTGCAGGCATCGGCGACCCTGGTCCCTGCGGCAAAATTCTCGTGCGCGGTGAACTGGGCTGGGAGATCATTCCTGAACTCGCCCCCCTCCCCGGCGAAACGATTATCGACAAACCTGGCAAAGGTTCCTTCTACGCCACCGATCTAGACCTGCTGCTTCAGCGCAAAGGCATCCAAAACATCATTCTGGCAGGCGTAACCACCGACGTTTGCGTCCACACCACCATGCGCGATGCCAACGATCGCGGCTACGAATGCCTGTTGCTCTCCGACTGCACCGGAGCCAGCGACTACGGCAACCACCTTGCAGCCCTAAAAATGGTGACAATGCAAGGCGGCGTGTTTGGTGCGATCGCCCCCTCTACCGCCCTCATCAAAACCCTCCAAACCCTATAAACTCCAGAATCCAAAATGCAGCGTTCAGATCTGCGACTTCTCAAAGAAGTCGCAGATCTTGCCTCCTTAAGCCAGTGCTATTCCACGAGCAAACTCTTGTTTTGAGGAAGACAACCCCATGACAACCGCAACCGAAACACTCTCCACCGTCGAAATCGAAAAGCCCCCAGAGCTAGAAGTCATCAGCATGACCAAACGCTTTGGCAGCTTGGTTGCCCTAGATAACGTCTCCCTGCACCTAAAACCAGGCACCTTTCACGCCCTGCTGGGCGAAAACGGCGCAGGCAAAAGCACCCTGGTCAAGTGCGTCATGGGGTTTTACACCCCTACATCCGGCGAAGTGCTGATCGAGCGGCAAGCTAGGGCGATCGCCAGCCCCCGCGATGCCCACAAATACGGCATCGGTATGGTTTACCAGCATTTCACCTCCGTCCCCGCCATGACGGTCGCCGAAAACCTGGTGCTATCCCGCTTCGATAACACCAACCTGATCAACTGGAAAGCTGAATACGAGCAGCTTAACGCTTTCATGCAAACGGCTCCGTTTCAAGTGCCGCTAGATGTCCCGATCGCCCAACTCGCCGCCGGACAAAAGCAAAAACTCGAAATCCTCAAACAGCTTTACCTCAAAAGCAAAATTCTCATCCTCGACGAACCCACCTCCGTCCTAACTCCTGGTGAAGCCGATGAGGTATTAGGCTTGCTGCGCGAACAGGTGACCGCTGGAAAACTCAGCGTCCTAATGATTTCCCACAAATTCCGGGAAGTCATGGCGTTTGTCGATGAAGTCACGATTTTGCGAAAAGGCAATTTGCAGGTCACGGTATGGTGCGCGACCTGACCGTCGCCGATATGTCTGAAATGATGATGGGCGATCGCCGCGAACCCACCCCTGTCGAGAAAACAAACCATCCCGATCCGGTTCCCGTTTTAGAAATCAAAGATATCCGCGCCAACAAAGACAACGGGCTAGAAGCAGTCTTAGGTGTCAACCTGACCGTTTACAGTGGCGAGATTGTTGGCATCGCCGGAATCTCAGGCAACGGACAGCGAGAACTGGTAGAAGTGCTGGCTGGACAGCGCCCCCCCACCAGCGGCGAGGTTTGGGTAAACGGCGAACCCTACAGCGCTACTCGCCGAGAAATGTACAAACACAAAGTCTTTGCTCTGCCCGAAGAACCGCTCCGCAATGCCTGCGTGCCTCACATGAGCGTCGCAGAAAACATGGCGCTACGAACCTTTGATCGCCCGCCCCAAGCAAAAGGCATTTTGATCATGTTGAAAGCCATTCGTCAGGTGGCTCAAGGTTTAATCCAGCAATTCTCAGTCAAGACTCCCTCACCCGAAACACCCGTCGGCAACCTATCCGGTGGAAATGTGCAGCGAGCCGTTTTAGCAAGGGAGCTTTCTGCCGACCACATCAAGCTACTCATCGCGGCTAACCCCTGTTTTGGTTTAGACTTCGCCGCCGTCGAATTCATTCACGGTCAAATTGTCGAAGCCCGCAACCGAGGAGTCGCCGTCCTCCTGGTTAGCGAAGACCTAGACGAGTTGCTTAAACTATCCGATCGCATTCTCGTGATCAGCGGCGGCAGATTTGTTTATGAAAGTGCGATCGCCGAAGCCGACTTTGCCACCATCGGCCGCAGCATGGCAGGCCATTAGAGGAAACCTATGATATCCATTCCCGCTAACCCTTACAGCTACGAACTGCCCCTGACTGGCGTAGCGCTGATCATTATCGATATGCAGCGCGACTTCCTGGAACCGGGTGGTTTCGGAGACGCTCTAGGAAACGATGTCAGTCGATTGCAGGCGATCGTGCCTACGTTAAAGCAGCTACTTGAAGCATTTCGGCAGCATCGCCTCCCCGTCTTTCACACCATTGAGTGTCATCAGCCTGACCTGTCCGACTGTCCGCCCGCCAAGCTCAATCGAGGCAAAGGTGCCCTCAAAATTGGCGACCCCGGCCCAATGGGACGAATTCTAGTCAAAGGCGAACCTGGGAACGGCATCATCCCAGAACTGGCACCTGTCCTGGGGGAAACCATCATTCACAAGCCAGGAAAGGGCGCATTTTACAACACCAACCTGGAAACTCACTTGCAGCAACGGAACATTACTCACCTGTTGATTACAGGAGTGACTACCGAAGTCTGTGTCCAAACCACAATGCGGGAAGCCAACGATCGCGGCTATGAATGCCTGCTAGTAGAAGACTGCACCGAGAGCTACTTCCCTGAATTCAAGCAAGCCACGCTAGAAATGGTTCGCGCTCAGGGCGGCATTGTCGGTTGGACTGCTCCCGCTGCTGCGGTCTTACAAGGACTGGCAGAAATGGGCTGGGGTGCTGCCGATGCCGATCTGGATTTGGCAAATACTTCGGTTGGTTAGGTGCTGATGGAAATGATTTACCTGGCAGTCAACGGCACCCTGATGCGCGGACTGGAATTAAACCAAAATCTAAAAAAAGCGGGCGCTGAATTTGTGCGAGAAACTATGACGGAACCCGTTTATCGGCTCTGGTCAATTGGCGATCGCCATCCCGCCATGATGAAAGTTGCTGAAGGAGGAGCGCGATCGCCGTCGAAATCTGGGCAGTCCCTCCCGCAGGAATCTGTCAAATTTTGCTGCAAGAACCCCCCGGACTTTGCATCGGCAAGGTTCGCCTAAATAACGGTGAAATGGTTTTAGGTGTTCTTGGAGAAGCTTTTCTTTGCAAAGACCAACTTGAAATCACTAAATGGGGTGGCTGGCGTGCCTACACGGTAGGTTGTAAGCCAAAGCTTTTGGAGACAAAAAAGAACTAGGGCGGGAATTCATCCCACCCTATACTTCAAGGATTAACTTCTAATACGGAATCTGTTTCGTAAAGAAGCACTATTGATTGTAGGGGCGAAGCATTCGGTCACAATCCCTGCCACTGAAGCACAATTCTTTTGCCGAATGCTTCGCCCCCACCGATGTCGCTACTCCATAGACGGATGGGTATAAGAGATTAGAAAAACTAAGTTACTCCTTTCCCACTAAAAGATCAGGGATGCTCCCCCCG
>JAAUTN010000394.1 GCA_012031415.1 Leptolyngbyaceae cyanobacterium SM1_4_3 | reverse complement strand
TCTGATGCTGCCCATGAGTTACGGACTCCTCTAGCCATCATTAAGGGACGCATCAGCTTAATCTGAGTCGCTCTCGAACTCGCGTTGAGTATGAAAAAACACTGCAAGACCTGGATCAGGAAGTTGATCGCCTGATTCGTCTGAGTAATGGGCTACTCTTGTTGGCTAGACTCGATCGGGGACAGCTACCGATTACGTTTACGACTGTAGATCTGAGCAATCTGTTGGAAATCCTGGTAGAACAGGTGCAGCCGCTGGCAGCAGCCCGACAGATCAAGCTAGTCAGTGATTTACCCCCAGCGCTATGGATTCAAGGCGACCCCGATCACTGTACCAGCCTGTTCTTGAATTTATTAGACAATGCGATCAAATATACGCCTGAAGCAGGGCAAGTCCGAATTTGGACAAGCGATCGCCAACCCAATTCAGAGCACGAAGTAAGGATATGCGTCAGCAATACAGGAGCGGGGATTGATCCTCAGCATTTGCCACATTTGTTTGAGCGCTTTTACCGCACCGCTAGCGCCCGTTCTCAAGGGCACAATGGAGTAGGTTTGGGGTTGGCAATTGCCTACCAAATTGTCCGTTTGCACAGTGGTATGCTGAGCGCAGAAAGCGAACCTGGGCGGGAAACCAGATTTACAGTCACCTTTCCCCGTTGTGATGCTTTATCCGCGAAGCATACTGTGAGTTAGCAAGCATTGTTTTCCGCTTTAGGTTAAGTGAACGCCTGTAAAATTGATAATTCTTACAAACTATGCAGAGATGTTTCTCCTCTGATAGCCTCAAAGGGTGTTGTGCAGGATATTGAGGGCGACTGCTTCTGCAACTTTAATGCCGTCAATTCCGGCTGAGAGAATGCCGCCTGCGTATCCGGCTCCTTCACCTGCTGGATAAAGACCTGCTGTATTGAGGCTTTGATAATCGTCCTTGCGTTTAATCCGAATGGGAGAAGAGGTGCGGGTTTCAACTCCGGTTAGTACGGCATCGTGCATGGCAAATCCTTTGATCTGCTGATCGAAGGCGGGGATTGCTTCGCGGATGGCGGCGATCGCATACTCAGGCAGACTAGGGCTGAGGTCACACAGATGTACACCTGGTCGGTAGGAAGGCTTCACGGTGCCTAGCTGAGTAGAAGGCTGCTGAGCCAGGAAGTCACCCACCAACTGCCCTGGAGCCTCATAGGTGCAGCCGCCCAGTTCAAACGCTCGCTGCTCCAGATGGCGCTGAAACTCTATTCCAGCCAGGGGACTTCCCGGATAGTCGGCTGGGGTAATACCTACCACAATGCCGCTGTTGGCGTTTTTGCCGCTGCGCTCATACTGACTCATGCCATTTGTCACCACTCGCCCGACTTCTGAGGTCGCTGCCACGACTTGCCCACCAGGACACATACAGAAGCTATAGACCGATCGCCCATTTGAGCAATGATGCACCAGTTGATAATCGGCGGCCCCCAACATCGGATGACCTGCCTGCGATCCCAGACGACACTGATTGATCACAGCCTGGGGATGCTCAACCCGAAACCCAATCGAGAAAGGCTTAGGTTCAATGTAAACACCTTGCTGATAGAGCATTTCAAAGGTGTCACGGGCGCTGTGACCGACAGCGAGAATGACGCGATCGCCACGAATGTACTCACCATTGTCAGGATGACACCGCGTACCTGTCGGGTGTCACTCTGCTCAATGTCGATTGTCTCGACTCGGCTTTGAAAGCGAATTTCACCGCCTAGAGATTCGATGGTGCGGCGCATATTCTCAACGATTTTGACCAGTCGGTAGGTGCCAATGTGAGGTTTGTTGACGTAAAGGATTTCCGGCGCGGCTCCTGCATTGACCAGTTCTTCAAGAACTTTTCGCCCGTGATGATTGGCATCTTTGACGCGGCTGTAGAGTTTGCCGTCAGAAAAAGTGCCTGCTCCACCTTCCCCAAACTGGGCGTTTGATTCAGGGTTAAACTTTCGCTTGCTCCAAAAGCCAAAGGTATCAACGGAGCGATCGTGGACGGGCTTTCCCCGTTCTAAAATCAGCGGTCGAAGCCCCATTTGCGCCAGCAGCAGCCCTGCAAAGATGCCGCAGGGTCCCGCGCCGATGACGATGGGACGATCTGACTCGGAGGCGATCGCTCCATCTGAAACCTTTGCCACATAGCGATAGCGCGTATCGGGCGTAGGCATTACGTGCGGATCTGTTTTGAACCGCTGGAGCAGCCGCTTTTCCTGGGTAGTTTCTACATCAAGAAGGTAAACAAAAACAATTTCTTTTTTACGAGCGTCATAGCTGCGCTTAAAGATGGAATAGCGGATTAGCTCGGTAGGCGCGATGTGTAGCTTTTTCAGAATCGCGGTTTTAATCGCCTCTTCGGGATGATCGAGCGGCAGTTTTACTTCGGTGAGTCGGAGCATGATTGAGGTGAAACGCTAGTCTCTAGTCTAGATCTTTAGGATCATGGATTAAATTAAACCCGATATTTTTTGGGAGTGCCGCGCTTCGCGCGGCACTCCCAAAAAATATCGCAGGTTCATTCATTCACAATCCTCAGTACAACTCATATTTCATTAACTGGCAGGGCAGCGCCCCATTGTACACGGGAATGCGCTGACTTGACTTTAGCCCGATCGCCTGAGCCAATTCCTTGTTGCCACTCAAGATAAATGCAGTCCAACCCTTAAACCGCTGTTTCAACACGTCACCCAGCAGTTTATAAAACGCGCCCAGATCGCTATCTTTCCCAACCGTTCACCGTAGGGAGGATTACAGAACACGACTCCGCTATCGGTTGGAGCAACCACATCGGCAAGATCCATTTCAGAAAACCAGATCTGCTCGGATACGCCACAGTTCTTAGCGTTGGCGATCGCCTGTTCAATCACCTGTGGGTTGCGATCGCTGCCCCAAATCGGCGCGGACAGTGTTTCTCGTTGGCTAGATTTTGCTTCCTGAATCAAGCCATCCAGCAAATCGGGATCAAAGTCTAGCCAGGTTTCAAACCCAAACCGCTCTCGAAATAGCCCCGGTGCGATGTGTAATGACTTTAGACAAGCTTCCAGGGGCAGTGTACCTGAGCCACAGAGCGGGTCATAAAACATCTGCTCTGGTTGCCAGCCCGAAAGTTGAATCAATGCCGCTGCCAGCGATTCTTTGAGCGGGGCGAACCCGACCGCCGGACGATAGCCCCGCCGGTGCAGGCTGTTTCCAGAACTGTCCAGGCTAACCGTGCAGCCGCCGCGATCGAGATGCACATTGATTCTCACGTCAGGGTCTTGCAGGTCTACATCGGAGCGATCGCCAAACCGTTTTTGCTGCTGGTCAACCATTGCATTCTTCACCTGAAGCGCCGTGAAGTGAGTGTGATTGAGCTGCTCGGTTTTACCCGTCGCAGTCACCGACAATGTGAGATCAGGCGTGAGATATTTCGACCAGTCAAGGGTTTGAATTCCCTCATACAAATCCTCTGCCCGCTCACAAGGAAACTGGTGTAGCTTCATCAGAATGCGGAAGGGAAGCCTGGCCCACAGGTTGACGCGATAGAGCAGGGGCGATCGCCCTCAAAAGTAGCTCCACAAAATCCTGGCTTCACAGAATGCGCCCCTAGCTGCTCCAACTCCTCAACGACAAGCGATTCTAGACCACTTGCCACCGTTGCAAAATACTGATTCATTCTGACTCACCGCTGCTCTGACTCACCGCTGCTCTGACTCACCGCTAAACTGTGCCGCACATGACAAACATTTTCCTAGTTGTTCTGCCAGGGTTTGAACGTGTGGCTGTCTCAACAATGATAAATGATTCCCTGACACCTGATGGAGTTGAATATTGTGAGTCAGAGTGTTCCAGCCCAGGAATGGCTCATGCCGCATGGCTTCTGGCTGCTCAGCAGCTTTGAATAGTGTAATCCGGTGAGGATAAGGCTGCGGCACATATCGATAGGCGGCTTGACTGTTGGCGTAGACGACTGGCAACAGTAATTGAATGGCAGATTCATTTAATAGCTGTAGGCGAGACTCTTCTGGTAAAAGGCGGGCGATCGCCCGAAATGCGCTACTGGAGGTAGCCCCCTGCCATCGAGCAAACCAGGGATGCCAGGATTGCAGCCGATTTGTAACCAGTGCGCCATAGTCTAGCAAAAAGGGTAGGGTAGACCACAGGGCAGTTCCCAAAAGAAACTTGAGGCTTTGACCCAAAGAGAGTTGATTGGCAGGGGCGGGAGTATCCAGAATGGCTAAAAGCCCAATCTCTTGCCCTGCCTGGGTCAGTTGTTGCGCCATTTCAAAGGCAACCAGTCCCCCAAATGACCAGCCGCCGAGGAAATAAGGGCCCTGCGGCTGAAGCTCTCGAATTGCCTGAATATAGCAGGTGGCGATCGCCTCAATCCGGTTCAGCGGGGCAGATTTCCCGTCCAATCCCAACGGTTGCAGCCCATAAAAACTGCGGTGCCCCCAGTCAGGAAACTGGTTCGCCATATTTTCCAGATAGTGCGCCAGTTCCAGATAGGGAAACACGACTCCAAACATGGGATGCACACAGAAGAAGGGCTGCTCACCGTGACCCAAAGTTAAGGGAACTAGAGGCGATCGAGAACTAGTGATGCTTCTCGCGTGGACGGATGCAGAGCCTTTTGGCAAATCTTGAGGAGTTTGAGAATGACAGTTGGGCAACTGTAATTCGGGCAAGGGGGGCGCTGAAAGTGAGGGCGATCGCCTGCGATAGGCAGACCGATCCAGCCGGACTAGTGGAGGCGCATAGGCGGTTGAAGGGGTATCGCGTGCTTCCAAGATGAGAGCTAATTGGGCGATCGTAGGAGCCTCAAATACATTTTTCAAAGGCAGTTCCAGCCCAAAAGCGTCACGTACACGAGAAGTCATTTGGGTTGCCAATAGGGAGTGTCCCCCTAACTCAAAAAAGTTATCATGAACACTTACTTGTTTAAGCTGCAACAGTTCCTTCCAGATCTCAATTAAGGTGAACTCAATCGGAGTTGAGGAGATGTTGGTGATGCTTAAGGAGTGAGTTGAATCATCATTGATGGGCGGAAGGGCGCGGCGATCGCCTTTGCCGCTAGCCGTCAAAGGCAGCGCTGCTAGCGGCACAAAAACGGAAGGCACCATGTAGTCTGGCAAAGTTTTTCCCAGGAATTGACGCAGTTCTGGAACGAGTTGACGGGCAAAAGAAGACTGAAGCGGATCGTTTGTGTAGTGATTCCAGGAATGTCCCGGTGAGTCAAAAGTGGGAACAGCCGCATCAACCCCACGTCGAATCAACAGCACATCGTAACTTCCTGTAGAAGTTTGCGTTGACCAGGTAACTTCTACGCGGTAGGGCAAAACGGTTTCCAGATCCCACCAATCTTGAGGAGCGATCGCCCTTTCAGCAGAGTCCTGCAACTCCTCTCGCATTCGTCCAACGGTTCTGGGCAATGTCTGATTCTGAAGCCAGCTCACCGTTTTGATAGCTAAATGAATACGGCTATTGGTTACATTCGTGATTAGAAAGATCTCTGGTTCACTCTCCATCAGATATTTCTGAATCTCCTCAACCGGAATCGGATCAAGCCTCCAGTCATGCTTCTCTGTAAAAGGAGTTGAGGTAGGAGAGATCAATTCTTCCACATACAGCAAAACGTTATAGCGAAACTGCGTCATCTCATTTTGACTACGACCTCGTGAGAGCCGAACTTGCACCCGTCGAATTTGAGGAAACTGCTCCGGTAAAGTGTAGAAGAGCGCTGGATCAATCACCAGTTCGGGTTCCTCAAAGTGCGATCGCTCCACCTGTTGTTGAAGCTGCGATCGCTCCATTCCATCCTCTGCCTGACTCAACTTCATCCAGGCATGAAACGCCTTCAACAACGGCAAATTTCGCACATCCCCTACAAACAACACACCTCCCGATGTGACTCTCTGAAGCGCTCCTTTCAACACCTGTATCAAATAATCTGCGCTGGGAAAATACTGCACGATTGAATTCAAAATCACCACATCAAAAGATGCGATATCAATGCCTTCAAAGTCAGTCGCAGTGCGGTGCAGCAGTTTAACCTGAGGTAAATCAAGCGCTGCTAACTGGTGCTGAATGGATTCCAAAGAAACAGTTGAAAATCAGTTCCTACATATTGCTGACAGTGAGGAGCAATTTGAAACAGCAGTAAGCCAGTCCCACA
>JAAUTN010000393.1 GCA_012031415.1 Leptolyngbyaceae cyanobacterium SM1_4_3 | reverse complement strand
TCCCGATAGCTCAAGGCATAGCGGCAGTACCAACGGACATTCAACAGAATGATTTCAGGCTGAAAGTGCTTCCACTTGAACAGGACAGGATGGGACATGGACTCGCAACGATTAGTAGATGACATCAGGAAAATCAGAGGTCAAGTGTATCATCCCGCTGTTTTTGCGACAGAACCTCTTCAAGTGGTTCTGGTATGCCAAACGAACAGAAAACACAACTGAGTTTGTCGCTGGCATTACTGGGTAGGTAAGAATAGAGGAGAAAGCGTTGGCGTAGCCGCTCCAGAGGAGCATCGCGGCAACTGGGGAACCTCCAAACCAATCAAACGGTGGCATTCATGGAAAATACGAACGCTTTGGATATGTTGGAACGCCATCCCGATAAAGTCAGTGGGGCTTGGGTGTTTAAGGGCACTCGCGTGCCCGTCTCGGCACTGTTTGAAAATCTCAAAGACGGCGCTTCTATTGACCAGTTCTTGGAATGGTTTCCCGGTGTCGCCCGTGATCAGGTAGAGGCACTGTTGGACTATGAACTTAGACAATTAGAGCAAACTGCGAGTTCATGAAAATTTTGTTCGATCAGGGGACGCCTGTACCGCTCCGTCGTTTTCTGCCAGGGCACATCATTGATACCGCCTATGAACGGGGATGGTCAGAGCTAGCTAACGGCAATTTGCTCTCCAGGGCTGAGCAAGACGGTTACGAGCTACTGATCACAACCGATCGCAATCTGCGCTATGAGCAGAATTTAGCCAACCGAAGCATTGCCATCGTCGTTCTGATGACGACCTCGTGGCCTCGCATTCGACAGCAGACTGAGCGCGTTCAAGCCATCGTGGATGCCATCCGACCCGGTACTTACCAGGAAATCTTCATTGAGTAGACCGCATAGAGGATTGCGGGCTTCTGAGATCAATCCTTTTGAAGGGGAGTTGGACATAAATGTGCAGAAATCATGGAAATGTTGTCGTTTGGTCAATACTTTAGAGAACGACAAATACAACGAGTGTGGGATGGCGTCAGGTCAGGGGAAGGTTTGAACAATCGGGAGACTGCCACAGGCAGTGATCCCGGTATGTCAAGCGTACAGAAGGTACTACCGAGTTTGTCCTGGGGCTGACCGGGTAGAGGAGTAGTAAAGAAAGAAAAGGTAAGCAAGTTAACGAGTGATTTAGGCGATCACTTGGAAGGATTTGAGGATTGAGAGGGTATGGCACTACAAAAGCTCTATTTTTCCGGGGTGGCTTCCCAGAAGGAATTTAAGCTGCTTCAGCAGGCTGGGGTGAGGCGGATCATGGTTGATCCCTTTGACCTCAAGAATATGGTTCTGTCGCAAAAACAAAATTAGGGCATGAAATCCCTCTTCCTTATCTATATCTATGCAGCGATACCGAAGATTTGGTGAATGAAAGAGATCTGTCCTGCCACATCATTCCTATCAACATTTTGGATCTGTCCTTTGCGGATCATCGCCATCGCTTCGTACCCTTTGAGGGTGCGTCGGGCCGAGTTGAAGGAACCAAAGCCTAAAGCGGGTTTGACCAAGCGCTTAATGCGGCGATGGTCTTGCTCAATCAGGTTGTTGAGATACTTGACGCGACGGAGTTCGGTCTCTTCACTCAGCGTATCCTCTTGTTTTAGTTCATCAATAGCGAGTGGATAGGCGGCACTGCAAAACCTTTTTGAAAAAGCGTTTGGCAGCTTTGGCATCGCGTTTGGCACTCAACATGAAGTCCAGTGTCTGAGCGCTCGAATCTATGGCTCGATAAGGACATGGACTCGCAACGATTAGTAGATGACATCAGAAAAATCAGAGGTCAAGTGTATCATCCCGCTGTTTTTGCGACAGAACCCTTTCATGGCATACCCAAAAGATCGATGCGCCTGATGCTAATTATCCTAATCGGTTCAATTTCCGATAAGGTCTATTGTGCCTTTTGCTGGCGGCTCTATTTACGATTTGACGAAGGGGGCGATCGCCAGTTTCCCCCGTGATCTTGGGCCTCGTGGCATGACTGTCAACAACATCCAGCCAGGTTCAATCGACACCGATATGAATCCCGCAGATAGCGACTTTGCTGTAAAGATGACTAAGCTGGTTGCCCTTGGTCGCTATGGAAGGGACAGCGAGGTGGCTGGCATGGTTTCTTATCTCGCCAGCCCTGAAGCTGCCTTTATCACAGACGCAAGCCTCAAAATTGATGGCGGCTTTACCGCTTGAACGAGATTTAATCCAGCTTATAATCCCTCTGACTCCGGCAATATTTGAGAATGCGTAAAGCCCAGATAATTAAGCCTGATTTTCTGGAGTTTGGCAAGCGATATACTTTGAGAGATGGCTGACAGCCCTTCGTCGGAGGAGAGTTCAATGGTCCCTCTCGATCAATTGATTAACCCGTTGATGCAGGTAGTGATCGAGAATGGCGGAGCTGAAACAGGCACTCTGGTTCTTCTGGAAAATGCTCAGCTCATTGTAGTAGCTCAATGTAGCGGAAGTCGATCGTGTAACCTGAAAAAACTTGCCGTTGCTGACTGTGCGACAATTCCTGCCTCCGTCATTCACACAGTAGAACGTACTCAAGAGACTTTAGTACTTGAGGATGCCGTCAGCAAATCGACTTTTTCAACCGATCCTTACATTCAACATCAACAGACGCGATCGCTACTCTGTATGCCAATTCTCAAGCAGAGTCAGCTGATCGGCATCCTTTATCTGGAAAACAATCGCAGTCCTGGAGTATTTACCCGCGATCGCCTGCAAGTCCTCAAACTGTTGATGGCTCAGGCCGCAATTTCACTGGAGAATGCTCGGCTGTATGAACAGTTAGCAACCTATGCTGAAACACTGGAAAGGAAGGTAGAAGCGCAAACCCAAGCCTTGCAGCAGGAGATCGCGGAACGCCAACAAGCAGAAGAGGCATTACAACGCAGTGAAACCAAGTTCCGCAATATCTTTGAAAACTCGCAAGTTGGCATCTTCCGAGTCCGCACCTCGGATGGCTTAATTCTCGATGCCAATCAACGCTTTGCCAATCTATATGGCTTTGACTCACCAGAGGAGATGATTGGGCTTGAAAGCACCACAAACTACTATGTCAATCCCAGAGAGCGCCAACAATTCCTTGAGTTGCTGAAGCATGAGGGGGAAGTGCGAAGCTATGAAGTCCAGATGCGAAAACGAGATGGGACAGTCTTTTGGGGACTTTTCTCTTCTTATCTGAATGCAGCCGATGACTACATCGAAGGCATACTCGCGGATATTAGCGATCATAAACAGGCAGAAGCCGCATTACGGCAAAGTGAAGCGAACTATCGCAACCTGCTGCAAACCGCGAATTCCGTTATCCTTCGCTATGACCCGCAAGGCCGGATTCACTACATCAACGATTATGGAGTCAAACTCCTGGGCTATGAAGAACCTGAGATTGTAGGGCGAACCTTATTTGAAACGATCATTCCAGAAGCCGAACTCTCTGGACGTGATGTGAGACCTATGGTCTACGATTTACTTTGTCATCCTCAATCGTACCCGCAAGGCGAAGGTGAAAACCTGTGTCGAGACGGTCGGCGAGTTTGGATGGAGTGGTCAAATCAAGCCATCTTTAATGACCAGGGAGAGGTCGTTGAAATTTTATCGGTAGGCAACGACACCACCCAGCGGAGACAAGCAGAAGAGGCCCTGCAACGCAGTGAAGCTAAGTTCCGCACGATCTTTGAAAACTCGCAGGTTGGCATCTACCGGACCCGTCTCTCGGATGGATTACTTCTCGATGCCAATCAACGCTTTGCCAATTTATATGGCTTTGATTCACCAGAGGAGATCATTGGGCTTGAATACACCCCAGGCTACTATGTCAATCCCAGCGATCGCCAACAATTCCTTAAGCTGCTGAAGCGCGATGGGGAAGTGCGAAGCTATGAAGCACAGATGCGAAAACGAGATGGAACAGTATTTTGGGGGCTTTTCTCTTCTTATTTAAATGCAGGCGATGACTACATCGAAGGCGTGATTGCGGATATTAGCGAAGCGAAGCGCGTCGAAGACGAACGCAAACAGGCAGAAGCCGCATTACGGCAAAGTGAAGCAAATTATCGCAATTTGGTAAGGACCGCGAATTCCGTCATCATCCGCTATGATCCGCAGGGACGGGTTCGATACATCAACGACTATGGGATAAAACTCCTGGGCTATGAAGAACATGAGATTGTAGGGCGAACCTTATTTGAAACTATCATTCCAGAAGTAGAACTTTCTGGACGTGATATAAGACCCTATATCCGTGATTTACTTGATAATCCTCAATCGTACTCGCAAGGCGAGAATGAAAATCTGTGTCGAGACGGTCGGCGAGTTTGGGTTGCCTGGTCAAATCAAGCGATTTTGAACGAACTGGGAGATTTGATTGAGATTTTATCGGTTGGACATGACATCTCCCAGCGTAAGGTGGCAGAAGAGGCCCTGCAACGCAGTGAAGCCAAGTTCCGCACGATCTTTGAGAACTCGCAGGTCGGCATCTTCCGGACTCGCCTTTGTGATGGATTAATTCTTGATGCCAATCAACGCTTTGCAGATCTGTTTGGCTTTGATTCACCAGAGGAGATGATTGAGCTAGAGCACACTACAGGCTACTATGTCGATTCCAACGTTCGCCAACACGCCATTGAGTTGCTGAAGCGGGATGGGGAAGTGCGAAGCTTTGAAATCCAGATGCGAAAACGAGATGGCACAGCGTTTTGGGGACTTTACTCCGGTTATCTGAATGCAACCGATAGATACATAGAAGGCGTGGTTGCGGATATTAGCGATCGCAAGCGAGCAGAAGTCGCGCTGCAAGCCTCTGAAGCAGAACTGCGGGCGCTCTTTTTAGCCATTCCCGATCCGCTATGTATCATCAATGCTGAAGGGCGATTGCTCTGCACAATCAAAGGAACTTCATCCTATGGAGAGGAGTGTACTGGCAAAACGCTGCATCAACTTTTTGCCAAAGAACAAGCCGATGAATTTCTAGATTACATTCAGCAGGCGGTGAGAACTCAACAAGTCCTCACTGTTGAATACAGCGATTGGATCGCTGGACGAGAAATTTGGTTTTCGGCTCGCATTGCCCCGATTCAGCACGAGCAGGTGATTTGGCTGGCGCGAGATATTACGCTGCAAAAGCAAGCAGAAGCCGCCTCGATTGCGGAAGAACGTAACCGCATGGCGCGCGAAATTCACGATACACTTGCTCAGGCGTTTACAGGCATTCTGGCTCAGGTCGGCGCGGCAAATCAGGTGCTAACGGATGATGTAGAAGCAGCTCAGGCACATCTAGATCTGATCAAAGAATTGGCACGCACTGGACTGACTGAAGCACGGCGATCAGTCGTCGCGCTCCGTCCGCAACTTTTGGAAGAAGGCAGTTTACACAGCGCTCTACATCGCCTCGTTGCTCAGATTAGATCTGCCGCAATGGATACTACTTTGTATGATGAGATTAAGGGTACGGTGTATCCTTTACCTACTGAAGTCGAGAATAACCTGCTGCGGATTGGGCAGGAAGCATTGACCAACGCGATTAAACATGCCAATGCTGACGAAATTCGAGTGGAGCTAGTCTATGATCGCGATCAGGTTTGCTTGCGGGTGAGAGATAATGGGCAGGGCTTTGGAGTCGGGAGTATTCCATCATCTGAGGGTTTTGGCTTACTCGGCATGAGCGAACGGGCAGAGCGCATCGGCGCACAGCTCACGATTAGGAGCCAACCTGGGCAAGGGACAGAAATTGTGGTGGTGGTTAGGATGTAGGGTGTGGGGTGTGAGATATGGGCAGGTTGGAGAGTTATCGGGATTTGGAGGTCTGGAAGGTATCGATGCGATTGGCAAGGGCAGTTTATCAGGCAACAGAAGTGATGCCTAAGCACGAAATTTATGGATTGACTTCGCAAATATTGGAAACCTTGCTTCTCCTTACCAATAGCTTAAATTATAGCTTTCCGCCCTTAGCTCAAACCATTGTCAGGAGCGGTAAACCTTGTTTTATAAAGAGCTAAGGGCATAGCAAGCCACTAATGCATCAGCGGCTTGCTATACATCAATGACATTACCGAATTGATGAGTTTGTGTGAGAGCACAGGACGCCTACTAATCCATCTCCGTCAAAGCCTTCAAAGGGGAATAGACAATTGACACCCTCCTCCCCCC
>JAAUTN010000011.1 GCA_012031415.1 Leptolyngbyaceae cyanobacterium SM1_4_3 | reverse complement strand
GGCAGAGCCTCCTACGGACATTTCCAGGTAAAACATAGCAACGAGGTGATGAAGTAGACGAGGTAAGTAAATCAGGTTGGCATAAAAACACATTAGAAATATTGATGTGTTTTTGTCAAGGAATTGTTGACGGCTTATATTCGATCGAATAATGTGAAGAAGTATTTCATAATGCTTGCTATAGGTAACATTCAATGACAGGTGTTGCAGCTTCGGGATTATCTCAGTTTCAGCGCTGCCGAGATCAATTTACCCCAGTGTTAACATCTGGCTCGACTGTATTTTGTGACTTTGATGGCCCAATAGTCGATGTCTCCGAACGCTACTACAGCACCTATCAGCTAGGGTTAGCAGACGTGCAGGCGACCTATGAGGCTGAGGGGATAACCTTACCCGTTCGGGTTTTGAGTAAAACGCAATTCTGGCAGATGAAGCAGGATCGGGTGCCAGATTTAGAAATTGCCATGCGATCGGGCTTGCAGCAGGCGCAAATTGATCTGTTTTTGCAGCGAGTCGGTCAGATTGTAAATCAGCCTACTCTGCTGCACAAAGACCAGCTTCAGTTGGGTGTGCGCTGGGCGCTGGCGATGCTTCATGCGAAGGGCATTCGGTTAGTGCTGGTGACGCTGCGCTGTCAGACGCAAGCCATTCAAATTTTGCAGAGCTACGGGCTAACTCACTTGTTTAGCTCGATTTGGGGCACTCAAGACGAGACGGCAGCTTACTGCAACTATGCTGACCAAAAAACGCGATTGTTGATGGCGGCTTTGGCAGCATCCCAACAGGAAGCAGCTTCAGAGTTTTCGATGGGTGCCTGGATGATTGGTGATACGGAAGCAGACATTCTGGCAGGGCAGGCAACGGGTGTTCCGACGATCGCCCTTACCTGTGGCATTCGCAGCCGCACCTATCTAGAGAAATTTACCCCAACCTGCATTTATAGCGATTTGCTCTCCGCAACTCGCTATCTAATTGGAGAATAAGCCAAAACTCAGACTGCCCCGATTGCCATCTCCTAGCGGTAAGCTTAGAATTGCTGATTTTAGCTGAACTACTCGGTAAAGACTTGCATAGTAGCCAGCATAAGTGAGGAGATTATGAAGCGGCGACAGTTGATCCGTTATACAGGGGCAGTGCTGACAGCAGCAACAACGACCGGGGCGATCGCCCACTTTCAGCCTGCTCAAGCCCAGTCGAATGAAGCACTTTCAGTTCAGTGGTTAGGACATACCTGCTTTCGGTTTACAGGCGGGGGGCGGCGCATTCTAGTTAACCCCTTCCGTCCAGTTGGCTGCACCGCAGGATATCGTGCCCCCCAGGTGGCAACCGATCTAGTCATGATTAGCAGTCGGCTGCTAGATGAAGGCGTAGTTGAGGGGATTCCTGGCAATCCGCGTTTGCTGGCTGAACCAGGTATTTACCAATTCAACGGCTTAGAAGTATCAGGCATCGCCACTGACCACGATCGCCAGGGCGGAAGGCGATTTGGGGTTAACGTCGTGTGGAAGTGGAATCAGTCTGGCGTTAATGTCGTTCACATGGGTGGCATTGCTGCCCCAATTACGGTTGAACAGCAAATTCTAATCGGTCGTCCTGACTTGGCGCTGATTCCGGTGGGCGGTGGGCCGAAGGCCTATACTCCTGAAGAAGCGGTGCAAGCAGTACAGACGCTCAATCCTAAAATTGTAATTCCGACGCACTATCGCACTCAGGCAGCAGATGCAAACGCCTGCGACATCGTAGCATTGGACGATTTTTTGACGCTAATGGAAGGCTCGACGATTCAGCGGGTGAATGGTGACACCACTTCTATCAGCCGCGCCGATTTGCCCGAAAGCGGTACAAGCGTAACAGTCCTGAGCTACAGTTTCTAGTTCAATAGCCTCTTGTGGGATGAGCGCTTTGCCCGTCCAGATCAAGCAGGCAAGATGTCTGCTTCAGAGAAACATAAGAGTTTCAGGACTTTGTTGCACATTGCGTCAATTCCCCCCTAACTAACTCGCACTACCTCAGTACATGGCAATGCAACAGGAGTATGCTCAGCGGCGTGAGCAGTTGATGACCCGGATTGGCAAAGGAACAGCGGTATTTCGCAGTGCGCCGATGGCGGTAATGCACAACGATGTGGAATATAACTTTCGGCAGGACAGCGATTTCTTTTACCTGACGGGTTTCAATGAGCCGCAGGCGGTCGCAGTTCTGGCACCGCACCATGAAGAACACAAGTTTGTGCTGTTTGTGCAGCCGAAAGACCCAGAGCGAGAAACCTGGACGGGCTACCGGGTGGGAGTTGAGGCCGCAAAGAAACGGTTTGGAGCCGATGAGGTGTATCCGATCGCCGAACTCGATGAGAAGCTGCCTCAATATCTGGAGAAAGCCGACCGGATTTACTACCGGATGGGGCGCGATCGCTCCTTTAACGACACCATCCTGAAGCACTGGCAGCGCCTCATGTGGACTTATCCCAAGCGCGGTACTGGCCCGATCGCCATTGAAGATCCGGCTCCGACACTGCATTCTCTGCGGCAAATCAAAAGTCCGGCTGAGCTAGAGCTAATGCGAACGGCTGCAAACATTTCTGTGGATGCTCATAATCGGGCACGGGAATTTGCCCAGCCGGGGCGCTATGAATATCAGGTGCAGGCGGAAATAGAGCATACCTTCCGACTGCGAGGGGGCATAGGGCCAGCCTATCCGTCAATCGTGGCTTCGGGGGTAAATGCCTGTGTGCTGCACTACACCGAGAACGTGCGTCAGATGCAGGACGGCGAACTGTTGCTGATTGATGCAGGCTGCACTTATGGCTATTACAACGCTGATATCACGCGCACTTTTCCGGTGGGTAGCAAGTTTACGCCAGAGCAAAAAACGCTGTATGAGATTGTGTTAAAGGCTCAGTTGGAGGCGATCGCCCAGGTGCATCCCGGCAACCCTTATGGTCAGATTCACGACACCGCCGTGCGCGTCATCGTGGAAGGGCTAATGGACTTGGGGCTACTGCAAGGCGACATTGAAGAAATCATCAAAGAAGAGAAGTACAAGCCTTTTTATATGCACCGTACCGGACACTGGCTGGGGCTGGATGTGCATGATGTTGGCGTGTATCAGCATGGTGAAACGCCTCACAATCTAGAACCGGGGCAGGTTCTCACGGTAGAGCCGGGAATTTATATCGCGCCCGATATCAAACCTGTAGAAGGACAGCCCGAAGTTGACCCTCGCTGGCGCGGTATTGGCATCCGGATTGAAGATGATGTGCTGGTGACTTCAGCCGGACATGAGGTGCTGACGGCGGGTGTGCCGAAGGCGATCGGAGAGATAGAGCATTAGGGATAGGTCAGGAGGTCAGGGGTTTAACGACCTTTAACCAACGCTACGATCGCTCCTACTAATATTCCTGGCTCAACGGGTTTAGCAATGTGCTGGTGAAATCCGGCTGAGTGGGCAAGCTGCTGGTCGTGTTCGCTGGCGTGGGCGGTGAGAGCGATCGCCGGAGTTTGTCCACCCCGATCTGGCGCTAAAGCTCTAATCTGACGAATCAGTTCGTAGCCATCAACATTAGCCATGCCAATGTCGCTGAGCAGCAGATCGGGTTGAATGGCGGCGATCGCATCCAGAGCAGCTTGGGCGGAGGCAACCGCAAACACCGTCGCGCCGTACTTCTCTAACATAAAGGTGAGAAATTCGCGGGTATCAGCCTCATCATCAACCACTAGAATTCTTAAATTGTGCAGGCTGGGAAATGGCTCAGAGCGCTTGGTGGGCGATCGCATCTCCGGAACCGTAGCCATCAGGGGAATTCGCACACTCAAGGTTGCCCCTTGCTTCTCGCCAGAACTGGCTGCGGTAACGGTGCCGCCGTGCAGTTCAACCAGGTGTCGCACGATTGCTAACCCAATTCCCAAACCGCCATGCCGTCTGGTGATTGAGCCGTCTGCCTGTCGAAAGTAGTCAAAAATGTAGGGCAGAAAGTCAGCGCGAATGCCTTTGCCCGTGTCGCTCACCTGAATTTGAGCATAGGTATCACTACATCCCAGCCGAATTGACACCTTTCCACCTTCAGGTGTGAACTTGATTGCATTAGACAGCAAATTCCAGACGATTTGCTGAAGCCGATTGGCATCCCCCATTACCCAATACTGCGAAGGCTGAAGGTTCAAGGTTGAAGGTTGAGCGTTGGACCAATCCAAACCTGCATCGGCTGATGGATTTGCGTTAGCTTCCAAGCCAAAATCGGCAATCCAAAACCTAAAATCGATTGTTTTTGCATCGGCAGCTAGCTGCATTGTTTCCATTGCTGCCTCAATGACTGACACCAGATTGACTGGGGCAACATCAAGGCTAAGCTTGCCGCGCAAAATTCGAGAGATATCTAGCAGATCTTCGATTAGCTGAGTTTGCAGGTTGGCATTGCGCTCAATCGTTTCAATCGCACGGGCAATGGTTGAGGGGTCGAGGTGGCGCGTTCGCAGCAGTTTTGCCCAACCCAGGATGGGGTTCAGGGGCGATCGCAATTCATGGGAAAGAATCGCCAAAAACTCATCCTTAGCGCGGTTTGCCGCCTCTGCCTCCGTCCGGGCTGCTTGTTCTCGTGCCAAAAGCTCTTCACGTTCTGCCTCCGCTTGCTTGAGCGCGTGAATGTCAGTGGCAGAGCCAATCCACTTCATCAGGTTGCCTGCACTGTCTTTGAGCGGTACTGCCCGACCAATAAACCAGCGATATTCACCATCGTGTCGTCGCAGCCGCAGTTCTACCTCAAATGGCTCTCTGGCTTGTTTAGCCTGTCGCCACCGTCGTCGATGGGTACGAAAATCGTCTGGGTGAATCAATTGCGCTATGGCACCGGGTTGATTCAGTTGCTCCATGACCGTGCCCGTATATTCAACCCAGCGCAAATTGACATAATCGACTTGCTCGTTTGCATTCGCAGACCAGACAAAATCAGGCACCGCTTCTCCTAAGGTGCGGTAGAGTGACTCACTCGCCTGAAGTGCTTCCTCTGCCCATTTGCGTTCGCTGATATCTTCAACGATTCCAGCAATGCGATATAGATTGCCCTGTGTATCGTAGATGGGAAAGACGCGATAATGCACCCAGCGAATTTCACCACTCGGACGGACAAAGCGGAACTGCTCGTCAAAGTCGGCCCGAGCAAAGCCCGCCAGTGCTGCTCGAACTCGCGCCTGGTCGGTCGGGTGAATGGCATCCAGCCAGTCTTGAGGATTGGCATAAAGCTGCTGGGCGATCGCCCTAAAATTCTCTCGTAAGCAGGGCTGACATAGACCAATTGCCCTTGAGAAACGGCGTTAAATCCCTCATAGATAAAGAAGATAACATCCACATTCTCAGCCAGTTGCCGGAACCGTTCCTCACTGTCCTGCAAAATCTGCTCTGCCTGTTTTCGCTCAGTAATGTTCGTGGCGGCTCCGGTTAGCCCCACCATTTCCCCTGACGGGGCACGAAGCGGTTCCAGTGCGACATCATAGGTGGTGATCTGTCCGTTGATCTCAATCTCTACCTCAGTACGCGCTCTAACACCCTGCTCAATCACCGATCGCTTAATTGCAGTAATTTTTTCGGCGGCATCCGGCGGCAAAATTTCCTGGTCGGTTTTGCCTAGAATTGCCTCAGCCGCCATCTCCGGGTGGGGGTTGTAAATCCAATTGTGGCGCAGTTCCAGGTCTTGCGAGAAAACCACAATCGAACTGCCCTGAAGTGCAACCCGGAAGCGTTCTTCACTCTTACGCAGCGCCTCTTGAGCGCGTTTGCGCTCGGTAATATTTTTGAAGTAAAGCGAAAATCCGTTTTTGGAAGGATAGCCCCGGACGCTGAACCAGGCGTTAAGCAGCGGATAGTAACCTTCATCCTCAATCGAGATTCTCTCGGCGATCGCCCGTTTACAAAGACGACCAAAGTTAGTACATTCCAATTCTGGAAACTCTGCCCAGGCATTTTTGCTTAACAGCGATTCAGGAGTACGGCAGAGATTTCTCGCCCCCTCAGCGTTGATGTAAGTAAATCGCCAGTCTCGATCGACCGCAACAAATCCATCCGTAATGCTTTCAAGAATTTGAGATACTTGCTCCTTAGCGCTCTCTGCCTCTGAGCGGGCTACCTGTTCTCGTCTAAGTAGCTCATCTTTTTCGTCGTTAGAGTCTTCCAGGCGGGCATTTGCTTCCGAGAGGGAATGGTTGAGCCGAATCAACTGCTCAGACATTTGCGCTCTTGCTTCATATTCACCCAAGCGCACCCGCTCAACCGCCAGCGCTACCTGACTGACAGATCTCTCAGTCGTAGCGGTGCCAATCAGCAAACCCACCGCACACTGCACTAACAAACTCAGCGCGTGAACACTCAATACTTCTTCTGGGATCGGAAACTGATCCAGACTGAAGGCATCGCCGTAGCTCAGCAGGTAAGCTAGGAGCGTTACCAGCACACAAAGTCCAGAGGTGAGAATGCCACCTATTGCCCCAAACCTCGTCGCCGCCCACACGATGGGCACAAAGCTAAGAAATGAAAACTGCTGAAACACTAGACCTGCTTCGCTCGTTTTCCACACCGTAAGCAAAGCTGTACTAGTCAACAGGACGAGAATGATAAAGGTTTCTAACCACACGCTACGGCAACTGGGAAGGCGTAAAAACTGTGCAGAGTCTGATGAATTGGTGGGCGAAAGCAGTTCCCATCGTTGCAACAGGGGTGTCAACACCAGCAGCAGAATGGGGGTAATTGCAAAGGCTCCCAGCGCATTACCCAGCCACCACAGCACAATTCCTTGAGATGAGTTACTTTCTGGCTGTCCCTGCACACCCAGAATTGCAAGGCTTAGCAAAGCTGACAAAATGCAGGCCGAGAGCGGCACGCTGAGAATAAAGGCAGCCGCGTCTTTGAGTTGTTTTAGCGTAAGTGAGCCTTGCCATGTGCGGCGGTAAAGCACCCAGGCGACTAGCGGCTCAATTGCATCTACGATTCCCAGCAAGCTGCTCCAGCCTGTGTGTCCCCACAGCGGTGCAACCAGAACGCCGACTGCGCCTGCCAGGACAGCGCCAACTGGTCCAAACCAAAAGGTGAGGGCGATCGCTACTCCCGATGGCACAAACCAAAGGGAAACAGAAGGCTGAACTCGATAGATCAGCGCTACCCAGTGTGCCGCAACTAACGCCAAAGTTCCCACCAGTACTACAATCCACCAGCGGCGGCGGTTTGTAGGGGCGGCATTTGGAGAAGCAAACATAAAGTCTTAGGGGGCGTAACTGCTGTGCTGAATTTGATTCGGCAATATTCCAATACAAATTTGTCAACGTCTCGCTAGATGGCGATCGCGTTGACCTGTTCATAAAGCCATATTCCGATGCAAATCTCAGAAAATCTTCCCCACAAGGAAACAATCCAATATGTAGATTAGAAAAACTTATAGTGCTATGTGCCGCGATTCAGACGTTTTTACCCCAACTTTGTCTTAACCTGGATTGATATAGCCATACTGATACGGCCATACTGATGTAGCCATAACGTAACGTATGTGATGAGCGCGCCTATGTCTTCCCCAACTGCCGAAGTCGTGCAAACTGTTCTTGAGGAGGCGAAAATAAACGGCGTTTGCTTTCCTCCAGGCGACCTCTACAGCAACGAACCTCCCTTGGAAAGTGACCTGCACCGTGACCAAATTAGTCTGCTGATTCGATTGCTCCAGTGGCACTGGCAGCAACGGCAGGACTTTTACGTTTCGGGAAATATTACGATTTACTACAGTCCTCACCAGCGCAAGTCAGAAAACTTTCGCGGGCCAGATTTCTTTGTGGTGCTGGATACAGAACGCAAGCCGCGCAAAAGCTGGGTAGTGTGGGAAGAGGAAGGTAAATACCCAAACGTAATTATTGAACTACTCTCAGACTCGACCGCTAAGACCGACCGAGGCTTAAAAAAGCAAATTTATCAAGATACCTTCCGTACACCGGACTATTTCTGGTTCGACCCAAACACACTGGAATTGCAGGGGTTTCACCTTCTTGATGGAGAGTATCATGAGTTACAGCCCAATCAACAAGATCAACTCTGGAGCCAACAGCTAAGTCTTTACCTGGGTATCTATAACCGTGAACTGCGATTCTTTACTTCAGATGGACAGATAATCCCCTCTCCAGAGGAATCAGCGAGAGCGGCTGAGGCAATGGTAGAAACTGAAAGACAGCGGGCAGAAACTGAAAGACAGCGGGCAGAAACTGAAAGACAGCGGGCAGAAGCTGAAAGACAGCGCAGTGAACAGTTAGCATCAAGACTACGGGCGTTAGATGTCAATCCTGAAGCAGAAGCTTGACCTGAACGATTGGCACGATATACGGCTACGTGTTTTTTATGTTTTCAGCTTTAACTTTGGGCCAGCAAATGGGGAGCGGACAACCCATTCCCCATCGCAAGACCGATTCTATTTTTATGTAAATGCGGGCAGAATGTCCGCATTTACATAAAGATCTGAATACACTCCCATCGCCTGAGCTCAAGCCTCGATCACGACTCGCAGGTTGCCCCGCTTTCGAGTGACTCGACAGGCGGTGGCATTGCCAGAGCGCTCAAACTCCAGATCTAACAGCGTTTGCCCGATTCTCAAGTTGTGCAAAGACAGGTGGTTGATCGACTCTGGTAGGTTCGGGTCGATTACCCGCAGGTAGTTGCTGGGTGCGTCGGGCACCAGATTAATCATCATTTGCAGCAGTTGAAAAATAGTGCCCGTTGCCCAGGCCTGAGGTGAGCAGGCGACGGGGTACTGCACGGGGCCGCTGTCATCGGTGCGATCGTAACCACAGAATAGCTCTGGCGGACGCTGGTAAGGCTGCTGGAGGGTCATGTCTACTAAGCCCTGAGCAACTTCTAGCGCCTGATCGACTAGACCTAGCGATCGCAACCCTTGCACAATCATGCCGTTGTCATGCGGCCAGACAGAGCCAACATGATAGCCCATCGGATTGTAAGCAGGGGAAAGGCTGCTGAGAGTGCGGATGCCCCAGCCGTTGAACATATCTGGCGCGTGAAGCCGTTCTGCAACGCTCTGAGCCTGCTCAGGGGTTAGAATGCCTAAGTTGAGACAGTGACCGGGGTTAGAAGTGATGCTGTCTACTGGGTTGCCGTTGCCGTCGAGCGCTAGCGCACAGTAGTCTTGATCGGTCATCCAAAAGTCTTGATTGAACCGAGTTTTCAGTTCTTTGGCTTCTTCTTGCCAGCGATCTGCCAGGTCAAGCCGCTTCTTCATTCGGGCGATTTCGCTCAGGCGAACTTTAGCTGCGTAGACATAAGCTTGGACTTCGCAGAGAGCGATCGCCCCGGTTGCCAGTTCTCCTTTGCGGTTGACAATGCAATCATTCGAGTCTTTCCAGCCTTGATTGGCCAGTCCTCGCTTTGATCTGCGGTTGTAGCTGAGGTAGCCCGTCTCCTGGCAGTTATAGTCAACCCAATCCATCGCTGCCAGTGCGTTTGGCCACAGGCGATCGAGGGTTTCCCGGTCGTGGGTCCAGGCATAATGTTCAGAGTAGAGCATTAGCCACAGCGGAGTTGCGTCTACAGTGCCATAGTAGGGCGTATGGGGAACCTCATGGCAGCGAGCCATCTCGCCCAGGCGCAACTCATGCAGGATTTTACCCGGCTCTTCTTCGCGCCAGTCATCGTCCGTTTTACCCTGATACTGAGCCAGGACGGTCAGCGTTTCTTTGGCGATCGTAGGGTCAAGAATCAGCGTTTGAGAAGCCGCAATAATCGAGTCGCGTCCAAACAAAGTCGAAAACCAGGGCACTCCAGCCGACAAAATCTTGCCTTTACCAAAGGTTTGCCGCAGCAGATAAACGTCTTGCTCTGCCCGCTCAATCACCTGGTTAAAGCCCCGATTGTCGGTGCGAATTTGGGTCACTAGCGATCGCCAGCTTTGTTCCTCCAATAGTTCTGCGGCCTTGGCCTGCATCAACGTCATAGGTACGCTCACCGTTGAGGCGTGGCGGTTGTTGGTCAATAGCTGAAGCCGATAGCCCAGGCGCTGTGTTTCATGAGACGCAAGCTCTAGCTGCCAGATTGCTGTAAATCCTTTAAAGGAGTCGGGCTGGCGATGGCAAAACTGAATGCGAGACTCCATCAGAGCGCCGTCTAGCCCGTGATAGGCAATGGTCAACTCTTGGGGAGGGCGATCGACATCGCCATTCCAGGGAATATCCTGCGATCGCGCCAGTTCTTCCAACATGGCTAACTCTTCAGCAGATGCGCCCCGAAAGCGATCGCCCACGTTTGTCAGCACGGGTAGCTCAGTAGAAGTAGGTTTCTCCTCTGGGGTTTGCGTGAGCCATAGCAATTGCCCGCGTTTTTCGCGATCCGCACCCCGCACCTCAAATAGGTCAACAAAGTCAGCATCGAAACTGAGAGTTAACTCAAACTTGACGGGACGGGTGCTGTAGTTGGTAATGGTCAACTCTTCAAACAAGCCACCATTCAGCACAATATCTCGCTGAATGCCAATTGTTTCTGCCAAAATGCCGCTATCTAGATGGGGGTTAGCACACAACACCGAAAGGGCAAACCCCTTACGGGCATCGCTGCTTAGCAAAATTGGCGCACGACCTTCAAGCTGCAATTCCAGACGACTGAGAAATCGCGTGTCTCGACAAAACAATCCCATGCTGGTGGTTTGCTCATTGACCAAACATCCACCAATGTTGCCAAGTGTGTCGGTCACTAAAAACAGGTCATCGTCTTTGAGAGTCAGTGTGGGCTGAGGGCGTTCTACCAGAACACAAGGCCACTCCGGAAGAGGGGCCTGATCAGCGGGAATGAAAGTTCTACCATCGATCTCGAGAATGTCTGACATCCTTCCTACTTCAGTTCTTGGGTCAGGGAGTGATTGTATCCCAGGAAGTCGGGCTAGAACTGTACTGTAAACGCTTAAAAATGCTTCTACACATCACGTTAAGTGACGGGCTTAAACAGAATTAGACTCATCAGCTTCAGAGCCATTGACTTATCCCAGGTCATTGTGGTGAGGCGCAAAACAGTTTGTAAATCACAAAGCGGCGCGATCGCCAAAAACCGTCTTCTTCCCTCTATTCTGCCAACTCTCTAAATCGGTTGCCACTTGCAGTTGAGGTTATAACATCACCTGATTCTCAATCCTAAAAATCGCGAATTAATTAATCTGATATTTTTTGGAAGTGCTGCACTCAGCGCGGCACTTCCAAAAAATATCAGGTTTTATTCAATCTGTGATCCTTAAACTCCACACACCTCTAGAGATTGATTACAGATTGGTTCAAACCTGCAACTATAGCGATGCAATTAAGCTATTCTACGGCTGCAACCCCAAACATTACAGGGCAAGAGCAGCTAAGGGTGAGGTCATGATCAGATCCTGGATGATTATTGGGGGAGTCGCGCTGATTTTGGGTGGAATCGGTGGATCGTTGGTGCCACCTGGCGGTGTGAAGTGGTTCAGGCGGCTGCGTCGTCCCTACTGGCTAACCTTTGAGTCGCTGATTCCGCTAATTTGGACAGCCGTTTTCATCTGCGGCGCATGGTCTGCCTACATTGTTTGGGAACATGACCCTGGCAGCCGTAAAACCTGGCTGTTGATGGGGCTATACCTCCTGCTAGAGCTTGTCACGCTGTCCTACAACTCAGTAATGTTGACCCTGCGGAGTCTCAAAGCCGGAACCATCATCGGGGGGATAGGCTTTGTCATTGGGGCGATTTTAGCAATTTTGGTCCTGCCCATCTCAGTTTGGGCATCGGTTTTGTTAGTACCTTACCTGCTGTGGAGTCCAGTTGGCACTTACACCACCTGGGAATTGATGCGACTTAATCCCCAGGAAGTGTAGACAAGAAGCAAGGAATTGATATGCCCTTCTCTCAATCTCCAAACTCCTGATTTAATCTTTAAAGCTACCGTTGATGAACGTTCAGGAGAATTCTAGATGCTCTTTTCCCGAAAACGGGCGGTTATTTGGTTGGCTGCGCTGGGAATTGCTGCGGTCGGCTGTAGCCAGAACAAAGTAGCGCAGTGTAACCAACTCATTGAAGTTGCCAATCAAGCGGTGACAGATGTACAGGCAATTACTGAGAATGCGAGTCCAGACGATCCGGCGGCTTTTTTGCGAATTGCGGACACAGCTGAGCAGGCAAGGACAAATCTGGAGGCAATTGAGCTAACAGATGAGCAGCTTCAGACTTACCAGGAATCTTTTATCGCCATCTATACCAGCACGAGCGAGTCTACCCGTAATTTGGTTGAGGCCGTCAATGCACAGGACAATCAGGCCGCCCAGCAAGCTTATGATGCGCTTCAGCAGGCGGTTTCTGAAGAACCTGAACTGGTTACGGAGGTAAATAATTACTGTAGTAGTGGTGCCTTTGGTAATTGAGATGATTTTGGAGTGAGGGCGATCGCCATTCCCTTAAACTCTCATCAAACTCCCATCTAGACCGCTCCATCTAGACCGCTCCATAGTGAGCAATCAGCATTGTGTCAGAGCTTTCTAGATTCATCAGCCAGGCCCACATCTGATCCCCTTGAGAAAAGTGCCACCACTCACGGGGATGTTGCCGAAACCCGGCTCTAATCATGACATTGCGTAGCAACTGACGATTACGATGAAACGTTTCGCGTAAGCTTTGCTGCTGTGGACTCTGATCAACTGGGACGGTCGCAAAATGGTCAGGATAGGAGCGAGGAGAAAGCTCGTCAATGGGAGAACCCATGTTTACGACCTGTCCCTGATCGTTGACCAGGGTTACATCAACCGCTGCACCCGTGCTGTGAGGCGGGGGCATGGTTGGGTCGTCGCTGGGCAGTGCCCAAAACTGATAGACCTGCTCTAAAATTGCCTGACGCTGTTCATTCGTCAGGCGATCGGGACTGAACCCCTGTGCCCGTGCAGTTTCAGCGAAGGTATAGTCCACCATAAACTGTTGCACGGCAATCGGTCGGTAAGCATCAAAAATTTGAACCCGCCAGCGGGGATATAGCTGTTGCAGATGGTCTTGCGCTGTAATTAATCCTTCCAACACAGCCTGACGCAAGTAATAAGGCGATCGCCCACCGTAGGGTGCAGATAATTTAGCATAAGGGTGTGGCTCTTCTACGGCAAACAATTCCAGTGGAATGGGAATTAGCGGCTCTCCACATTCCAAAATGGGGATTCTTTGATAGGGTTTCATGAATAACCTGTGCAGATATTTCTCTTTTCAAGACATTTAAGCTTCTTTCAGGAATTGCAGTACGGCGCTACATCGGTTGTCCGGCTCAAACTTACCTCTGGGCATAGACCAGGCAAGCTGTAAATCTACCTGTCAACCATTGCTATTCCAGGACAGTATGAATAGTATTAAGAAAAATAACAGAGTACTGGAAGTTGATCCGTAACTGTGTATCAACTTTCAATCCAGTTGCTTCTATGAAAGGAATGAGTCGGGTGATTGTATCTTCAAGCATCGCTACCACAAGCGAATCTCTAATTAGCAAGTTTTTTCGCCGCTCGGCGGGGCAGTGGCGCTCGGAACGTCGCTACTACACGCTACCGGATGGTGAAACAAAAGAGATAGTTAGCAACATTACTATCCGCTTTTTGCAGCAGGGCTGTGATGAGTTGTGCCACCTGGCAGATCTGCATGAGTTGTCCGATCGCCAGTCTATGGTCTGTGGGGCTGAAGTGACTTGGGATAGCGCCGATTCGGTATCTGGGAAGAAGCAGTCCAAAGGGTTAACGCTGTTTGGTGCGCTGGGAGACGTGCTGTATCGCGATCGCGGCTTTGCCACCTCTAAACCTGTCACTGCTGACTTCTACTTTTCCAATCCAGAAACGCTTTGTCTCAGAACGGAGTACAAAGGCTCAGTGTTTGAGGAAGAACTCAAGCTAATTGGGCAGCAATATCGCACCCGCCAAACCATCATTTCCCGTGAAGGGGAACAGCAGATGATCGGACAGTATTTGGAGAAGCGGCTTGCTTAGAAACGGCGATGGTAGCAGTAAGGATGAGGGATGGATCTGAGTCCCTCTCACTGCAAAAGCTGGCGATCTGCAATTTGAGTGAGGTTATAGTTGGGTTTTATACTTCACGGTTTGGGTGTATGGAACAGCCCGATTTGCATCTCGCTAAGCAGGGAAATGAGCAGGCGATCGCCCTATTCATCAAAAGAGCGCTTAGGACTGAGGCGATCGCCACAAAAGCAACTCTGACCGATGGCTGTCTGCGGATCATGCTAGAAGCGGCTGAGGTGCCTGAGCGAATGGATTGTCTCAGTCCGATCTACCGTGCGTTGCTAGATTTGCAGATGCCGCTGGTCAAATCTGTTCAGGTTTATGGTTGCCAGCAAGACCAGCCGCCTGAGTGGTGTGACCAATGCTCTGCAAACCGATCGGGCTTGCTCAAGCGACTAGCGAAACAGGGAGATGAAGCGGCGATCGCTGCTCTGCTGACTCGCGCTCTAGCTCACCAGAACGTAGAAGTCAAAGCTCAGCTACAAAACTCCCGTTTGCACGTTTATTTAAGTTCTGACCAAGCCCCAAATCAAACGGCTGCTGTAACGCTGATCGAGCGAGAACTGGCTGGATTCAGCACCGATCTAATTGCAGAAGTTCAAGTTCTTGGGAAGCGAACTGAGGCAGACTTCCCAGACTGGACTGAAGAATTTGTGCGTCAGGCTCCAGCAGCAGATTTGTTAGCTCCTTTGTCCGTAGCAGAAGCTATCTCCCCAGCGGCTCGACCAAAATCGGCGAAAGTTCTACCTGTCTCTGTGCAACAAACTGCCCCACCAGCAGAATGGACGTTTAAGTTTAACTATTTCAAGCTAGGATTCATCTCAGCACTGGCATTTTATGGGCTGTTTAGCGCTTCAGATTACACCATCAACGGCTTTTTAGCTGCCAACAACGGCATCATGATGTTCATGCATGGCGTTAACCTGATTTTTCACGAGGCAGGACACGTTCTGTTCATTCCCTTTGGACAATTTATCTATGTCTTGGGAGGTTCACTGATGCAGATTTTGGTACCTGCGGGTATCTGTGGTTACTTTTTCTATACAAAACAACGCTATGCCAGTGCGATCGCTCTCTGCTGGGCTGGAGAAAATTTCTGGGATGTCTCCATCTACGTCAAGGATGCTCAGGAGCGAATCTTGCCGCTGTTGGGCGGTGAAGCTAGCTATCACGACTGGCACTACTTGCTGCTAGAAACAGATTCTTTAACTAAAGCCCAGCCTTTCGGCAATTTTGTTTACACCATTGGCATCTTGATCTACTGTTTTGCCGTCTTTGCTGGAGTCTATTATGCTCAGCTTGATATGGCGGTAGGGATGAGGGATGAGGGATGAGGGATGAGGGATGGAGTCGAACCTTGCTGGTCAAAGCTTTGCCGCTTTCCATCCGTCCTAACTCAGGCGATCGCCATGCAAACAAGGGGCCTAAGCCCCTTGTTCCTCAGAGAAGTGCGTCAGTCCTCAGAGAAGTGCGTCAGTCCTGTTTGCTTGGTTCCTGCCCCCAGAGCGTCCTATAGTGGAGTTGCTGCTTAATTCTTAAACAATTTTGAAACCGATTACTCTGCTTGGCTCCACTGGCTCTATCGGCACTCAAACCCTGGATATTGTGGCTGAATATCCCGATCAGTTTCAGATCGTCGGATTGGCAGCCAGACGTAATGCTGAACTGCTGGCTCAGCAAATTCGCCAGTTTCGCCCCCAAATTGCAGCGATTTGTGACACAACTCAGTTGGGCGTTTTGCAGGAGGCGATCGCTGACCTTGATCCCCAACCCATATTGCTAGCAGGCGAATCAGGCGTGGTCGAGGTTGCCCGCTACGGCAACTCGGAAGCTGTCGTCACTGGAATTGTAGGCTGTGCCGGACTTTTGCCCACCATTGCAGCGATCGAAGCTGGGAAAGATATTGCTCTAGCCAATAAAGAAACCCTAATTGCAGGCGGCCCAGTCGTTTTACCCCTGGTCGAAAAGCATGGGATCAAGCTGTTGCCTGCCGACTCAGAACACTCCGCCATTTTTCAATGCCTGCAAGGGGTTCCTGAAGGAGGGTTGCGGCGAATTTTGCTAACTGCCTCTGGCGGCGCATTCCGAGACTTGCCCGTTGAGAAGTTGGCGACTGTGAAAGTGTCCGACGCGCTAAAGCACCCCAATTGGACGATGGGGCGCAAGATTACCATTGACTCTGCCACGTTGATGAACAAGGGGTTGGAGGTGATCGAGGCGCATTTTCTATTTGGGTTGAATTATGACCATATCGAAATCGTAATCCACCCTCAAAGCATTATTCACTCGCTGATCGAGCTAGAAGACACCTCTGTGCTGGCACAGCTTGGCTTGCCCGATATGCGGTTGCCCTTGCTGTATGCCCTCTCCTACCCAGAGCGAATTTCAACGGACTGGGAGCGGCTAGACCTGGTTAAAGCGGGGAATCTAACGTTTCGAGAGCCTGACCATCAGAAATACCCGTGTATGCAGCTAGCCTATGCAGCGGGGCGAGCCGGGGGTTCAATGCCTGCCGTTCTCAATGCCGCTAACGAACAGGCTGTTGCGCTCTTTCTAGAGGAAAAAATTCAGTTTTTGGATATTCCTCGGCTGATTGAGCAAGTGTGCGATCGCACCAGGCTGATAATCATGCGGCTCCGTTACTGGAAGACATCGTGGCGGCTGACCAGTGGGCCAGACAGTCCGTGCTGGAATTTTGCCAGAAATTGAACAAAGGTGGGCAGGCGATCGCCGTTTAATTGAGTTGCTACTCAATCAATCCAGCGGGTGGAGTGATTTCAATGCGTCTTTGCTGCAAATCCACCACAGGCACGATCGCTTTAACAAAGGGAATTAGAGTTTTTGCGCCAGATTCACTTAGCTCTACTTCTAACAAATCGTTTCCTGCCGCAAACACATCTACAACCGTGCCCACTAGAGCCTGGGTTGCCTGATCAAAAACTTTTAGACCTAACAGATCAGAGACGTGAAATTCACCTTCTTCCAAAGGAGGGCGATCGCTCTCTGGCACGAGCAGGCGACAATCTTTTAGCGCTTCAGCTTGGGTGCGATCGCCAATTCCCTTGATCTGCAACACGTATAGCCCCTTACCGTTGAGATAGCGACCTGACACCAGTTCGATTTGCTCTGGCTCTGTTGCTCCCGGTCGCAGCAGCCAGCGCCGTCCAGGTTGCTCAAATCGCTCAGGAAAATCGGAGTTGGGGTAAACCCGAACTTCACCCTTTAGCCCTTGCACCCCAACAATCTTACCGATTTCTAGCCAGCCCGTATCAACCATCAACCTGCCACCAAATTAGCCATCCGCTCACTCGGTTGGGAACCCAAACCCTGCCGATAGATTTGCTCTGTCACCTCTGCCAGCCGCTGCATGGCTGTCACCAGTTCTTGATCGCTAGCAGTCAGGCTAATGCGGAAGCACTGCCGAGTGTGGCTCCAGTCTTCTCGAATGCCGGGGAAGAAGGGACTTCCTGGAACAATCAAAACTCCCTTCTGCTTCAGCAGTTCGTAAAATTCCCAATCGGTGATGGGTAAATCTTGCAGCCAGAGCCAGCCAAAAATTGAGCCTTCACCGCGATGTAAAAACCAGGGTACATCGGGCATTACGTCTTGCAGGGTTGACTCCAGGACGGCAAACTTTGCCTGATAGTGAGGACGGATGACCCGCGTTGAAAGGTCTGCCAGTGCCCCAGAGCGAATGGCGTGAGCGGCGATCGCCTGCCCATAGCGCGAAGAATGCAGGCAAAGATTGGTTTGAAACGACTCCAGCGCCTGAATCACCTGCTCACCACCCAACGCAATTCCCAGTCGTTCTCCAGGCAGCCCTGCCTTTGACAAACTCGTACAGTGAACGATGTTATCGCCAAAAATGGGAGTCATCTCTGTAAAGTTGAGCGCCGGAAAGGGCGGCGCATAGGCAGAATCAACCAGCACGGGCACATGGTAAGCGCTAGCCATTGCTGCAATTCGCTTTACCTCATCCTCAGATAGTACGTTGCCTGTCGGGTTACACGGACGCGAAAACAGCACGAATCCGGTCTTTTCGTTAACTTCTAGCTGAGTAAAGTCAGGCCGATATTTAAACCAATGTTCCTTTTCATTTACTTCAATTGCTGGTCTGTAGGCTCTTACAGCTTCTGGAGTGAGGGAAATGCCGCCATACCCCGTGTAGTCAGGACTTAGCGGCAAAACCATCTGCTTAAGTTCACCATTATCTGTATAGCCGCCCAGCGCATTTGCGGCATAGAAATAGAGCGCCTGACTGCCGGGGGTGATGAGAATGTTGCGATCGCTCAAATTCAGCCCAAACCGCCGATTAAACTCCGTTAGCACCGCTTCAATCAAAGGGCGATAGCCCTGACTAGCGCCATAGCGACAAACCACTTCCCCATATTCCGCACTGCTCAAAAGTTTGGCGGTGCAGTCACGCCACATCTGCTCAACTTCTGGCAGAATTACCGGATTGCCAGCGCTCAGGTTAATAAAATCCTTGCCTGCCCGCGTTGCTTCTACAATGTCCTTCATTACGGCACGAACGCCGCTCAGGTGAGACATCTGATTGCCAAATCGAGTCAAGACAGGCTTCATAAAAAGTTAGAGCTAAAAACTAGTGGGATGCAAAACAAGTGCTGAACAATGTTGACAAGCACAAAGGGTAAGGAAAGTCTAAGCCCCATTCTTAAAAATCGCAACTCTAAAGCGCCATAGCGTCACATTACAAGCGCCTTTGTAATTTTGGGCAGGTTGGGGCTGTGGGGTTTGCTAGATTCAGAAACTCAAGCTGCCTTCCGTGCCGCCAGACAATAGCGCAAACTTACGAAGCTACAGGGTTACGAGTTCGGGTAATTTCTACAGCAATCCTGCCGTCAAAATCTGGAATGGGAGCCGCTACTTTGGTGACGCGCACCCGGACTTGCTCGACGCCAGATTCTAGAATTAGGGTGGCGATCGCCCCGCCAGTTTCTCAATCAGGGCAAATTTCTCAGCTTTGATTAGCTGTTGCACTGCGGTAATAGCTGAGCGGTAGTCGTAGGTGTCTTCAATGCGATCGCTCTCCCCCGCCTTCGCCAAGTCAAACCACACCGTCAGGTCAACCTCAAACCACTGCCCCAAAACCTGCTCCTCCGGCAGCAGTCCAACATACCCAAACGCTCGAATTCCAGTTACTTGAATAGAGTCCATTGATATTGATACAGAAATACTGAAGTACAAACACAGTTGGACTGGCACTTAAAACTCTCATGCAACTGAGCTATTTCTTTAATTCCAGTTCAAGAGAGGATTGGGAACTAGGCAATAGTAATTCAGTTCGATTAGCAATCTTCTGGGCTAAATCCTTGAAATCCCAATACACTAGCCTTACAGCATCAATGTGAGCACCGATCGCTCCATCCGCAGGTTTGAGGTGGAAGATGGGCTTGCGAGATTCCTGAGCCATTGGCATTAGGCTTTGATAATGTTTAAGCAACGCCAAGCGATTTGGATCACTTGAAGGGGCTAAAGCCACTTCATCTTGTTTCTGAGTTAACTCCTCGTTGTCAGATTTAGGGTTCTCAATCACCTTTTCTCTATAGATCCCAGGAATTTTTTCTATCCATCGTTGAAATGCTTTTACAGGTCGATCAAATCTCACACCGTGTTGGAGAATAACATAACCAACAGGCTGCATTTTCCCTTGAGGCAAAGCGAGGTCTAGAGCTGGATTTTTAGGAATTCGCTCTCGCCATTCTTCTCTCCAACGCTTTACGGTCGGCCCAAGATTCTTCAAACCCTGCAATGAAAAAAGATCTGGTGAGAGGGGGACGATAATGTAATCTGAGGCAATAAGAGCCGCCCGATTAATTGCTCCTAAATTAGGTCCTAAATCAACTAAGACAACATCAGCACTAGTACTGGAAGCAGCTTGACTCAAAACCCGCCAAAAAGCTGAAATGACTCTGAACGCTCGTTCTTTGCGATCAAGGCAATCAGACCACTGAGACGATAACTCATCTTCAAATCCAGAAAGTTGTAAATCTCCGATTAAAAGGCTTAATCCATCTTCTATTTTTTCTAAATTCGGAGTTGCGATATCACCTATGCCACTTAATAAGGGTCTAACGCATCGAAAGACAGTATTGTAGTTATTTGAATTACTACTTTCCCAAACTTCTTCCAATCGATCTTCATCTAAGAAAGCCGCTGTTAAGTTAGCTTGAGGATCTAAGTCTGCTGCTACTACTTGTAACCCTAAATCGAAGTACATCCAAGCTAAATGATAGACGAGAGATGTTTTCCCGACTCCTCCCTTGTTATTGAAGAAGGCAATAATTGGTGTGGTCATGGTTGCCTCCTGATAGTGACTGACATATAAGAATCCTCAATAATGAATTCCGCTGGTGGATTCCCATTCTTTTTTAACTCTTTTTGAGAAGTCGGAATGCCAACGCCAAAGCGTTGAACATAGCCTAGGTTCTTCATAGCTTCTGCCAAATGGGGATTTCGATAGTCAGTAACACCTTGACCAAAATTTCGACGATTTACTTGCCCAAATAATCCACCTGGACTTTGAATTTCAATTCGATCATTAAACCAATAAACTCGAACTGGAGCATTAGTTTCCTTATAGGAACGATGCATAACTGCGTTTCGTACAAGCTGCTGCAACGCTACGATGGGGTAGTCAGGCTGTACCGGAGGAGCATCTGATGGTTGCACAATTATGACTGCCAATTCACACCCATTTAGAATACGCTTATTAACTTGCAATACTGGAAAGGGTAGTATCTTCCCCTCAGAGCGTATATTGGAAAGACTTAGAAGAAGCTCATCTGTAATTGACAAGCCAGCGCAGGTGCCGTCATCGTTCACTCCTACAAAAAGAACTCCAGGCTTTTTGTGGTTTGGTAAGTCGTTAGCAAAAGCACAAATTGCCTGCCGTTTTTTTTCCGTCTGAAATTGATGCTTTACGCTCAACTCGATCAGACTCAAGATCAAACAGAAGTGCTGCTAGTTCTTGATCATCCATGCATCGGTTCTTTTAGTTCTTTTTGTTCATCATAGTCATTAACAAGCCAAGCTATAACGTACTGGTTACTGGACAGTGGGTTTAGGTTGCGCTAACCTGATTTGTGCAAAAGTTTGAGGCTATGGCAAAGTGCTACAGATCCCGATGAGTAAAGGGTTTCGCGTTTTCACCGGAATAGGTTGCTACAACGTGCCCGTCTCCCCTGATCTGATATTTATAGGTGACGAGTCCTTCTAGACCAACGGGGCCACGGGGCGGCATTTTTTGGGTACTGATGCCAACTTCTGCGCCAAAGCCATAGCGGAAGCCATCGGAAAAGCGGGTTGAGCAGTTTTGAAATACGCCTGCGGCATCGACTTGAGCAATGAAAGTCGCAGCGGCCGTATCGTCTTCCGTGACGATCGCCTCTGTATGACGAGAGCCGTAGGTGTTGATGTGGGCGATCGCCCCTTCCAAAAAATCCACCACTTTGATCGACAAAATCAAATCGCTATATTCGGTTAACCAATCTTCCTCCGTTGCGGCTACCATCTCGACAATTTTGCGGCTAGATTCATCTCCCCGTAGCTCTACCTGTTTGGCTTGCAGTGCTTGAACAGCTTTCGGGAGAAAATCTGCGGCGATCGCCTGATGAACCAAAAGCGTTTCGATCGCATTGCAGGCAGAGGGATATCCGACTTTGGCATCAATGGCGATCGCTACTGCCTTCTCTAAATCAGCGGCTTTGTCTACATACAAGTGACAGATGCCATCTGCATGACCCAGCACTGGAATTCGAGTATTTTCCTGGACAAAACGCACAAATGAGTTTGACCCCCTGGGAATGATCAGGTCAACATATTGGTCGAGCCGCAAGAGTTCCAGCGTTTCTTCACGAGTCGTAAGCAGACGCACAGCCGCCGGATCGATTCCAGCCTGAGTTAATCCCTGGTGGATTGCCTGAGTTAATGCAGTACAGGAACGCACCGCTTCTCTGCCGCCTTTAAGAACGACCCCGTTTCCAGACTTGATCGCCAGTGTCGCAATTTGCACGAGCGCATCAGGACGCGACTCAAAGATTACGCCCAGCACACCCAAGGGGCAGGCAACCCGCTGCATTACCAGCCCGTCATCCAGTTCTCGATGAATCGTAACTTTGCCAACGGGATCAGGTAGTTTGCCGACATCGCGTACCCCAGCGATCGCCCCCTGGAGCTTATCTGCGTCCAGCTTCAGCCTTCCGTACAGCGGTTTTGCCAACCCTTCTGCCAGAGCCGCTTCACAGTCTGCCTGGTTTGCCGCCAAAATTTCTGGAGCAGAGGTTTCGAGGGAGTGGGCGATCGCCTCAATTGCGCGATCGCGAACATCTGTTGGCAAAACCGCCAGCTTACGCGCTGCCTTGCGAGTTTGCTGTGCCAGGTCAGTCAGAGGAAGGGAAGCTACTTGAGAAGCTGTCATAGGTTATAGAAGTGGAGTAGTCAGGCTGTAGGCTGTTTTTGAGGTAGGCACTGGTAACTGATGCATCATGAGCGCTTCTTTAGCACCAGGCAGAAACTAATGACCAATGACCAACCCCCTGCCTTCCTATCCTAAGCTTTTATAGATTCACCATTGAAAATGTTTGATCTACAGGGCTGGACGCAAGTAGAACGTATGTCAGGCGATCGCCACGTTAACAAAGGGCTTAAGCCTCTTGTTCCACAGAAGAATGCGTAAGTCCTGATTCACTGGTTGCTTAACAAAGCTCCTAGAGTTATTGATATACCGTAGGCTAAGTGAAGCAGAGCGGAACCCAGCAGACTCCATGCAGGCGTTGGGTCTCGCTGCTCTACCCAATCCGCCTTCAAATTTTCTTTGCTGAATTTAATTGAACAATTCTTTGCCAAACAATCTGCCCTTCTGCATCACAGAAGTTTTGCATAAACTCAAGGGTAAATCGGTTGATTACCTTGCCATATTCCTGCTCAAATTGTTCGTTGTTTTCTTTAGCTCTGTATCCAAGAGGCTCAATGATATCTGTGTATAGGAATTCATTGTTAGAGATGAATTCCCAGAAACGTTGCCCACATAACTTGAGATATTCACCTTTGTCGGGCTGATCATCTTTCCCGTAGCAACATCCATTCACAGCAACTACATTGACTGAGGACGTGTTAGTTCTCAGTACCTTCTTGGCTCTACTAAAGTTATCAACCATTCTCCTAATTTGAGAACTGTTACCCCAGTTGGGTCCAGATTTGATAGAGACGATATATCTAATCTTCTCTCGTTCAAATTCTAAATCTATTCCTTCAGAAGAAGATTTTCTGCCGTTAAATACTCTAGCGCAGATAAATACAGCAAGTCCCTCCATAAATCCTCCAAATAACCCTTCTTCGGAGGACGATAGATGAGCGTCCAATAATCCTTTAACAAGATCACTAGCAGTAATCACATTCTTGGCTCTAAAGAGATATGGGTTTTTTCTTCTGAGAACTGTCTGTAACTTTAAATTCCTCAAACCATTGATGCGGCTTTGGTGAAATTGAGGAATGTTTTCCTCAACATACCGAACTATTTCCTGTTGCTCAATGGGCGGCATACTGTGAGGGTCTCTCAAAAAGCTTATGCTGAATGGGCTTTAGGCTAGATGAAGCCAGGTCATAGTATTCAGAGGAAATCTCAATTCCAACAGAATTTCTATGTAGCTCTTGAGCAACTTGGCAGGTCGTTCCAGATCCTAGAAAAGGGTCAAGTATCCAATCTCCTTCTTCTGTAAAAAGCTTGATAAACCACTCTGGTAAAGCTTTTGGAAAGGCTGCGCTATGTTTTCTGTTGCCGCATTCAGTTGATAAGTGAATAACATTAGCTGGATAAACTTTATCTCTGTTCAACCAGTTAGAAATGTTTTTTCCAAATCCACTTCCAACTTTTGATTCATCTCTAATTTTGTCTGTTTCGCTCAAGTTTCTTAATCGAGTCTCAGCCCAGTTCCCCATTGGAACCATGACAGACTCTTGATACATATTAAATTTTTTGCTCTTGTTGAACTGTAAGCACCTTTCCCAGGCATCTCTAAATCGATTTGGCCACTTGCCTGGATAGCAATTTTTCTTGTGCCATATAAACTCCTCGGTCCACAGCCATCCCTGTTTCTTCATCTCCAGGATTAGCTCTAGGACGTAAGTATGTCTTTCGCCGTTAACTACTTTCTCTTTAATATTTAAAATAAATGTTCCGCTGGGTTTAAGTACTCTCAAAAATTCTTCAGTTCTGGGTAGGAACCACTCAACGTATTCATCCGGTTTGATTCCGCCGTAAGTTTTTGAGCGACTATCGGCATAGGGAGGGGAGGTGACGATCAAATCAAATGTGTTGTCTGGAAAGTGGGTTAGCTTTTCCAGACAGTCACCCAGTAAAATGCTTGTTTGAATTTCTTGAGTAGAGCTACTGTCTACAGCTTGATTTGAGTTGAAGTCGTTTCCTGACATTAGTACACTTGTTCGAGTTTGGCGACTAAAGCCAATTTTAGAGCAATTTAGACAGCGGTGGCTGCTGAGTAGAACTGATGGATCGTCTAGGGCTTTTACGACAGCAGGTTTTGTGATGAATTCAGGAGCCGCTGTCGTGACCACAGAAGTTTGTGTCGTGACTACAGCAGATTTGATTGGGGCGATCGCCCCCTCAACAATTGCTACTTACCTCAGTCTCATAAGGTAGGCATCACCCATCAAGCAAAATTCGCTCAGACCTTTACTTCGTCTGCAAAACTCGCAACTCGCACAAACTCAAACGGACCTGCCACTGACCCCCAGATATGCTCGTCGGTTTCTGGGTCACGGCCTCGGTCAAGGCTGATGAAGCGCTGGTCGTCGATTTCAAATTCGCTGTCGAGGTAGGTGGTTTTGCCTTTTCGCACGACCATGCAGGCTTTGCCGGGTTCGACGTGTCCTTTGAAGCTGTGACCTGTCCAGTCTACGATCATGTTGCAGCCGAGAAGTTTTTCCAGGCGATCGCCGCCAAGCTGCTGCAAACGCTTCAGGTCGCGGGATGCACCATAGAAGTCTTGCTCATCCTGGACGGTGTAGTTCTCAATTTCGATGCGATCGCCCTGTCCAATCAGCTTCAACACCCGTAGCCGATAGGGGTCGTTCAGCATGTAGTCATAGGCTTGCTCAACCAAAAAGCTGACCCCAGACAGCAACTCTAGCGGCAGCGGACGCATACAGACGCGAATGTGAGCAAAAAAGGGCGGATTCTCAAACGCCTGTGCCTGATTGCTAAAGTCTGCTGCCATCCAGCGGGCTAGCGCATTGATGTTGGTAGAGTGCGTCATAACCTGTGTGCGATCGGAACATTCCCCATTCTAGAGGACTGTGAACCGTGCCAACTCATGCAGCTTACGACAAATGATCTCCGCTGGCTGAAACTGGGTTGAGTGGCGGTGCAGCTTTTGCTCTAGCTCGTTCTACGGGATTCATCCAGCGCTCTATCCAGCTAAATGCCTGGGAAGAGAGCAGCGTCAACACCAGGTAAACCAGCGCAACGGAGGCAAAAATTTCAAAGGAGCGGTAGTTTTGCGCCACGATTAGCTGACCGCGACGAAACAGTTCCTCAAAGCCAATGATTGCAACCAGGCTGGTATCTTTGAGCAGCGTGATGAATTCATTCCCCAATGGTGGAATCATTCGACGCAGGGCTTGCGGGAAGATTACGTAACGCATCGTTTGAATTGGACCTAGACCCAATGACTGAGAGGCTTCTCTCTGTCCCGGTTCAATAGATTGAATTCCGCTCGCACGATTTCGGCGATGTAGGCGGCGCTATTCAGGCTGAGGGCTAAGACGGCAGCGGTGAGGCGATCGAAGGAAAACTGTCTGTCGGCAATGTTGGTAATCACAGCAGGCAGACCAAAGTAAATCATAAAAATTTGCACTAGCAAGGGCGTACCTCTGAAGAAGTCGATGTAAGCCCTTGCAGCAAAACTAACGATAGGAGATGCAGATAGCCGGACGATACCAATGAGTGAGCCGCCGACCATGCCCAATACAACCGACAGGGCGGTGAGTTGAAGGGTTACGAGTGCGCCGCGCAAAAGATTAGGGAGGGCATCCAGGATGATTTCTAGGGATTGAAGCACGGGGGAATTCCTTAAGTGCGTGAGTAAGGCGTAGGTTGGGTTGAGGGCACGAAACCCAACAAGGGTGAAAGGGAAAGGCTGTGTTGGGTTGCGCTTTGCTTCACCCAACCTACAAATTCGGGCTATTCTAGCGGGGCTTCTTCGGGTAGCTCTGGTGGAGCCTCACCAAACCATTTCTGGTAGATCTCCTCGTAGGTGCCGTCTTCCAGGATGGTAGCCAGACCTGAGTTGATCGTTTCTAAATTGGGTGAGTCTTTGGGTAGCGCAATTCCGTAGAATTCCTCAGTGACCAGTTCCCCTACGACTTTTACACCGCCGATATTGCCAGTCTGGATTGCGTAGAGTGTAACCGGAGCGTCGTTGATCACAGCATCGGCATTGCCGTTTGCTAGCTCTTGCAGGGCGAGTGGGGCTGAGTCAAAAGTGCTGACGGTTGCTCCCTCAATTTCTGCGGCCTGACCTGCGCCTGTTGTGCCGATTTGTACCGCAATGCGTTTGCCTGCTAGATCTTCCAGGGAGGTAACGTCGGTGTTGGCTTCTGGAACGGCGATCGCCAACCCTGCCTTAAAGTAGGGGCGAGAAAAATCGACAGTTTGCGCCCGTTCTGCGGTGATGGTCATGGCGCTGATTGCAGCGTCCACCGTTCCGGCTTGCAGGGCGGGAATGATGCCATCAAAGGGAAGCGCCTGAAACTCAACGGTGAACCCAGCGGCTTCTCCGATCGCATTCATCAAATCAATGTCAAACCCTTCATAACCACCTCCTTCAGCCTGAGCTTCAAAAGGTGGAAAGGCTGGCTCTGTAGCAACGGTTAGCGTTGTGGCAGCGGCTTCTGAAGTACCGCCTTCTGTTGCTTCGGGAGCTTCTTCCGCACTGGGACCGCAGGCGGCAACCATGAAAACACAAACTAAGCCAATGACAAACTGGCGTAAAAACCGAGATCGAGTGAATTTGAACATACAAGCAATTTTCTTCATACCAACATTTTTCTCTCTAACCGTCACACCGTCACGTACAGCAGTCTTAGACTTTTGGATTCAAACCCAAAACTAAACGGGCATCAGGAATCACAAGGTGAAGAATTATCTAAAATCCACACTGCGATCGCCTAATTCTACAAACTAAAAACTAGCGTGTTGGTAGTCATTCCATCTATCTAGCAGCGCTAAGTGTGTTAGCAACTATTAAAGGTGAGAACAGTTTTAGAATCACTCCCTCCGTTAGAAGACTTCTAAATCCAGATGAAAGATAACAATAGCGCTGCCCCAGCCATTATTTTTGAGCAAGTAGAAAAAAGATTTGGTGCACTGCAAGTCTTACAGGGCATCAGTGGACATATCAATTCAGGCGAGGTCGTTGCCGTGATTGGGTCGTCGGGCTGTGGCAAAAGCACTCTGCTGCGCTGCTTTAACCGACTGGAGGCAATCAACGGCGGGCGGCTAATCGTGAATGGAATTGATTTATCGCACCCCAATTTAAGTACAGGCAAGCTGAAGCAGCTTCGAGCCAATGTGGGGATGGTGTTTCAACAGTTCAATCTGTTTCCCCACATGACGGTGCTAGACAACCTGACGCTAGCGCCGCGCAAGGTGCTAAATCAGCCTGCTAAGGAAAGCTCAAGGATGGCACGGTTCTATCTGAATAAGGTGGGGCTGTCAGAAAAGGCAGAGGCTTATCCTGACCAGCTTTCGGGCGGGCAAAAGCAGCGGGTGGCGATCGCCCGTGCCCTCTGTATGAAGCCGCAAATCATGCTATTTGACGAACCTACTAGCGCCCTCGACCCAGAACTGGTGGGCGAGGTGCTGACTGTAATGCAGCAGTTGGCTGAAGAGGGCATGACGATGGTGATTGTCACGCACGAAATGCAGTTTGCGCGGGAGGTGGCCCATCGGGTGCTGTTTTTGAATAAGGGCTTTGTGGAAGAAGAAGGCGTGGCGCGGCAGGTGTTGACCTATCCCAAGAGCGATCGCCTTCAGGCATTTCTCAGCCGCATGAACTTTGCCAAAACTTAAGGAGGGTTCTTAAGACGAGTGAGTTATGAGAGGGATACCTCTCCGGGTGCGCCTGGGTTTGTAAAGTAGTTTGTGTCAAGAGAGAAATATTAGATTGGGAATCTGCCTTCAAATTCAATCGCAAAGCGATTGAGGGCTGCTTTCCAATCTCGAATGGGTATCGTCCACTTTTTCGAGATGTTGGCGATCGCCAAGTAAATCACCTTCATGGCAAAAGAACTTGAGTAGTGTGAATGGGGCGATTACCCCGCAGGGAAACTGCTTCGCATCGCAGAAGAATGAGATTGACCGAGGTGAGCAACTAACTCCATTGAGCTAAAGGAGAACAAGATGAGCAGCAATCCTGTAAACAGCCCAAACATGAAACTCGAAGTTGTAGTGTTCAGCGTTTCTGATGTCGATCGCGCCAAGTCATTCTACGAAAATCTCGGCTGGCGGTTTGACATCGACGTAGTGGATGGTGACTTCCGGGGAATACAGATGACACCGCTCAACTTGTAAGCCTCGATCATCTTTGGCAGGGGAGTCGCCCCGAACAATGCTGGTTCCGTGCAAAACCTGGTCCTCGCTGTGGATGACCTTGATGCTGTTCGCGCAGACTTGATCGATCGTGGTGTCAACGTCAGCGAGATCTTCCACTATCCTGGCGGACCCTTTAACAACGCGGTGGAGAACCCACGCCTCCCTGGACGCAACCCACAAGTCCGTTCCTACTTCTCCTTTGCCGCGTTTGCAGATCCGGATGGGAACCTCTGGCTGCTCCGGGAAATCCAAACGCGGCTTCCCGGTCGCCTGTGAAACTCTCCACGAACAGACGCTTTCTGCGCGAGACGGCAGAGCACCACGACTCCTACGAGAAGACTCACTCAGCTTTTGGCTTCGGCTTGTAGGTTGAGGCGACGTGCAGTTCCTTTAATTGCTTTGCGTCTACGCCAGCGGGAGCATTGGTGAGTAGGCAACGGACCTGCTGAGTTTTGGGGAAAGCGATCGTATCTCGAATCGACTCTTCACCTGCCAGCAGCATTACCAGCCGATCTAGCCCATAAGCGATGCCGCCGTGCGGCGGAGTGCCATACTCAAACGCTTCTAGCAAAAAGCCAAATTTGCTGTGTGCTTCTTCGGGCGACAAACCAATCGTTTCAAACACCTGTCGCTGCAAGTCGGGCTGATAAATTCGCAGGCTACCGCCGCCAACTTCAAAACCGTTGTAAACCAGATCATACGCCTGGGCACGAGCAGTTTTCAGGTCGTGGGCATCGTCAGGATGAGGCGCAGTGAAGGGATGATGCAGTGCTTCCAGCCGCTTTTCGTCAGCGTTCCATTCAAACATGGGGAAATCTGTCACCCAGAGCAGATTAATTTTGTCGGGATCGATTAGCTTCAGTTCACGTGCTACGACCTGACGCAGGCGATCGAGCGTTTTGTTCACCGTTGCGATTTCTCCCGCGCCAAACAGTAAGAGATGTCCGGGGGCGGCTCCGGTGCGGCTCAAGAGTTCTTGCTTTTGCGCGTCAGTGAGGTTGTCCTTGATTGCGCCGATGGTGTCAATTTCGCCGTCTTCACGCACTCGAATGTAGGCAAGTCCTTTGGCTCCGGCTTCACTGGCTTCTTTGAACAAGTCACCACCGGGCTTGATTCGCACGTTAGAAATTGCCGCATTGCCATTGGGAATCGGCAAAACTTTGACAATTCCACCGCTGCTAACGGCTGTCGAAAACACCTTAAAGCCAGAATCTTTGACCAGATCAGAAACGTCTACCAGTTCCAGGTCATAGCGGGTGTCGGGTTTGTCGCAGCCATAGCGATCCATCGCTTCAGCATAGGTGAGTTGCGGAAATGGGCGCGGAAGGTCAATATTTTTGACAGCTTTGAAGATATGACAGACCAGCTTTTCATTCAGGTCGATGATTTCTTCCTGAGACATGAAGCTCATTTCCATGTCTAGCTGGGTAAATTCGGGCTGACGGTCGGCTCTCAGGTCTTCATCACGAAAGCAGCGGGCAATTTGGTAGTAGCGATCGCACCCCGAAACCATCAAAATCTGCTTAAACAACTGCGGCGACTGCGGCAGCGCAAACCAATCTCCCGGATTGACCCGACTGGGCAACAGAAAATCCCGTGCGCCCTCTGGAGTGGAGCGAGTTAGCAGTGGCGTTTCGACTTCGATGAAGCCTTCCTGGTCTTCCAAGTAGCGGCGAATCGCTTTAACCGTCTGGTGACGCAGTTGCAGGTTGCGCGTCATGCGATCGCGTCGCAAATCGAGATAGCGATATTTCAACCGCAACTCTTCTCGCACAGGCTCCGCATCAGCAACAGAAACCTGAAACGGCAACTGCTTTCGCACCGCGTTCAGCAGTTCAATCTGGTCAGCATACACCTCGACCTCGCCAGTGGGAATGCGAGGATTGAGCGACTCGTCAGGACGGCGGGTAACGCGCCCCGTGATTTTCACGACATACTCGTTTCGCAAATCGCCTGCGGTTTCATAAGAGGCAGGGGTGCGTTCGGGATCGCTAACAATTTGAGCAATGCCAGAGCGATCGCGCAAATCTAGAAAAATCACTCCGCCATGATCGCGGCGACGGTCTACCCAACCAAACAGAGTCACCGTCTCTCCAATGTGTTCAGGTCGGATTTGACCGCAGTAATGGGTTCGCATGGCTATGAGTTGGAACTGAAGGGCGTAAGTAAAAACCCTTCCATTATCTAGCATTCATTGCGATCCCGATCAGAAAAATTGGACAGCTAACGCTTCTGGTCTGAATGCATCAGCATATTCCAAGCTTCTTTAGCTGCATCAACTAACTGCACTCCTAACGATTCAATTTCAGAAACGATCACGCTCCAGTTCATTTCGGCCTGACGCTGAACTAACTCAACAGACTTCTCGATTTGCGCCGGATCGATAAGCGGCTTATTTTGCTCTACCGCTTCCCTGGCTTGCCGCACTGCTTTCAGGTAAGAATCAAGCGTGACATCCCTTGCCTCTTGCACTGACAGTTGGGCACGCCGTCTAATTGCTTCAATCAAAGCCATTGTTTCACGCTGAGCTTCTTCCGGCTTGTCTGGCATTTCTTGCTTTACTAAAGCCTCAGTTTCAGGACTAATTTGCACTACCGCAGTTGTCTCAGGAGTCGTAGTAATGGCAGTTGTCTCAGGAGTTTTAGTCTCGGAGTTCATGTGCGTTTCTCCTTTAGTCACATCAGTTCAAGCAAACTCATCTCAAGGATAATAATGACCTCACTAATACATTAGCTTGCGATCAAACTACACAGCATCGGGCTAAAGTAAGAACCTGTAAACTACGTCCTGGTTTACCAAATTAATGAGTGGTTGCTATAGTCAGGCAACAGGTGTTGTGGGAAATTATGGGTAGAGCTATGGTAAGCAGAAACTCATAGAAGCAGAGATTTAGAGCGTTGGCTATTGATCACGACAATTCATCGACCGCTCTTCAAGGTTTTTCTCGTAGAGAATTACGGGATCTAGTGCGATCGCAGCTTCAGGCTCTTTTAGAACAGGAAAATCTGAAAGGAGCCAAAGCGCTACTCGTACCCGTTCAGCCTGCCGATATTGCCGAGGCAATCGAAGGTCTACCCGAAGCAATGCAGGCGATCGCCTTTCGGCTGCTGTCTAAAAGTGAGGCGATCGAAGTCTACGAATATCTCGATTCCACCGTCCAGCAAACGCTGATTGAAGAATTCAAGCGCCAGGACGTGCTGGATATTGTTGATAAGATGTCACCCGACGACCGGGTACGCCTGTTTGATGAACTGCCTGCTAAAATTGTTACCCGCCTGTTGGCGCAGCTTAGCCTAGAAGAACGCCGCGCCACCGCTTTACTCTTAGGCTACGAATCTGGCACCGCTGGACGGATCATGACTCCGGAGTACGTTTCTCTCAAAGAGGGGTGGACGGTCGCTCAGGCACTCGAACGAATTCGCAGTCTAGCAAACGTTAGCGAAACAATTTATTACCTCTACGTCACTGACGCGGCTCGTCGCTTAATTGGCACCCTTTCCCTGCGTGCCCTGGTGATGGCTCAGCCAGAACAGAAAATTGGCGATGTCCTCACTCGTGAAATTGTTTACGTCCAGACCGACACCGACCAGGAAGAAGCCGCTCGCATCATTCAGCGCTATGACTTCTTGGCAGTGCCCGTCGTCGATGCAGAACAGCGTCTAGTCGGAATCATCACCGTAGACGACGTACTCGATATCCTGGAAGAAGAAACTACGGAAGATATCTATACCCTGGGCGGCGTACAGTCTGGCGATGATAGCTACTTTCAAACCAATCTGCTCACCGTAGCCCGCAGGCGAGTCGTTTGGCTATTTGTGCTGTTGATTACAAACACGGCTACTAGCGCTGTAATTAGCAGTCAGCAGGAGATTTTGCAGCAGGTTGTGGCGTTAGCGGCGTTCATTCCCCTATTGATTGGCACGGGTGGCAACGTCGGGGCCCAGTCTTCTACTGTGGTCATTCGAGGACTAAACACCGATGAAATCCGGAGTGGCAAGGCTCTGCGGGTGATTCGACGAGAGGCGATCGCAGGGGCATTCCTGGGCTTGATGCTGGGAGTCGTCGTGTTGATCTGGGCTTTTGTGCTGCAAGGGAGTTGGGTCGTGGCGATCGCCGTTGGAGTTAGCCTAGTTGCTATCTCCATCCTGGCATCAGTTGCTGGATCGACTTTGCCATTCCTGTTTCAGGCGATTGGTCTTGACCCAGCGCTGATGTCTGCCCCATTCATTACAACAGCCGTAGATGTATTAGGAGTTCTAATCTATCTCAACCTGGCACGGCTAATCTTGCAAATTCAGTAGCTTTAGACTCAAAATAATCTCAAACAGAGCTTTTTCTATCTCAAAGCTTTAACAAGCGAGTAAAATTCAGCCCTGTCCCTCACGTAGCTCATCGCCAAATCAGAAAGCCGTGTTAGCTGCATTTCTAATTCTCATTTTTGGCTTGACCCCTTCCCTATTCTCACTCTGGGTCATGCGTCGAGTCGATGCCCAAGCCCAAGAAAGGCTTCGACTAGCACTACACTCGGCCGCCAGTCGTGGTTTGCCCAATTTCCGTCTTGCTCCTGACCAGTACTATATTGAAGGCGTTGGCTATATCATCGGCGACATTACCTGCCAATATAATGCTCGATCCAGCTATATTCGCTGCGCTGTCAATCCACTCGGTCCTTGTCAAGACTGCTCGCACTATCGCCCTAGAGAGTTGGGTTACTGAAAAGCCAGGAGCCTTACCTTTTACTTAAACCTTTTTCCAAAAAAGCCAACTCCCATCCAAACCGATTGAGCTTGGCAAACGTATTTATAAAAGCTACCAAAATCTTGGAGCCACAGGTAAGCAAAATTCTGACCTTAGTTGTCCTGAGTGATTTGTCTGAAACAGAATTTGTGAGTGCTACCCTCACAAGCTTCTGGCAGCCATCCAAGTCTCACAAATTACTTAGCGCACCGCTCAAAGCTCAAAACTAATCTCTCTTGGTCTATCAGCTAGGGGGATTTCTCAAATATCTCTTCAAGCTGGTAGAAACTCTGCATAATGTAAGCTTCGCTTATGGCAAACTAACTTCTCAGCCAACGGTTAATCTCTGTATCAGAAAATTAGTCCCGTTTAGGAGGTACTGAACTTAGTTCTGCTGGGAGTAAGCCAATCTGTTTTTAATAGAGAAAGTCTCCAGAAAAGGGAAGTTAAAATAATCACATGAACCCTCAGTCGGCGATCGCCTTGAGACGAAGGTGCAGCTACCAAACCAGCTATCATTTGGGCGATCGAAGGCACAGCTCGAAAGCTGACTTGAAGCATTTGTGAAGACAATAGCCAGTCCTCACAGAGATTTTATCAAGTGTCTCTCCTTAAAGGCAGAGAATAATATTGGCAGATGTTTGTGGGCGACTTGGCGATACAAATCCGCTCATGTTAGCAATGGTAAAGCTATCGCTGAACCAATACAGAAGCTTTAAGACCAAACAATTTGAATTCAGCTAATTAGCGGATTTGCTCACCTCAAAGGGAATGCTACTTTAAGCCTAAGCAACAAACGTCCAAGCCCCCGCAGCACGAGTGACCTCCTACTCTTGAGTATTCAGTCTCAAACAGTAGGTCAATTGCAAAAGCAAAATTGATAAAACTTTTGTTGAACCAGATCTGAAAACCACTCTCCTAATCGCAGCACAATAGGTGTTGCTTATCAGATGAAATCTAGTTCTTTAGAGTATCAATCCGTTAGCCCTAAAGTGAGCGTTTACGATTGCGAAATTCGCCTCAAGTTTAGGCTGATCGAGGAAACAGGCGCTCTGTGCGATCGCGAAGAGCTTCTAGAAATGCTGTTAGATGCGTTTGCTTGTGGAGCCGATGAGTATTTAGAACCCGTCCAGGTTCATGCCGAGGCCAAGGAAGTTCCTGAGGTAGAAGCGTCTCCTCAGATGCGTCGTCAACTCATTCGCCTGCGAAATTCCAGTGATTTAACTTAGTTCCGGCTCGGATGTTGCCTATAGGCACGTTTCGCTTGTGTTCTATTACTCTATTGGCATAGAGGGGTTGACTGGTACAATTTGGGATCAGTCCTTTCGGGGTTAGATTTGCATGAAACCAGCCGAGTCTGTACCGCCAGAAATCGTGCAGCAAGTTGCTGAGTATTTCGGTGTGTTGAGCGAACCGATGCGTTTGAAACTCTTGAACTCGCTACGAGACGGTGAAAAGTGTGTTCAAGACCTGGTTGAAGCAACCGCAACCAGCCAGGCCAACGTTTCTAAGCACCTGAAGGTGATGTTGCAAGCTGGCATTCTCAGCCGCCGCAGCGTTGGCACCTCAGCTTACTACAGCGTGGAAGACGATCTGATCTTTGAATTGTGCAACTTGGTGTGCGATCGCCTCGCCACTCGCATTGAGCAACAGGCCCGACACTTCCGCGCCTTTACCCTAGCTAGCAGGCAGTAGTGTCTACTGCCGACTACTTCTCGATTACCCCTCAAAGAGCAAAATTCTGCTCAAAATCATCGCGGGTCATCGGCTGGTCAACGATCAGTCCCTCTCCGCCCAATACCTCTAATGGTTCTCCTTCTACTGAGATCCAAACCTTAGCTTCCGGTTCAAGGCTAGTAGCAGTGTAAACAATTTGCCCCAACCTGCCCGTCATGGAGGCACTACCGCCGCCGACGGTAAAGCTTTCGGACAGGTCAATGTGAACTCCATCACTCTCGACCGTCACCTCTCGCAGTTCAGTACCCTCAGGAATTTCAGAAAAAGCGGCTGGTTCGCTGGGCCCTTGCAGCAGATTTTCAAATACTACTTTCAGTGCTTCATCCGGTTGATCGGTTGGCAGGGAAACGGGAGTGGCGACTAGTTCTAGCTGCTCAGCATTAACGTCCAGCCAATAAACTTCGGCTGTTTGCTCTTCGACAGGGCTACTGGGCTGCGGATCGGGCACTTGAGCGGCAGGCGATTCTGTCGGGATGTTCGTTACAGGTGGCTCTACCGGAGAAGGCTGCACCGTAGCAGGAGCCGTTTTATTAGGATCAGCATTTCTGGCTGCAAAGTTCCATGTCCACCAGGCTGTAGCGCTACCCGTCAGTACGAGAACGGCAGATATTCCTGCAAACAGTCCAATGGGTATGCGGCGGGAAGGTTTGCTCTCAGGCAACAAGTCCACTTCTGGCTGATGCAGGTCCGTTGCCTCTGGCAGCGGATTTGGCTGAAAGTCTGAATCTGACTGGTGATCACGCATAGCAGGTTCCTCCTGGATAACGGACAGCGTGAAAGGTGAGGGAACCCTGATTTGACTCAAAAGGGGTTGAATTCATCTCGGCTTTGTAACTACAGCGGCACCGAGTTAGTTTCCGGAGTTTTGGGCTGGCTCAACCCGAATGAATGCAGCCAGACTTAAGGACTCAGGGTTTACCTCTAATTGTAGAAGTCGGGCTGTGATACCAAAAGTTTCTAAACTGCCGAGGTTTAGCTGCTGGTTGATGCCATCAATCAACGGCTGAATCAGCGCTTGAGGAACGGGTTCCCCATTGGCGCTAATGGTTGGCTCGACAATTTGAATTTGTTGAGCTGAGATCGCTTTTAACCCAAGTTCTGCAATAATCTGCAAATCTTCCTGGGCTTCTTGTTCCCGTAAGATGACCTGAACCCGTAGACGAGGGGAAACGTTTCCTGTGGGGTGTCCCTCTAAAAATTCTATCTGCGGGTCGATAAAGTCGTAGCGCTGCAACTGCTCGGCTCTTGAGCGGCTAACGAGATTGAGGCTAAGGTCGCGTAATCGTTCGGTAATTTCAGGGGACTGCAAAGCCTGATTCAAGTCTGCCGACTTCAGCACCAGCCGAATTCCCGCTTGTAAAGGCTGTTCCAGGGCAGACTGTCCTTCCTGGAGACGATTGGGATCAAGGGCGATCGCATCTGTCTCTAGTTCTAGTGTATCGATTCGTACCCCTTCTATAGGAAAGAGTCCGCGTCCGGCAATTCTGACTCGCTGAACTCTGCCCTGTAGGATCTGATAGCTGGGTGCGTTATCTACCCGAACTTCTAGCTGCTCAACGTCTTCGAGCTGATCGCGGATGGCATTTTCAGCCACACTATCGATGATTAAACCTGCTGGGGCAAGAATGCCCAGTAGTCCAGACAGCAGAACTGTGAAAAATTCCATGTTGAATTAAGAGATGGCTTCAGCAATCCACTGTTTTAGGGTCGGCAATACCTGCTCCAGGACGATTTCTTGAGATTCGCGGGTAGCGCGTTTGACCACTTCAACTTTGCCAGACTGGAGCGATCGCCCTGTCACAATCCGAAATGGAATGCCTACCAGGTCAGCATCTTTGAATTTCACCCCGGCTCGTTCGTCACGGTCGTCAAGCAAGGTTTCTACGCCAGCTTGATTGAGGTCGGCATATAGCTTTTCGGCGGTCTGCACCTGATTAGCGTCGGTGACGTTGGGGATGACAACGATCGCATGGTAGGGGGCGATCGCCACCGGCCAGATAATTCCATCTTTGTCATAGGATTGCTCAACAGCAGCCTGTGCCAGTCGAGACACACCCACGCCATAGCAGCCCATGTACATTAGGGCGGGTTCACCCTGCTCGTTGGTGTAGGTCGCGCCCATCGATTTAGAATACTCTAGCCCAAGCTGGAAAATGTGTCCTACCTCAATGCCTCTGGCGCTTTTGAGCGTTTGGCTGGGGTTGTGGAGGGCGCGATCGCCTGCCTGAGCTTTCCTCAAATCCACAACCAGCTTCGAAAGCTGGAACTGCTCTCCCCAATTGGCTCCAACGACATGATGACCCGATTCATTTGCGCCCGTAGCAAAGTTTTTCAGCTCCACTGCGGTTGGGTCTACCATTCGCAGAAATTTGGGTGCCAAACTTTTAGACGGCTGAATGTAATCGTCACTCAGGTCAGGAGCAATATAGCCCAGTGGCAACGGTTTCGCAGCCCACTTTTGCTGTGCTTCGGCATCGGGAACGGTTAGCGCAATGACCGTTTCGCCGCCGTACTGGTCTGCCTGTTTAACCAGTTCATTCTGCAACTTCACCTCGTTAACATCCTGATCCCCCCGAATGCTGACCAACACCAAAACGTTCATGCCGTTGTTGTATGTCACCTGGTAAAGCACATTCTTAACAATTTGTGTGGCTGAACACTTGAGGAAGTCGCAGAGGGTAGCGATGGTGGGCGTTCCAGGGGTATCTAGTTTCTCGTATTTTTTAAAGGCAGAAGGTTCGGCATCGGGCGGCAGGGAGACTGCTTTTTCGACGTTGGCAGAATATTTACCGTCCTCGGTGTAGAGAACTTCGTCTTCACCTGCGTCTGCCAGAATCATAAATTCTTGGGAGCCGGAGCCGCCGATCGCCCCGGAATCTGCCTCCACCGCTCGAAATGCTAGCCCCGATCGCCGAAAGATATTGTTGTAGGCGTGATACATCTTTTCGTAGGACTGTTTCATGCCTGCCTCATCCAGGTCAAAGGAGTAGGCATCTTTCATGATGAATTCTCGCCCGCGCATCAAGCCAAACCGGGGGCGAATCTCATCCCGAAATTTACTCTGAATCTGATAAAGGTTAACGGGCAACTGGCGGTAAGAGCGAATCATGTCACGGGCGATCGCCGTCACCACTTCTTCATGGGTTGGGCCTAGCCCCAATTCACGATCCTGTCGATCTTTGAGGGCAAACATAATGCCTTCGGCTTTGGTGTAAGTATCCCACCGTCCCGATTCACGCCATAGCTCTGACGGCTGTAGCTGAGTCAACAGACACTCCTGCGCCCCGGCAGCGTCCATTTCTTCCCGGACAATTTGTGAAACTTTTTTAAGGACACGCCACAGCAACGGTAGGTAGGCATAAAGACCACTGCCGATTCGCCGCATATAGCCCGCCCGCAGCAGCAGCTTGTGACTGGGAATTTCTGCCTCTGCCGGATCTTCCCGCAGGGTTAAAAAAAACATCTGTGACAGCCGCATGGTTTACTTTCCTACAAATTGTCTTCCTACAGCAGTCTAGACTATTGGCTTTTCGAGCGCTCTGACGGAGATTTTGTAGCTTGCGATGAGCGATTTACCGACGGAGTGGCGCTATCACGCGGCTTTTGGGGCGGTGGTTCTGGCTGAAGCTGTTGGCGACCGTTGCGAATCACGCGGATCATGTCGCTAAGCTGCTGCTCCATCTCTTTGAGGACGCGATCGGCGTAGTCGTCTGCGCCCTGCTGGATCTCTTCGGATTCGGCGATCGCCCGTCGGCGCATTTCCTCTAATTCTTGCTGAGCTTGACGGCGCATTCGCTCAATGTCTGCCATTGTTTGCTCTTGAGCAGTTTCACATTCCTGCTGCACCCGCTGTCGAATCTGCTGTGCTTCTAGTTCCGCCTGCCGGAGTAGCCCCATCTCATCTAAAATTTGAGCGGCTCGTCGCTCTGCCGTTTCCAAAATTTCCTGGGCGTACTGCTCCGCTTCTGACAGCAACTCCTCCTTGTGATGAACAACCTCTGCCGCTTCTTGAAACGCTGTTGGTAAATTTAGCCGAATCAGGTCAAGCTGGTCGAGCAATTGCTCTTCATCTACGAGAGTGCGTCTGCTAAGAGGAATGCGGGGACTATCGAGAATCATCTCTTCCAGCTTGTTCAGTTCTCGCTGAATGTCAATGCCTCCTATTCGGGCTGCATCTCCGTAGGAACCCCCAGCGGAGACTCCGGTGTGGGGGGTAGTTCCGCTACGGTCGGGGCTAATACGGTCGGAGTCTTGGCGTAACATTGATGGATATCCAGGGCAACGGGTTGAGGGACAAGATGATCTACAGGACCACCAAACCTGGCGATTTCTTTAACTAGGCTGCTACTCAGAAAGCTGTACTCGTTTGAAGTGGCTAGAAAAACGGTTTCAACGTCATCTGAGAGCGTTTTGTTCGTATGAGCCATCTGGAGTTCCTTTTCAAAATCAGAAAGGACTCGAAGACCCCGCAACAGCACCCCAGCTTTTCGCACTTTTGCATAGGTTACAGTTAAACCATCAAAGCTATCGACTTCAACGTTGGGCAGATGACGGGTAGACCAGCTAATCTGCTCTATCCGCTTCTGCGCCGAAAACAGCGGTGTTTTATTAGGATTTGTCGATACTAATACAATCACCTGCTCAAAGAGCTGACAGCCGCGCTCAATGATGTCCAAATGACCCAATGTAATCGGATCGAAACTACCAGGATACACTGCAATCACGATTTATCTTGACTCGCTGAAGCGATTTTACCGGATGCTGTGCTATTCCTCCTAGAGGACATCCTGACATTATACAGATGGCAGCAGAGGCGGCAATGGAGGGATGAAGAAATTTTTACTCATTAAAATTTCTGTTTTTCAGAATCTCTGGTTGATAGCCAAGACTTTTGGGGGGCTTTGCGCCCAACCCCCCACTGGGGGACGAAGCGCGTCCCCCAGACCCCCTCCGCAAGAGTCTTTGAATGGGTGGCATAACGCGCTTCGCATCGGTGGGTAGCAAGGGGCTGCTGGCTCTTATGTTTAACCTATTTCTAGCGCATACTCAGGAGCAATAGCGGTGGCAGAGTTTGCCAGACTGAGCAACGGTCCGTTTTGCTCTTGCCCGTTGGTGGCTAGTTCGCTGTGGCAGAAGTAAATCTGTTCACCTACGCGCCCCAGCAGGTCTAGGATTTGGCGCTGGAGGCGTTGCTGATCGGCTTCGGTGGCTTCAGCGGCTGTCCAGGGACGACCTGACCAGGATTGCAGGAATAGAGGTGCGCCAAAGAGGGGACCGCCACCTGTGAGCCAGAGGGCGGAACCTGCGTCAAGCCAAAACTGCCAGCGGTGAAAGCGACGGTTTGAACGGTATTGGAAAATTGTTGCGAGGGTGACAGCTTGCCCGGTTGGACCGATTGGACGGGCGGGGAAAGGGTCTGCTGTGATTGTTCCATCGCGCAATAGCTGAATGAAGTGCCCGACGCTGGCAGATACCGGATCTGCCCGACTCGATGCAGAACCCGCAGCATCAGCTTGTCTCAGCCGATTGTCTACTTCCCAGTAATGTTGGGCGGTTTCTATTAGCTCTCTCAGGGCAGCTAACTGGTCGTAGGGCAAGTTGCTGCCGCCGGACAGGAAGCGCTGGGTGGCGCGATCGAGTAGAACAACAGGATTGGGGATCAGGCGTTGCTGCTGCTGGAGTTGCTGTGTTTCGACCCATTGCAGCAGGTCGGCGTAGAAGCTAGTTGCCTGATAACCCAGCCGATCCCAACGGGGAAAGGCGTTAGCAGGAATCAGGCGAGGCTGTTCGGCATCGGGTAGATAGCAATGGTCAGTCAGCAACCCTGCACGAACGGGGTCAATTTTTGCCAGGTCGAGTCCCGATCGCCCCGTATCCAGGGAAGGAGTCTGACTTAGCACCACCAGCATTTCAGAAACGGCATCGCGATTGATGAGGTGCCCTAGTCCTGGATAGACAAAGGCCATCAGGGTCAGCAGGGCACGAATCATGGGGGAACTGTTGAGCGGCTGCTGGTCGTTGAGTGACTCGACAGCGATCGCCCGACTGGTCAATATTTCGCGCAATGTGTAACGGGCGATCGCATCCAAACCTGGACCGATCACCGCTACCTCCTGAGGCTGCACCTGCCCGGAGTGAATTGCGGTAGTAATGACTTCTGCGGTCTGACGCAGCAGTTGTGCCCTGGAAGTGGTTTGAATTGAATAGATAGAATCTGGCAACTCTGGCAGCGACAGCGGTTCCTGAATCCAGTTCACCATCGTTTCACCCCAGGTTGCGCCCAGGCTGTGTAGCTGTGGCGATCGCATTTCAACCTGACAGCGGGCGGCTAGCCCAGATAGATACTCAGGGTCAGCACCTAACCCCAGGCGAATTGCACCGTTCGGGTTGTAGCTAAACACGCCAGGGATACCCTGATCTAGCAAAAACTCGAAGAGGAAACGGGCGATCGCAGGATATTCGTCTACATCGTCAGCAGCGATCGCTCGGTAGCGACGTTTAAGCTGCTGTTGATAGGTTGGATGCGGCAGCAAATAGCGCCAGTAAAGCTGAGAAATGATCCCGTAGGTCAGTAGCCCCCGTTCCAGGCACCACGCCTGCCAGCGCAGCAGCACGTCCTGAATGCAGTCCCACAGGTCAGCCGCCCCTTCCTGCCCCGCTAACCCATCCTTCAAAATACTCGCGATGTCTTCTGTCGGAATGCCTCCACTCGCGGCTAGTTGCAGTAAATCTAGCGATCGCCGCACCAGATAATATTCATTTACGCCTTCCTGACTGAGCCTGCCGTCCTCTAGCTCAGGTCGCCACAGCCGCGTCGCCAATTCTTGCTCAGTTTCTGGGCGCAACCGCAGCGGAAACTGCGTCTTGAGATCTAATTGCTGTGCCAGTAATGGCCAAAACAAAATAACTTCACTTTGAAAAAAACCCAGCGGCGTTGTGGAATCAAACGGAAACTGAGCTTGAGTGGCTACCGTAATTCGGTCTGCCAGTTCAATTCGGTTATCTCCATTAGCAGCAAACACCAGCATAGCGGGAACCGGATGCGGATGAGGTTGCTCCGCAAACACCTGCGCCAAGCCTTGAAACTGCTCAATCAGGCGGCTTGTCTTACCACTGCGGGTTGAGCCAATAATCCAAACAGAGTCCGTCATGACCGATGAGGCTAGAGGCGAATTTGATATGATACTACGTACCTTAACCTTTAAATAGTAGGGAGTTTTCAGCACCTATTATAAGTTAGGCATTATCACAGTTTATTAAGCCTGAAGTTCATCGAAATGTTGAGGCAAACCAAAATTGGATTGTTTGGATACAAAATTGAATATTTTTTGCATCAAATGTTAGCAAACGTGCCAGGTGCCCACCAAGCCACACTATGAAAACATCTCTTCTAACAACGATTAAAGGGTACTTGCAGGGTGCTAGTCAGTGGCTCCTGAAAACACCAGAACGTGCCTTAGATGAGGCTTATGAAGCTGCTTTGAGAATCAAAGCTATCGAAGATGCTCACTTTGGCGGCAGCAAAATATCAACCGACTACGGCACCTATAGTAAAAGCGCACAAGACTACTTTCAATCTGAACTGACGAAATACTTAAATATTGCAAAAGTGAGGCTGACGGAATTCAAGACCAGCAGTTCAATCTTGCAAGTTTCTAATCAGAAAATCACTGAAATTCAGTTGGAAGAAACTGCCGACTTACGGGCAATTAATATTATAGATAAACCTAATCTTATCCTAAAGAAGCTCAGACTTGTAGATGAAGTCATTGCTCGTTACAGTTCTGTGAGACAAAAAGCTTCCTCCTTAATTTCAATTTCAGAATCTACCCAGATCACTGATGTAAAGATGCGACAAGCAAGGCGGTTTGAGGATCAAAACAATTCGCAAAATCAATCAGATAAAAAACAGTCTAAGCCAGAACTGGCAACCGATGGCGAATCCATTTCTGATAAAACCGGAGTTTTACCCAGGTCAATTTTAAGAACGGTCGATAGAATTAAGCGTGAACTTGATCCTAAAGCTGAAGAGCAGGTTGTTGATAGCTTTCGTAACTCTAAGGCTAGAACCGTTATTTCATTAAGGTTCATTCTGCTGTTAATTATTATTCCGCTGCTGACTCAGCAAATCTCGAAAAATTTTCTCATCGGGCCTTTAGTCGATTCGCTTCGAGATGAGGAGCAGGCTGAGGTTTTCCTCAATGAGGAGATGGAAGAGGAGGCGCTGGATGAACTGCATCGATATGAGGAAAGAATTAGATTTGAAAGCTTTATTGGTAAAGCTCCACCTGTTTCTGAAGGGGCGATCGCCAACCTACTACGAGACAGGGCTGCTGAAATTGAGGAAGAATATCGACAAAGAAGCTCTAATGCAATCAAAAATGTTTTTTCTGATTTAATCTCTTTAATTGCCTTTACAGGCGTTATCTACTTTAGCAAGCGAGAGATTGAAGTTTTAAAGTCATTTTTTGATGAATTAGTATACGGGCTGAGCGACAGCGCTAAAGCTTTTATTATCATTTTGCTAACTGACACCTTTGTTGGATTTCACTCACCGCACGGGTGGGAAGTAATCCTGGAAGGAGTTTCCAGGCACTTAGGATTGCCTGCTAACCGAGACTTTATTTTCTTATTTATTGCCACCTTCCCTGTAATTTTGGATACGGTATTTAAGTATTGGATTTTCCGGTATCTCAATCGGATTTCGCCTTCCGCCGTCGCAACCTACAAGACCATGAATGAGTAGAGCGATATAGAAGCACTGGATTTTAGGGCGCTTCAAGATACCATAGAGATATGGTCAAAACCGTTGATGTCCTGGGAGTTCCCCATGCTTATGAGCTAACTCCTCCCAGGGATAGTTTTGTTGTCCTGGTTTTGTTCACGGCTGGCTGCTGAGCCGTGAATATTGGCAGCCTGCCATTCAGCAGCTATCGCCTCACTATCAGTGCTTATCCTATGACTTGCGAGGATTTGGTAGCTCACAGACTGGGTCCTCTAGTGCGCCAAATCAGAATTCGCTACCACAAATGTCTGTCGTTGAGCGTTTAGCTCAGTCCGATCGCCCGATTCAGCCTGATTCGGTTCAGCCCAGTCCCTCCAATGCATCTACTAAATCGAGTGTGCTAGAACCGAACGCGATCGCAACATCTCGGTATGCGCCAGCGGCTTACGCGCAAGATTTGACCGTTTTGCTGGAGCAGCTTGAAATATCGAATGTCTGGCTGGTGGGGCATTCGTTAGGAGGCAGCATCTCACTGTGGGCGGCTGACCAGATGCCACAAAAATTAGAGGGGTCGTCTGCGTGAATTCAGGGGGCGGCATCTATCTCAAAGAAGAGTTTGAGCGATTTCGGGCAGCAGGACAGCAGCTAGTCAAGTTGCGTCCACGCTGGCTTTGCTATTTGCCGTTGCTCGATTTGCCGATGTCGCGGATGAACGTAGCGCGTCCGTTGTCACGTCACTGGGGTAAGCAACGGCTGCTAGACTGGGTGGCGGCCCACCCAGAAGCCGCTCTGGGAACCCTGTTAGACTCAACCACCGAGGCAGAGGTTCACAGTTTGCCGCAGGTCGTTTCTCGGCTACAGCAGCCTGTCTATTTCATTGCTGGGGCGCAGGATACGATCATGGAACCTCAATACGTTCGCCACCTGGCCAGTTTTCATACCTCGTTTGAGTGCTGTGGCAATAATGTAGTTGAAATTCCCGACTGTGGGCATCTGGCAATGGTTGAACAGCCAGAGGCAGTAGCGGCTCAGATTCAAAGAATTGTAACCAAGCATGAATCATAACTAAGTAGGGGCGAACGGCTGTTTGCTCCTACAGAAATGAAACTTTTTCCCAGAAAATTTCTAGGGCAAATAAAGCTGCATAACGTTGGCGATCGCCATTCGAGATTGCGCCCCCAGGTTTAGCGACGATCGATGCCCCCGGTTGAAATGCTCGGCAGCGGCACAGCCGATCATCGCAGCATTATCAGTGCAAAACTGCATGGGCGGAAATAGCACCCGTAAATGGTGTTCCACAGCAGCAGCCTGGAGGCGACAGCGCAACCCCTTGTTGGCAGCAACTCCACCACCCACCGCAATGGTATCCAGCCCATAGTCAAGGGCACAGGCGATCGCCCGTTTCGTGAGCGATCGCGCCACCGTATCCTGAAAACTGGCTGCCAGGTCTGCTACAGGCAAAGAGCCATCTGACTGCTGAAGCTTTTGGGTCAGCCGCAGCACCGCCGTTTTTAAGCCACTGAAGCTGGAGTCATAGCGATGGTAGCCGCCTTCGGGTAGAGAAACCTGACCTTCAGGCAGGGGAAATGCCTGGGGATTGCCTTCTGCCGCTAAGCGATCGATCACTGGCCCGCCCGGATAGCCCAAATTCATCAGCCTTGCTACTTTGTCAAAAGCCTCTCCAGCAGCATCATCGCGGGTTTGCCCCAGCGTTTCATAGTGACCGCAATCTTTGACGTAGATCAGGCTGGTGTGTCCACCAGAGACAAGCAAACAGAGAAACGGCGGCTGGAGGTCTGGTTCGCTCAGGTAGGAAGCGTAGATGTGCCCTTCCAGGTGATGCACACCCAGAAATGGCTTTTGGTGAAGCATCGCCAGCGTTTTCGCAGCCGTTAAGCCAACTAGCAGCGCCCCGACTAAACCCGGTGCAGCGGTTGCGGCAATTCCATCAATGCCAGACCAATCAAGCTGAGCCTGTTCTAGAGAGTGGGCGATCGCCCAGTTAATGATCTCGACGTGCTGACGGGATGCTACCTCTGGCACCACGCCGCCGTACTGCTGGTGAATGGCAATTTGAGACGAAACAATATTACTTAACACCTGGCGATCGCGCACCACCGCAACGCTCGTTTCATCACAACTCGTTTCAATGGCCAAAATCGTTGCCATACGCTGCTAAAAAGCCCAAATTTCTATTTCATCCATTTCTTTTAAAAGCTTAACTTTACTGGGTTTCCCTGTGAGAGTATGATTGCTCTGAAGTTCAACTTTGTTTGTACAAATAACTTAATTTTTTTGTACAAAAGTCTTTGCTTTTTGTAATAAAGGGAAACAATTCCATGCAACGATTGTTTGCTCTAGTGCTAGTTCTTTTCCTATGGGCAGGTTTTGCACCGCCTGCCTCTGCCGATGTCGCTGGGCTAACCCCTTGCGCTGACTCTCCTGCTTTTCAACAGCGTGCCTCTAACGCCAAGACAGAACAAGCTAAAAATCGATTTGCTTTCTACGGTGACAATTTGCTTTGTGGCCCTGAAGGTCTACCCCATCTCATTGTGGATGGTCGGTTAAACCACGCAGGTGAATTCCTGATTCCTAGCATTCTTTTCCTTTACATTGCTGGATGGATTGGCTGGGTCGGTCGCGCTTACCTGATTTCAGTGCGTAATGAAAAAGAGCCTGAAATGAATGAAATCATTATTGATGTCCCTCGCGCTCTTGGCGTGATGGCATCTGGCTTCATTTGGCCGCTGGCGGCTTTCAAAGAGTTAGTGAGTGGCGAATTAGTTGCGAAAGAGGAAGAAATTCCAATTTCACCTCGCTAATTGGGTTAACTTCTGGCTGACAAATCGGCTGATTTAGGTTGGATCAAACTCTTGTGAAAACCATCACTAATTTCTAGTTTCGTTGGGTTACGCTAGCGCTAACCCAACCTACGCGACCCGACCCTCTAATTCATTTTCTGAAGTTTGGAGCATATTCATGCAAGCGCAGTATCTCCTGAAATATCTTTCGACGGCTCCGGTGTTAGCAGCAATTTGGCTGTTTATCATTGCTGGAATTTTGATTGAATTTAATCGCTTTTTCCCTGACCTGCTGTTTCATCCGCTGCCGTAGGTTTTGACACGATTTCGTTAGCTTTTAGAAATCAACGCCATAGATAAAGAGTATGTTGCATTGAAACGTGATGTGCTTTTATCTATGGCGTTGCTGTAAGCAAAGGTAGCAAACGTAGGATGGGCAAAGAGTGTAAACTCGTGCCCATCTTTCATGAGAGATGAGCAATTGGATGGGCACGCTTTGCTTTGCCCATTCTACAGTTGGCTACTAACCTACTTCACTCGCTGAGGTTGCCCCCAGAGTACCCGTTCATTCTTATAGATGGCGATTCCAGGTTTTGCGCCTTTGGGTTTGTAAACGTGCTTGGGTTCTGTATAAATGACGGGAACCTGTTCACTCTGACGAGCGCGGCTGTAGTATGCAGCCAGGTTAGCCGTGAACTGGAGGTCTGCTTCATCGGGAACGTCACCCGCCTGGAGCCTGAGCAGCACATGGCTACCAGGAATTTCTTGGGCGTGAAACCAGAGGTCATAGTCCCCCGCTAAGCGGAAAGTTAGCTGATCGTTCTGGCGGTTGTTGCGTCCAATCAAAATTTCGTGACCACCGGGCGTTTGCTGGCGGCGAAAGTCGGTGCTAGGAGGGGCAGAACTGCGGCGATCGCGAACTTCAAGATAGTTCTGCTGAATCAGTTCATCGCGGATTTCGGCGAGGGAAAGCAGATCATCAGGAACCTGGTACTGCTCTGGCTGGGAAATGGCAACCTCAACTTGCTCCAGGTAAGCAATTTCTGATTGGACTGCTTCTAGCAGAGGAATTAGAGCCGCCCGCGATCGCTTCAGCTTCTGATGCCGTTTGTAAAGCGCCTGGGCATTCTGAACCGCGTTCTTTTCTGGGTTGAGTGGAATGGTGACGGGTTTTTCGGTGGTGAAGTCAGCCAGGGCGATCGCCTTCATTCCCGGTTTCCATTCGTGCAGATGCGCCATCAGCAAATCTGCCTGTTCTCGATAGTCATCTGCCCGGTCGGACTGCTGGAGTCGAGCTTGAAAGTCTTGCGCTTTAACGTTCAGCTTCTTCAGAATGTTGCTTAGCTTCTGGCTAATCTGGTGGCGCAGTTGTGAAAATTCCTGCTGGTTTAGCTGGTCGGTGTAGTAGCGGTTGAGCAAATCCTGCACCGTCTTAACAGGTGCAACCGTGCCCCAGCCCATGACCGTGTAGCCCTGCGTTAGCCAGCCAGGTTGAAACTGCTGTTGCTCCAGCGCTTGTAGCCAGGTTTGCCAGCAGTCAAATAGCTGTTGCCAGTGGCGATCGCTCAAGCTATCCGTCGATTGGTCGGGATCAAGTTCAACAACCTGTGCCATCGAAGCAATCAGAGTAGAACTGAGTCCCCGATAGCTTTTCAGGATATTGCGCTTCAACGAGCCAGGAACAAGACTAATTCGCTCACGCCAACGGGGTTGAGCCTCACTCAAACTGGGAGCAGGATCAGTCAGCGCAGGCGGAACCTCATAGGGCTGACCCGTTTGAATCGGGCGCACGCTTGACTGTTGAGAACTAACCTGATGCGCCGCTGTGACGATGAGGTTGTCCTGGTTGGTCAAAATCACGTTGCTGTATTTGCCCATAATCTCAACGTAAAGGTGCCAGAGCGCGGCTTCACCAGGACGACGGGCAAACTGCAAGTCAAGGGCACGCTCCCAGGGGGCGATCGCCTCAATCGACACCAGCGCCAATCCTTTTAGCTGATGCTGAAGCTGCTGGCTAAAGGTAAAGGTATCGGGCACACGCGGCGGCGCGTCGCCCATGCAAACACGAGCCGCCTGAGGATGCCAGGATAGCGTCAGCCAGGCCCGCTGATCTAACGTCCGCAGGGCCAGCGCGATGGTGTGGCGATCGCGCTGATAGACCTGCTCCAGTCGAGCGGGCAACCAATCTGTCTGCAATTCCGCGCAGGCAGCCATGAGAGTCGTAAAGTCAACGGGTTGCAAAGCAAATCTTTCCAATCACAACAAAATTGAGCCAGTCGCTTTATTCAATCTGAGAAGTTTCAATCAGAATGGCTAGCTGATCATAGGCTCTTAAGTCAAAGAATTTATGCCAAAAGGTAGAAAAAACGAGGAATAAAACCACAGAACGGAGATTTTTGGGATTTTAAGCTTGTTGGTCATTTTTTTTGTCGATACCATTGAAGCTAAGACTTTTTAGACTCCTTACTCGGCTAGGTCATTCTATTTAATTATGGACATTAAGCTGATCAACATCGGTTTTGGCAACATCGTATCTGCAAACCGAGTGATAGCTATTGTGAGTCCAGAATCTGCCCCTATTAAACGTATCATTACTGATGCTCGCGATCGCGGCCAACTCGTTGATGCGACTTACGGCCGTCGCACCCGGGCAGTGATTATTACGGATTCTGGTCACATTATTCTTTCTGCCATTCAACCTGAAACCGTCGCCAATCGTTTTGTAGTCAGCAAGGATGGTGCAAGCGATGATTAAGTTTATTTTTTTGAGCGATCGCCAATCTCTAATCAGTCAAAAATATCCAGGGTAGGGGCATAAGTTTTGCCCAAAGCCTAAGACAAATGCAGGCTAATTTAGTGCAGCAAAACTAAACTTTTATCTAGATGGAGTGCTGCTTGCCAAGAATATTCCAGGTTGAGATAAAGTCTCACGATGGCGATCGCCCAAATGAGTAGCGATCGCACTCATCCTATCAGTTCATCTACTTTCAACTCAATTTCAGGAAAAGCTGAAATAAAACAACTTTCCCCTGACCGGAATATTTGAATAGTTTGATATTTGCCCAACGAGGGATTTTGGTAAACCTCAACAGCAGGTTTGTTTAGATCAATTAGCCAAACCTCTAAAATACTGTTCCTGGCATACAGAGGAATTTTTATTTCGCGATCTGCCTCTGCTGTCGTGTCTGCTACTTCCACAATTAACAACACGTCTTCAGGTTGGGGATGTCTCGCTTCATAGAAATCTGAGCGTAATTTCAACAGCGTGAGATCAGGCTGAGGCTCAGAGCGATCGCCCAACACAACCGGATTTTGAACGCCAACTAGCGCATAAGTAGTCAAGCGTTGTGAAAACAGAGCAGTCAATCTATTTACACAAGCTGCGTGCCGTCTACCAATCGGCGACATTTCGACAATTTCCCCTTCAATCAACTTTACTCGGTCATCCTGTTTGAGAATGCCAGCTTTAGCCATCCGGTGATATTGGTCTACCGTGAAACGTCGTCTGAGTAACTGAATCGCCATCGTTTGCACCAGTATTGCCGCCTACGCCAAGTTTAACCAGCAAATAGTCCAGGCACCGTTGCTTAGAAGCATGAACCCCAAAAATGTCGCAGGTTAATTAATTCACAATCTCTACAGCGTCTTGCAGATGAATAAACCACAGGTAGGGGCAAACGGTCGTTCGCCCCTACCGGAATCTGTGTCTTATGCAGGTGAAAACTGCTGTAAGAATGTGCTTAAACGAGCTATGAAATTTTGACAGCAGCATTGGCGCTAAGATTAACGTCGCAGCGTTCCCACACCTGACCATCCATCGCCATTTGCTCAATTTGGCTGGCAAGCCGCAAAGCTTTCAAAGCCTGCTCCCCTCCTACAGAAGGCTGATTGCCCCCTCTAACACAGTGAACAAAATGCTCTAGCTCAGCGTGAAGCGGTTCAATATTGCTGGTATACACCTTTTCGATTAGCCCATCTTGCCGATAAAGCACCTGCCCATAATCCGTCAGGCAGTTGGCCGTCGTTTGACGGTGAATCAAAATTTCATTGTTAAGGAAATCTGCCTCGGTCAAGGAATTTTTGCAGTGAGCGGCAATCCGGCGAATCTTGCGGTGCGTTACCTTACTCGCCGTTAAAGTTGCAACAATACCATTGGCAAAACCTAACGTGGCAGTCACATAGTCTAGATAGCCAGAATCCGCCGCTCGGCTGCCACTGGCGGTCAGTTTGGCGATTGGTGCGCCTGCCAGTTCTAGCAGCAGATCGATGTCATGAATCATCAGATCTAGCACCACCGAGACATCATTGGCGCGGTCAGAATAAGGACTCATGCGATGAGCTTCTAGGGCTAGCAGTTCTTCAGCGTTCAGTACCTTGCTGAGTTCTTGAAAAGCAGGGTTAAAGCGTTCAATGTGACCGACCTGCAAAATACAGTGCGATTCCGCAGCAGCATTAACCAGTGATTCGGCTTCAGAAATGTTGGCGGCGATCGGTTTCTCAATTAGCACGTGTACACCTGCATGAAGGCAGGTGATTCCCACGGCGTGGTGCAATAGAGTCGGAACGGCAATGCAAACTGCGTCAACGTGTTTGAGTAATTCACGGTAGTCTTCAAAAAAGCGGGCGCGATACTTACTAGCAGTATCCAAACCTCGCTCGACGTTTACATCTGAAACACCTACAAGCTCGACATCTTTTAGCAGACTGAGGACTCTAGTATGCTTTTGTCCCATGCTGCCGACCCCAATCACGCCAATCCGAATCGGTTCAGGCTGGCTGCGCTGTAAGTGGGCACCACAGCCCGCAGAGGTACTCTCTTGCACTCCTGTTGTCTCCTACACCATGAAATCACGCAAAGAGGATGACCGCTATGCAGTCGTCAAACCAACCAGATAGTATCACGATGGTCTTTTGTGTGAAGAATTCCGAAGTTTGGTTTAGACTCAATAGCGCCACTTCCAGTTTATTGTGCAACGCGACCTGACCTGACCTGCTAAAGGTGTGTCAGTTTTCTTCCTGTCTACACTAGATTTCCTGGATTGCTAAATTTCCTGGATTGCCTGACAAAACTCCTAAAACCATCAATGCACCGTAGGTCGGGGTGAAGCAAAGCGGAACCCAACGGAATCAGCGCAAGCATTGGGTTTGGCTATCAGGGCAGACGGTGAGTTTGAAGATTGAAGGGATGCGCTACCCTGAGGGGAGATGCAGCAATTCTCCTGCAACTCGTCTTGATTGCTTTGGTGTTAACGATTTAGAAAAGTCTTCTCCCTGGCATCTCCGTAGGACGATCTTGGCTTAGTCTTAGAGTGATTATGTATTTGTCTGCACCTCATGCCCCTGACCATCCTTGTTGCTGACGATGACCCTGGCACTCGTTTGTCAATCAGCGACTACCTTGAACTTTCTGGATATTTGGTTGTTTCGGCTGAGGATGGTCGAAAGGCTTTGTCTATGGTTGATCAGTATCAACCCCATTTGATTGTGACGGATATTACAATGCCGCAGATGGACGGCTATGAGTTGGTGAGGCAGGTACGCCGACAGCCCGCGTTTCGGCTGCTGCCTGTGATTTTCTTAACAGCCCGCACCAACACTCAGGAGCGGATTTTGGCTTATCAGCTAGGTTGCGATGCTTATTTACCGAAGCCTTTTGACCTGGAAGAACTAGGAGCCGTCATTCGTAATTTGCTAGAGCGGGTGCAGATGGTTCAGCTTGAGTGGCGGATGCGATCGCCCACCCCAGAAGTCGAGAACCATCATCCAGCCGAACAACCCAGAACCAGCGCGATCGCCACCGCCCTCGACCTCACCCCGCGTGAATGGGAAGTGCTAGACCTGCTAACCGATGGGCTGTCTAATTCTCAAATTGGCGATCGCCTCCACCTCAGTTCCCGCACCGTCGAAAAATACGTTAGCAGCCTGCTCCGCAAAACCGACACAAACAATCGGGCAGAGCTAGTCCGGTTTGCAATGGAGCATCACCTAGTGGAGTAGGGAGTAGGGATGAGGGATGAATCTACTCTTCATCCTTCATCCCTCATCCTTCCAACAGCCCTCACAGGCATCTAGCAGCAGGTCGATCACGTAGTTAAAGCCTTCAGTGCCGCCGTAGTAAGGATCGGGGACTTCCTGATCAGAGTGGTGGCGGCAAAAGTCGCAGATTAGCTTGA
>JAAUTN010000392.1 GCA_012031415.1 Leptolyngbyaceae cyanobacterium SM1_4_3 | reverse complement strand
TTCCACAGCCTTCTCGGTTCTGAAATAAGTCGATAGAGCCATTCAAAGCCAACCTCACTCATCCACTTAGGTGCCCTACGCTTATGCCCCGCCTCAAAAATCAATTGTTGCTCCGATCGCCAAGAATATCTTGATATTTGGTAGTTGATCTTTATACTTACAAATCCATTTTTCCTGCTTGGGCGCACCTACTCCTACTGCCAAAACGGTTGCCCCTGAGCGGTTGATAATGTCCACAATCTCCTGACATTCCACCTCATTCCTCTCAAAGCCAAAAGAGGGAGAATATGAACCTACAACAATTTGTCTGCCAATCCTTTGGTTAATGTTGCTTTGTGCTTTGCTAGCGATTCCAGCAGAAGCTCCTAGCAAAAAGATCTTAACGTCTCGATTTTGCTTGTGATATTCATAAAATGCAGGAAAGAAATCAGAACCGGAAATCTTCTCCTTAATAGGACAACCCAAAAATTTCGATGCCAACAACAGAATTTTACTATCGCAAATCTTATAGTGAGCAATGGCATAAACCTTGAGAAATTCTGGATCATTTTGCAGCTTAATCAAATGGTCCACATTTGGTGTAAAAACAATGCCTAATTTCAACTGATTTAGCAATTCTTGCCTAGACAAATTGCTAATAGACAGGTTTAGAATTTTTACCTCTTCCGTCATCTAAAATTTACCTCTTTCGACCTCAGAATCACACTCTTTACTATTAAATGTCTTCTAAAATTAAATATCTTTTTCTCGCTTAAATATCTCATCCTAATGACTCAAATTTAAAGCAGCGAGAAAAAATTCAATCAAATAGAGCTAAGAAAAACGCCAAGAGTTTATCATGAGAATCTAAAATTAGACTCCCACAAACAATCGCCAAAATTACTTGTAGAATCAATATTCTACAAATCTTTAGAGCTAGCTTAAGAGAATGATTCTTCCAAATCGAATCTTTAAAGACAGCTAATCTAAGAAAAGCCTGAATTACCCAAAGGAGTCAGAAAATATCATCGTCACCCTTTTCCTCGCCTCTTGACCACTTACAGATTGGTGAAGAAGATTCTGGAACCCTTTTACTAAGAGTCACTGGGGAACGAAATCATGAGTCCTAAAAACTTTCAAGTTCTATCTAGTGTGTTCTCAAATTGCTTCTGCACATATGTAGAAGACACCCTAATAACCTTTCCTGCTCTAACCTTGAACTGATTAAGTCAAAGACTTATCTGAACCAGTCGTAGAGAAATCAATCATAGGTGTATCTACGCACAGCATTAAGAAGACATGGAAGGAAATATCGCACAGTTTCTATTGCTTAATCAACAATTCTGCGTAACTTCACTGAAGACTCACATTCACTTCACAAATCAACAATAGGTACATCGTGATTGGGATGTATCGCTTTTAAGTCGCTCAAGAGATTATCTTTAATTCTACAGCCATAATTCTGTGAATTCTCTTAGAAATAATGACTTCGTTTGTCTCAAAAAATACAAGTATAAAAAGTTGGTAGAGTAAAGTCCCAGGTTGAAAAACTTATCTTTTTTCTGGCTTCTATCTTTAGATAGATTATAAGCGATCGCCCAATAGGTTTCTTTCACAAAATCCTGCATTTTCTATCCAAAAGAGGAGAACCTATTATCTCTCTTGGGGTAGAGATAATTTTGTCGCACAAGGTATGACCAGCTTGAGCCTGCCTGGAAAGTTAAAGACTATTTCGGTTATTTACTTGTTGCTCTACAAACATCTATCTAAAGGTAGTGAAAGCCGGATTTTTCTTTTGCTTCATAAATAATTTAAACAAACCGGAAAATATAGATTCAGCAATAAAGTTTTGGCTAAGCCTATTCCAGATATGTTCTGCCTTTCAAGAAGTAGATATATGTTTTAGGTAATTAAACCTGCGTGAATATACGCTTTATCTCCGAATACACCAGCGATAGTAAGGAAAATTATGCAATCTACTTTTTCACCCGCGATCGCCAACTCACCTCATTCTCAAACGTTAACCCTCGGCAGTTCTCTGCACCCTTCTGTAAACTCCAGCTTTAAGCGGGTACTTGACATCGTTGGGAGCCTGGTCGGATTAATGCTCCTTTCTCTGGTGCTTGTGCCCATTGCGGTCGCCATCAAGCTCGATAATCCTGGACCCATCTTCTTTATCCAAAAGCGCTGTGGCTTGAGAGGGCAGGTATTTCATCTAGTCAAGTTCCGCTCAATGGTGACGAACGCAGATGAGCTAAAGGCGCAAATTAAGAATGAAGCGAAAGGGCTGATCTTTAAGAATCGCCAAGACCCTCGCATTACCAGAGTTGGTAAGTTCTTGCGTAAAACCAGTCTGGACGAACTGCCTCAGTTTTGGAATGTGCTAATGGGCGACATGAGCCTGGTTGGAACTCGTCCCCCTACAGTTGATGAGGTGGCTCAGTATAGCGATCGCCATTGGCAGCGGCTCAACGTCAAACCGGGCATTACAGGCGAATGGCAAGTCAACGGTCGTTCGGCAATTGAGGATTTCGAGCAGATTGTGGATTTAGACCTGCGCTACCAGAGTCGTTGGACTCCCTCTTATGATCTGTTTGTTATCTTAAGAACGCTTTACGTGGTTTTTGCGCGGGTAGGAGCCTTCTAAAACAGCTCTAAATTTTAATTCGTTTCATTCCAAACTTGAATTTGAATGAGTAGATTGCGGACGGGGGCTAATGCCCCCTTTTTTTGTTCTAATTTTAGCCAATATCTTTTGGGCTGCTGATTTGAAGCATCAGAACTTACGCAAGCAGAGTACAAAACCAGGCGATCGTCGCCAGAACAAGGGGCTTAAGCTCTTTGTCGTACAGGGGAATACGTATATCCAGCATCACTTAGTAGGCAGATATTGAAATTTATAGAAATACCTCCCTCGATTGATGTAGCCAGTCTACCTGCGGAACGATGTGTTCTCATTGTCTAAAGTGTTACCTTTCAAATCAAGTGGATGAGTTCACATTATTTAAGGAGAATGAACATGAGTATCGAAGATAGAGCAAAAGCTATTGCGAAGAACGTTGAAGGTAAAGTTCAGGAAGCGATCGGTGATGTGACGGGTGATCCTAAGGACAAAGTGGAAGGACAGGATAAGCAAAGTGAGGCAGCAGCAATGCACGCCGTAGAGGATATTAAAGATGCAGCAAAAGATGTAATCGACAGAGCTTAATCTCTGGAGCATCGATTCAGTCAACTGACGCAAAAAGTTGCTAGATCTTTGTAGGAAGGTAATCCTTTTACCTCATCTTAAATGCCCGACCTCTGATGCATTGACCCGATCGCCATGCATGGAGGTTGGGCTTTAATTGTTGTAGGGCAGATCACTTAGGCTACGAGAAAAGGGGAGCAGACTTCACCTGCTCCCCTTTTCTTCTAAGGATAGTGGATTGATTGATCTGCATGAATGCAGTTAGGGACTTGCATAAAAATAAAGTCCCATTTTTTGAGGCGCGGCTGAGCCGCGCCTCAAAAATGGGATCTTAAATAAACGCAGATCCCTTACAGCATTTGTGTCTGCTTGGCGTGTCGGAATTGAGCTATCGAGTATTGAGCGAAGTCGAAGTAGGGGTTGGCATCAGCATCCCGTTTGGCAGAGAATAGCCAACAGATGAACAACTGTAGCGTGGGCACGTCTACTATCTAGCATCTACTGGGTTTGCTGAATGATGAATCGTTTTGGGCTGCTCGTTTCGTAACATTTGTGTGCAGTTATGTGCAGTGCCTTCGCTTTCAATTCACTAGGAGGTGCGTACTGTGACAGACAACGACTGCCTCGCGTTGATTGAGCAAGGAATAGAAGTTTGGAATCGCTGGAGGCAGGAAAACCCTGCGGTCGAGCCAGATCTTAACCGAGCGTATCTTTTTGAGGCCGATTTAAGTGAAGCTGACTTAAGGGGTGCCAACCTCAGCCGAGCTTGCTTGATTGGGGCAAATCTTAAAGGCGCAGATTTATCAGGTGCAAATCTGACTGGTGTCTACGCAAACGGCGCAAACTTGAATGCTGCCAATCTTAGAGGTGCAGACTTAAGTGATGCTAAGTTCAGCGAAGCCAATTTTGTCCACGCTGATTTAACAAAAGTCCGAGCGAGAGGAGCAGACTTTACAGCAACCCAGTGGACGGGAGCTTGTTTGGAAGATTTCCAGATCAATGCTGCCACTCAGCTTCACAAAGTAGAGGCAGAATACATCTACCTGAAAAGTTTGCAACAGGAACGTTGTCCAGAACACGGGGCGTTTGACTCAGCAGGGCTAGCGGAGTTGCTGCAATCTCTACCTGATACCCCTCCTGCCAAATCTGAGGTTGAAGAGAACCAGAGTTGTGTTGCTGCTCCTGAACCCGATATTGAAGAGAACCGGAGCTGTGTTGCCACTTCTGAAACCGATATTGAGGAGAGCTTGAGTATCGTGATAACGCTGCCAGGGTTGCAGAATGCGGCTTCCCCAGCAATGGTGCGATCGCCCCTCTCTGATCCGTCAGGGCAAGATATTCAGCAGTCTCTCCAAACTGTGCTGAAGAGTGCAGCTATCGCTACTACCAGAGATGACTCAGGTTTAACGTCTGCGAAAGAATCACTCGACCTGTTCCAACCTCCGAAACTGCTTACCTGGGCGCAACCGATCGAAGAAGCAGAGATTCTGCCCCGCCGTTCTAGACGACATCGCTCTCCACTAATCATGTTTGGCGTTGGGGTTTTAATCGGTCTAGCGCTTGGAGCCTACTATTACGGGCTGCCATTCGCGATATCCCCCCAGCCAGTCGAGCCTCAAGAAGCATTCCCAGAACCAGATTTTTCATTGACAAATTTTCTGGGTCAAGTGTCAGATACCATTTGGGCAGTTGCTGTTAGCCCCAATGGTCAAACCCTGGTTAGCGGCAGTTACGACAGCGACATCAAGCTCTGGGATATCTACAGCGGTGAAGTTCTTCGCTCTTTTTCGGGACACTCAGACGCAATCCGAGCAGTTGCCATTAGCCCCGACAATCAAACCCTGGTTAGCGGTGGCGGCGATGGCCAGATCAAAATTTGGAATTTGCAAACAGGTGAACTGCGCGGAACACTCTCAGGGCACCTGAGTCCAATTTGGACGGTTGCAATTAGTCCTGACGGCAACCGGTTTGTCAGCGGTGACTACAGCGGCACGGTTAAAATTTGGGATTTAGAGACTTACGAACTGCGACAAACGATCGCCGGACACTCCGACTCAGTTTGGTCAGCGGCGATCGCCCCCGATAATCGCACCTTCGCCACTAGCAGCAGCGACAAAAGCATCAAAATTTGGGATTTACAGACGGGGAAGGAATTACGCACCCTCAAAGGACACTCCAACGCCGTCCGGTCAATCGACCTCAGCCCCGATGGAAAGACCCTGATCAGCGGCAGTTGGGATCAAACTGTCAAAATTTGGGACTACCAGACCGGAGAACTCTCCCAGACGCTATCTGGACATTCAGAACAGGTTGTCACTGTCGCCATTAGCCCCTCTGGAAAAACAGCCGCCAGCGGCAGCCTCGACAAAACAGTTCGCGTTTGGAACCTGCAAACCGGAGAACTTGTAAATACGCTGGCGGGTCACTCAGATTGGGTAATTTCCCTGGACTTTAGCCCCGACGGAAAGACCCTGATCAGCAGCAGCAAAGATAGGACAATCCGGCTTTGGCAATAACAAGCTGAACATTACTACTCTCGACAGAGCGATCGCTCCTTCATTCATGCCTATTTTGAAATTACAGCCTGGGGAAGATAGTCCCTCAAGTCCGTAGCAGCACATCGACTCGACAGAAAAGGCATTTTAGATGACTCAGAAATTTGACCTGATTGTGATAGGCACCGGAACAGCGGGTTCCATCATTGCCAAAGAGTGCCGTTCAGCAGGTTGGCGCGTTGCCATCATCGACTCTCGCCCCTTTGGTGGAACCTGTGCGCTGAGAGGCTGCGATGCCAAAAAAGTGCTAGTTGGTGCAGCAGCAGTGGTCGATTGGGCCCAACGAATGCAAGGAAAAGGCATTACCTTCCAAGATCTTCAGATCAATTGGCAGGAACTTATGCAGTTCAAGCGCACGTTCACCGAGCCTGTGCCCCAAAAAGCGTGAAAAACCTACGCCGACGCTGGAATTGAAGCCTTCCGGGGTGAAGCTAAATTTGTTGATGAAACCACTGTGCAGGTCGGGGATGAGCAGTTGCATGGTCGCTATGTGCGATCGCCACTGGAGCAGAACCCGCCCC
>JAAUTN010000391.1 GCA_012031415.1 Leptolyngbyaceae cyanobacterium SM1_4_3 | reverse complement strand
GGGAGTGGGGAGTGGGGAGTGGGGCGAGTCGCCTCCTATCCATTCTCTTTGCCTGGATTGCTTGTCTTTGTGGCAACGTCTACATTGTTGGGCTAAACCAGCTTGAAGATGTGGCGATCGATCGGGTGAATAAGCCACATCTGCCGCTGGCATCGGGAGAATTTTCTCGGCGTGAAGCCTGGGCGATCGTCATCGTTACAGGCATAGCGGCGCTGGCGTTATCGCTCTGGCAGGGCTATTTTTTGGCAGCGATGGTGTGGTCGAGTCTGGCAATTGGCACTGCCTATTCCCTGCCGCCGATCCGCCTGAAGCGGTTTCCGTTTTGGGCTTCGCTGTGCATTTTTACGGTGCGAGGGGCGATCGTTAATTTGGGGCTATTCCTGCACTTTAGCCAGCAGTTTGAAGGAATTGACGGCATTCCAGCAGACGTTTGGGCGCTGACGCTGTTTATTTTGGTGTTTACGTTTGCGATCGCCATTTTCAAAGATATTCCTGATCTGGAGGCGATCGCCTCTACAACATCTCGACCTTCACCTTGCAGCTAGGTCAGCAAACCGTGTTCAACCTGGCCCGTTGGATACTAACCGTCTCCTACGTAGCGATCATTCTGGTGGGTGCATTTCTACCTTCCACAAACGCCACATTTCTAATTGGTACACACACCCTGGCTTTGGTTGTCCTCTGGCGACAGAGCTTTAAGGTAGACTTGGACGACAAGCAGGGCAACAATGCAGCAGGAAAGCTCTCCTACACTGCCTTTTACCAGTTCATCTGGAAGCTATTTTTTCTGGAATACCTCATCTTCCCGATCGCCTGCCTGCTAGTTTGAAAGGGAGCCACCCCAGCAAGATAGAATCGAAGTGGGCTGACGAGCAAATATTCGTGTCAAAGTATAAAATTTCATCACGCTATTTCATCGATTCGACGGTTCACCAGGTTCAACGATAGATCACGAGAGGAGAGTCCCCACGCATGGGTAAAGTAGTCGGCATTGACTTAGGCACAACCAATTCAGTTGTTGCCGTCATGGAGGGCGGTAAGCCTGTCGTCATAGCCAATGCAGAAGGAATGCGAACGACCCCCTCCGTGGTTGGCTTTAGCAAAGAGGGCGAGCGCCTGGTCGGGCAAATGGCTCGTCGGCAAACGGTGCTAAATCCGCAAAATACCTTCTATGGCGTAAAGCGCTATATCGGGCGTAAGTACACCGAGTTGACCCCCGAATCGCGGCGAGTTCCCTACACGATTCGCAAGGACGAGTACGGCAACGTCAAAATCAAGTGCCCTCGCCTGCAAAAAGAATTTGCCCCTGAAGAAATTTCGGCAATGGTGCTGCGAAAGCTAGCCGAAGAAGCCAGTCGTTACTTGGGTGAACCCGTCACAGGCGCAGTCATCACCGTCCCAGCCTACTTCAACGATTCCCAACGGCAAGCAACGCGAGATGCAGGGCGAATTGCCGGACTGGACGTAAAGCGCATCCTCAACGAACCAACCGCCGCATCTCTGGCTTACGGGTTGGATAACAAGGAAAGCCAAACCATCCTGGTCTTTGACCTGGGCGGCGGCACTTTCGACGTTTCTATCCTGGAAGTTGGCGATGGCGTGTTTGAGGTGAAAGCAACCAGCGGCGACACGCAGCTAGGCGGCAATGATTTTGATAAGAAAATTGTGGACTGGCTGGCAGAGCAGTTCTTGGAAACTGAGGGAATTGACCTGCGACGCGAACGCCAATCGCTGCAACGGCTGATGGAAGCGGCTGAAAAAGCCAAGATTGAGCTTTCTGGAGTTAGCGTCACCGACGTTAACCTGCCCTTTATTGCGGCTACTCAAGATGGCCCGAAGCATTTAGAGACTCGCTTGACCCGTTCTCAGTTTGAAGGGCTGTGTGGCGATTTGATTAGCCGCTTGCGTCTGCCCGTCAAGCAGGCTCTAACCGATGCAGGAATGAGTCCCGTGCAGATTGACGAAGTGGTGCTGGTCGGCGGCTCCACCCGCATTCCGCTGGTGCAGCAGTTGGTGCGATCGCTCGTTGATAAAGAACCCAACCAAAACGTCAATCCCGATGAAGTGGTAGCCGTTGGCGCAGCAATTCAGGCAGGCATTCTCACCCAGGAAGTGAGAGACATTCTGCTGCTAGATGTAACGCCTCTTTCGCTGGGGCTGGAAACGATCGGTGGCGTGATGAAAAAGCTGATTCCCCGCAACACCACGATCCCGGTTCGTCGCTCGGATGTTTTCTCCACCGCTGAGAATAATCAAACTCTGGTAGAAGTTCACGTTCTCCAGGGTGAGCGAGAAATGGCGGCTGACAACAAATCTCTTGGGCGCTTTAAGCTGATGGGCATTCCCCCAGCTCCTAGAGGCGTACCGCAAATTTCAGTCTCCTTTGACATTGATGCAAATGGCATTCTCCAGGTGACTGCCCTGGATAGAACCACTGGACGGGAGCAAGGCATCACCGTTCAAGGAGCTTCTACGCTGAGCGAATCTGAAGTCAACCGGATGATTCAGGAAGCCGAACGGTTTTCTGCCTCCGACCGGGAAAGGCGAGAGCGGGTAGAAAAACGCACCAAAGCAGAAGCGCTTACCTTCCAGGCAGAACGCCAGTTGCGCGAAGTTGCCCTGGACTTTGGGATGCAGTATGCCAGCAACCATCGCCGCCGCATCGAAAATTTGGTGCAGGAATTGCGAGAAAGTCTGGCTGAGGAAGACGACCGGGGCATTGACATCGCCCAGGCTGAACTGCAAGACGCTCTGTATGAACTGCGGCGCGAAGTTTATCAGTACGCCAAAGAGCTAGATGAGGAGGATGACTTTTTCGGCTCTATTAAGCGCACCTTCTCCGGTGAACGCGATCGCGATCGCGATCCCTACGATCGCGATCCCTATGCCCGTGACCCTTATACCCGCGACCCTTACGATCGTGATCCCTATGCTCGTGACGCATACAGGGATAACGACTCCTACGACCGAGATAGCCGAAATAGAGACGATTGGAACGCACCGTCTCGCCCGTCGCGTCGCCCTTCCTATGACAACAATCGCCCTTTCTATGACAACAGCGGATATGGGGCTGGCAGCGGTCGCTACAATGCCCCGATTGATGATGATTGGGATGATGACGATGGCTGGTAGATGTGGCGATCAGCCAGGAGTTGAGAGAAGATGGATGATTAGTGACCCTATTTAATTCATACAGCCTGATTCTCTAAGCTGAATTTACTAACCCGTTACAGCAGGTCTTCTGTTTGCTATCTACCCCCCTTCTTTTTTTCAACTTTATGGAAACGCCATAGCGATCGCCAATTCACCTATGCAAAACTTTCGGAACTACTATGAGATTCTGGGCGTTCCCAGAGATGCAACGGTTGAAGAAATTAAAAAGGTCTATCGCCGCCTCGCACGACAATATCACCCAGACTTAAATCCAGGGGATAAAGCGGCTGAGGAAAAGTTTAAGGACGTGGGGGAAGCCTATGAAGTCCTATCTGATACCAGCAAAAGAGCGCAGTATGACCAATTCAGCCGTTTCTGGAAGCAGGGAGGCTTTCAGGGTAATACGCCACGTTCCAAAAGCTGGAACAATCGGGGGGGCGATCGCACCGCTACTCAAGAAGTCGATTTCAGTGAATTCCCTGACTTCAACAGCTTTGTAGATCAGCTTCTCAACCGCCGTGCAGATGCTCCTGGTGGAACGACCCGCAGTACCACATCCCGCGATCCTTACCGTCCGGGTACGACCAAAACGGCTTATACCGTCACCTCTTCCCGCCCCGGTCGCCGAGATGCTGAGGCGCGGCTGAGCGTTCCATTAGACAAAGCTTACCAGGGCGGGCGAGAGCGAATTCGCTTGGAAGATGGGCGATCGCTAGAGGTCAATATGCCACCTGGAATGGTGACGGGTCAGCGAATTCGGCTGAAAGGTCAGGGGGTAGCGGGAGGCGACCTGTACCTCAAAATTGACGTAGCTCCCCATCCCTTCTTTAAAGTAGAAGGATCAGATCTCTTCTGTCAGCTTCCAGTTACGCCAGTCGAAGCGGTTTTGGGTGGGGCGATCGAGGTGCCAACCCTGGATGGACTGGTAAAATGATGATCCCCTCTGGAGTGCGATCAGGTCAAAAGCTAAGGCTAAGCGGTAAGGGGTATCCAACTGACGGACGGCGCGGGGATCAAATTGTAGAAATTCAGATCATCGTCCCTAGAGAAATTAGCCCTCAGGAACGAGATCTGTATGAAAAGCTGCGCCAGCTTGAAACCTTTAACCCTCGCGCCGATCTGCCTCTATAGCCCTTCTGCTCAAGAAAGTGTTGGAACTTCCATGCCGCGCTGCACAGCGGGACGTTGCCCCACCGTTTCAACCCATCGCTTTAGATTAGGATAATCGTCCAGCGTCAAGCCTTGAAACTCGTAGATTGCTACCCAGGGATAGGTTGCGATATCAGCAATGGAATAGTCACCACAGATAAACTCGCGACCTTGAAGCTGTTTGTCCAGTACTCCATAGAGCCGCAGCGTTTCCTTTTCGTAGCGGGCGATCGCATAGGGAATTTGCTCTGGCGCAAACTTACGAAAGTGGTTAAGTTGCCCAAACATCGGCCCCACACTTGCCATCTGAAACATCAGCCACTCCAACACCTCGTAGCGGCTCTTTGGTTCAGTCGGCATCAGCTTACCCGTCTTTTCTGCCAGGTAGATCAGAATTGCACCGGACTCAAAGATAGTCATTCCTGTATCCTGGTCAGCGATCGCCGGAATCTTACTATTCGGATTAATCGCCACAAATTCTGGCGTAAATTGGTCATTTTTACGGATGTCAATCACATGAACGCTGTAAGGCAAACCAACCTCTTCCAGCATCACAGAAGCCTTGCGTCCGTTTGGAGTCGTGAACGTGTACAAATCAATCATGAAGTTAGCTTTAATTAGACAACAATCTACACTGTAATGCCAATAGATTAAGGTCGCATTGTGCAGGCTTTAGCTGCAATTTAGTAGAATCAACAGAGAGAAATTAGGTAATAACACTATTCCCTCAACTTCTCCATATAAATATTTGATCTGAATGGAAGTAAGAAGAGAAAAAGCTCAGTAATTTAACGAGATAGACCGTCTTCCATTGCAGATTTATACTCGTTCCTTGTACATAAGCTGTGTTTCTGTTTACGCATAAACCCTCTTCTTAGAGGGGTTTCAAGAACTTTAGATGAAATTTGTATTTTGCTCATTGCGACTCACAATGTTCTAGAAATAACTTGAAAGTATGCAACAGACTTCGTGTTGCAATTCTCTACCAATCGGCTAGATCCTCTTTAGATTTGCAAGTCCAAATTGATCAATTTAAAGCGATTCAAGCTTTAACTGCGTAAGTACTGAACAAGCAAAACGATGAAATTGAAACACATTGCAACTTGTGCTGGGCTAATAGCGAGCAGCATTCTAGCCTTCTCTAACGCTCCAGCTCAAGCCTTTTCATTCACGACCAATTTTTCGGGCAACAATCCTAAAGGAGACATTCTCCTAAACTCAGTTCGGCTCAAAGATGGAACCATAATTGACAATTTTGCCCTGGCTAACCGGGCTAACATTGTCTACAACGACCTTTGGACGGGCGGAAACACGGGTGCTGCTAGTGCTGATATGGGCGACCAAGCAACCATTGGCATCAAGCAAGAACGAGTTGACAACAACGGTGTAGTAGCGGCTCTGGGCAACCTGAACCTGAATAGCATTATCGATACTGAAGATTCAGGACGCTCTATGATTGATGTCTTCTTCTCCTCCGCAGTAGACAACCTGTTCTTTTGGGAGAGAGGCATGAACAGCAAGCTGGACATTCAAGCACTCGATGCCAACGGAAGAGTTGTCGGCAATTTGCTAACTTCCCATTCTGGGAAATGGCAATACGCTGGATATGGCATTGACACGAAGGAAATCAGCGGGACGCAACGAGTCGGTTCGTTGGGCATCAGTTTGGCAGACCTGGGTGTAGCCAGCCCGATTTCTGGGGTTCGGGTAGGGAGTCAGCGTCTTTACAATGGCCCAGATTGGAAAGTTGTGGGTTCGGCTACGTCTGTTCCTGAGCCTGCTACTCTAGCTGGTTTGGGCTTGGTGGCGGGGGCGATCGCCACTTCGCGCCGCCGCAAAGTGAGCAACCCAACTTACTCCCTTCCCGGTTAAAGATTAGGTACTAAAAGATCAGGGATGCTCCCCCCGGCGAAGCCGGGGGAGATCCCTGATCTTTTTAGT
>JAAUTN010000068.1 GCA_012031415.1 Leptolyngbyaceae cyanobacterium SM1_4_3 | reverse complement strand
CCCCACTCCTTTTGCCGCATTTCCCCCCGCGAAGCCTTTTTGCTCCAGCGGAAGTCCGGGCGATCGCCCAATCCATCGGTTACATCAGCGCTGAAATCGTTTGTCCTTATCCTCCCGGCATCCCTGTCTTGCTGCCCGGTGAAGCGATTACGGAAGAGGCGATCGCCTATCTTCAGCAGGTGATGGCGGCAGGGGGCGTGATCACCGGGTGCGCTGACCCCAATCTTAATACCTTAAAAGTCGTGATTAATGAATAGGTGTTTGAGCGTAATACCAATTCTTTATGAAGTTGCGCTGAACAAGGGGCTTAAGCCCCTTGTTCTACCAGGGTTTATTCTGTGCAGGCTCAAATTAAATTGGTATAAGACTAAAAGTTTTACGCTCAAACATTTCTCTAAGTCGTGAAGCTGTGAGGCGATCGCTTGAAGCACAGCAAGCTATCCTTGAAGCGTCTCAAAGTTTTTCAACTCCCTTCCCTCATGTCTCCTTCCCTCTGGCCCTACTGCACTCCTGGCATTCCAGATGACTTGTTTGAACGCCTGCCAGGAATTCCGATGAGTAAGCGAGAAATTCGACTGCTGATGATTTCTCATTTGCGTCTGCGCCCCAATGCGGTGCTGTGGGATATTGGGGCAGGAACCGGGACGATTCCTATAGAGGTTGCGCTGTTGTGCCCCAAGGGGCGGATTCTGGCGATCGAACGAGATGAAGAGGTGGCTAGTTTAATTCGGCGAAATTGCGATCGCTTTGCTGTTCAAAATGTGGACGTGATTGAAGGCAGCGCCCCAGAGTGTCTCAAAGATCTGGCTTATGCACCGCACTGCGTCTGTGTAGAAGGCGGTCGCCCGATCAAGGATATCTTGAAGGCCGCCTGGAGTTATCTGCGCCCTCAAGGTCGAATCGTGGCAACGGCAACCAATTTTGAAAGCCTCTACGCCATTTCAGAAAGCTTAGCAGAACTGCACTTGCGGAATATTGAAGTCGTGCAGTCTGCGGTCAATCGCCTGGAAACAAAAGGCAACCATCAGGTGTTTGCTGCGGTTGATCCGATGTTTGTGTTAAGCGGAGAGAAGTTGGAGTAGGGGTATTGGCATTCGTTACTGGTTATCGGTCATTAGCTTCTCGTGATAAGGCTCTGCCTTGTCATGCAAGGGTGGAGGCAGAGCCTCCCAATGGGGTTCCCAGCCGGAGGCTAGGAACCAGGGAACCCCTAGCCCTAGCCCCTAGCCCCTAGCCCCTAAACTCCAACTGTGCCTCAACATCTTGAGTTGTATCCAATCGCGTTACATACGGCTGTTCGGCTGTGGTGAAGGGGTCTAGCTGTTGTTGAGCGAGCAGGTCGGCGGTGGCATCGGCGATGTCTCCGGTGCGCTGCTGGAGGCGGGTTTGCAGTACTTCTAAAGGAGCGTCACAGTGGAAGATTTGGAGGGGAATTTGGTGAGAGTGGGACTGGGCGATCGCCTCTGCCCTGAGTGCCTGCCGATCGTACTTGGCATCTAAAATCACGGAATATCCCTGAGCAGCAAGCTGAACTCCCAATTCCAGCAGTCGCCCGTAGGTTTTTGCGTCATTTCTGCGGTGTACAGTTCAGCGCCACCTTTTTGATCTAGTGGAATGCCGCCTAGATGTTTTCGCACTGCATCAGAGCGGATATGGACAGCGCCCAGTTTACGGGCTAATAGTCGGGCGGTGGTACTCTTGCCAGAACCCGACAAGCCCGACATGAGAATCAGCTTGCCCTGCTGCGGATGGGCGTTTTCCCAGGCTAAACGGTAGTAAAGTGCTGCGGTTTTTTTGGCCTTCTGTTTAGACTCTTCAGGAACAGCGGGATCGTCTAGCAAAAAACAGGTGATTTTTGCTCGCACATAGGTCTGGCGGCTGATATAGATAGGCAAGACGCGCAAGCCTTCCCAGTCGCCTGTTTGCTCTACGTAGGTGTTGAGAAATAGCGCACCCAGGTCAGGACGTTCTCTAACTGCCATGTCCATGACAATGTAAGCAACGTCATACATTACGTCTACAAAGCGAAATGGTTCGTTGAATTCGATGCAGTCAAATAAAAATAGCTTGTTCTGCCAAAAGCTAATATTGCCAAGATGCAAATCGCCGTGACATTCGCGAATTCGATCTTGCTGCATTCGCTGAACAAATAAATCTTGTTGCTCTTGAAAGAAGCGATCGGTGTAGGTTTTGGTTTCGTCAAACTGCTTCTGCGTTTGGGCAATGCCGATGTAGCGTTCGGTTTGCTCGTAGTTTTCATCAAACGCCTGTCGCACCTGAGCGACCTCACCAAATTTGCGGATGTAGTCGCTGGTGGGCGAGTTAGCGTGAAAGGTGGCGATCGCCTTTGCCAACTCGACCAACAATTCCTCAGTTAGTTTGCCCTGATCAAACATATGGTCTAGCAGCGTTTCTTGAGGGAACTGCCGCATTTTTAAGGTGTACTCTACAGGTGACTGTTCATTGCCTAAGTGAAGCTGATCGCCAATCTGACTGATGGGCAGCACCTCTAGATAAATGCCAGGTGCGCCGCGTTCGTTAAGCCGCAGTTCCTCTAGGCAAAAATGGTGACGCTGTTCCAGGGTAGAAAAGTCGAGGAAGCCAAAATTTAGCGGTTTCTTGAGCTTGTAGGCATACTCCCCCGTCAGCAGCACATAGGAAATGTGCGTTTGAATGAGTTGGATTGGCTCCTGCACCGAATGCGGGTAAAAATTGGGCTGCATCATCTGCTGGATCACGGGCGGGAGCTTGGAATCGGACATAGGATTGGCAGGTAGGTTGTACGTTGAAGAGGTTAAAAAATGGGCTGCAATTAAAAAGCCAGGGATGTTTCCCTGGCTAAGTGACTAATTTAGGTCAATTGGCGATCGCTTGTCATCCTATTCGGAAGCTGAAGCAGACTCATCTGCACCGTCATCACCGGACGGGCCACGCCCAGCCAACACGGAAACAACCACTCGATCTGGCTCACCCACTGCCACAACCCCTTTGGGCAGCTTTAATTCATTCACATGAACTGAGTCGCCAATCTGGAAATCTGATACATCTACTTCAATCGTCTCTGGAATGGCTTCGGGGTCGCACTGTACCTGCAACTCAGTTAAAACTGTATCCAAAGCGCCACCGCCCATTTTCACGCCAACGGCTTCACCCACAAAGTTGATTGGCACAGTCACTTCAACACTGGACTGAGCCGCAATAGAGAAAAAGCTGATGTGATAGATCGATCTGCGCCAGGGGTGAGTTTGCACTTCCCGCAGCAGCGCTTTGCCGCTCCAGGGGATGTCAGGCACCTTGACCTGAATTAAGGTGTTGTTGATAGAGGCTTTTCTAACTAGCGTTTCAGCGTCTTTGGCATCCAGGGTCAGCGAAATCGATTCTGCGCCCTTATGCCCGTAGAGTACGGCTGGCATCCGCCCCTCGCGCCGCAGTACCCCTGCTTTGCTACCAGGGGCACGCTTTTGACATTCAACTGTGAGTTCCATACGAGTAACCTAACTGGGTCTATGACTGTAAACTGAACGATCCGAAAATTAAGCGATCCGAACATCTGACAAACTTAGACTTGGGCAGTCTGAGCAGCCCCGTTGCTGTAAAGCAGCGCCCGCTTGGGACCGTGAATGGGGTCTTCTACAATAATCGTCTGGTCACGGCTGGCTCCCAAAGACACAATGGCGATCGGCACTTCCATCAGTTCTGCTAAGAACTTGAGGTAGTCAAGCGCCTGACGGGGCAGGTCATCTAGCGATCGGCAGTGGTCGGTAGACTGTTTCCAACCGGGAAGCGTCTTGTAGATTGGCTTGCAGCGGGCAAAGGCGCGGGCATTGCCAGGGAAGTCGTGGCAGCGCTGTCCGTCGATTTCGTAGGCAACGCAGACGTTGATTTCCTCTAGCTCATCCAGCACGTCCAGCTTGGTGATCGCCAAACAGTCTAAGCCGTTAATCCGAACGGCATAGCGACCGATGACCGCATCAAACCAGCCGCAGCGCCGTCTGCGTCCAGTGGTGGTGCCAAATTCTGCACCGCGATCGCACAGCAACTCTCCCATTCTGCCATTTAGCTCAGTGGGAAAGGGACCTTCTCCTACTCGCGTTGTATAAGCTTTGGCAACGCCAATCACGCGATCGATAATGGTTGGGCCAACACCAGAACCAACACAGGCCCCACCCGCGACCGGATTTGAAGACGTGACATAGGGATAAGTGCCGTGATCTAAGTCGAGCAGAGTTCCCTGTGCCCCTTCAAATAGGATATTTCGCCGCTTTTGCACCGCGTCGTAAATTTTGAGAGAGCTATCGACCACATGAGGGCGCAGTCGCTCAGCATAACCTAGATATTCTGCAATGACTGCATCAGCATCCAGCGGCGGCAGTTCATAAAGCTTTTCTAAAATGACATTCTTGTCGCTGATCGTCCACCGTAATTGCTCTTGCAGACCTTCTGAATCCATCAGGTCAATGACGCGAATGCCAGTCCGCTCGGACTTGTCGGCATAAGTTGGACCGATTCCCCGTCCAGTTGTGCCGATTTTGTGCCTACCGCGCCGCTCTTCAGAGGCCTGATCAAGCAAGCGGTGATAGGGCATTGTGACGTGAGCCGTTTCTGAAATCAATAGATTTTCTGTAGAAATATTCAGTGCTTCTAGCTGATCTAGCTCTTCGATCAGCCCTTTTGGATCGACGACTGTACCCGAACCGATGATGCACTGTGTGTCGGGGTAGAGGATGCCAGAGGGAATCAGGTGCAGCTTAAATGTTTGATCTTTAACCACAACGGTGTGTCCAGCGTTGACACCGCCTTGATAGCGAACCACAACATCTGCGGACTTGCTCAGCAAATCCGTAATTTTGCCTTTTCCTTCATCGCCCCATTGGGCCCCGATTACAACGACGTTAGCCAAGGGATTATCAGTTTCTAAAGTTCACACAAACTACAATTATCAACAGTGGATGTCACTACTGTCAACTTTCACGAAGAGAGGTTTCTGTGGCTTTATATGCTGAGCTACATCGCCACTTAGGTGGTTCTGTTGTGCCCCGCGTGTTGTGGCGGTATTTTCAGCGCAATCGCTCTGACTTGGCTCAACAGTTTGATGAATATGGAGCTTTTGAGGAATTTTACACTCGCCCGCGCAAGACTTTAGACGAATATTTGGAACTGCACACTTTGGTAGAGAGCGTCCAGACGGATGAGACGCTGCCTTACTTTGTCTATCGGCTGATGCGAGGGGCGTATATTTTTGAGAATTTGGCTTATTTGGAGCTACGCTACACGCCTTATCTCCGCACGTCGGATCAGTTGAGTCAGTCTGAGCGGATTGACCAGATGACTCAAATCGTGGAAATCGTCGGGCGGGCGAGTCAGTTGGGCGATTATCCGATTGTGACGAGTCAGATTTTGTGTATGCATTCGCGGTTGCCCTATGAGGTGAATCGGGCGATCGCCACTCTCGCTGCCCAGATGAAGCAATACGTTTGTGGAATCGATTTAGCAGGTGGGGATGCTCACTATGCCGAGCGGCTGGATGAATTTGTGGAACTGTATGACTATGCGCGATCGCTGGGGCTAAACACCACCGGACACCTGTATGAAACGACCGAAGGCTGCTACCCAGAGCTTTTGCCCTACCTGATGCGAATCGGGCACGGCATTCAGATTCCACTGCGGCACCCAGAGCTATTAGGCGAAATTGCCGAGCGGGGCCAATGCCTGGAAGTTTGCCCCACAACGTACTTGAAGACTGGCACCCTGGAGAGCATTCATCAGCTTAAGCTGGTTTTCGATCGCTGCTTTGAAGCCGGGGTTGATATTGCCATCTGCACCGACAACGCCGGACTGCACAATATGCGCCTGCCGTTTGAGTATGAGAGTCTGCTAACCCACGATGTGATTGGTTTTGAGGAATTACAGGCTTGTCAAGAAGCCGCCTTTCGCCATGCCTTTGCCTGGCCGTATCGTCAGCGTCCTGCTTCAATTTTGACTGAAATCCTGCAACCCGAATCAAAAGCCATAGCTATTAGTCATACAGGCTAGGAATCGTGTTTTGAAAATGCTACGCGCTTTGATGAAGACGGTTTTGTGTGGAAGTCTCCGCTGAGCGGGCGGCTTCCACACAAAACCATTTCCTAAGGTATGTGCATAGCGCAAAGCCCAGAGCTAGTAAAAGCTCATAGGATTGAAGGCGTTCCCGATGTGTGAATAGTGAGTCACGAAATCAGCAATGCCTCTGTTGGTATGTTGCCAGAAGCTCAAATTCGAGAATTGCTGGCTCAGCTTGGGCTGAAGTCAGAGTTGGAATTGGGGTTGGAAAGAGTGAGGGGGGCGATCGCCACAAACAACCCTGCCCAGGCAAAACAGCAGTTTGACCAGCTCTTTCAACAGTATCCCGAAGACCGCAAGCTGATTCTAGAAGCTGCCAAATTTTTGCTGAGTGTAAATCAGTTAGAGCCTGCCCAAAAGATGCTGGCAACGATTCAAGAACATGAGAAAGGCTATTTTGCAGAAGCGCAGGCAATCAGAGCGATGATTCAGTTTCAGCAAGAATCTGACAATCCGGTGATTGAGTCTGAGCTAGACCAGCAGTTCTCAGATGCCTCTAATACCAATTTAGTTTGAGCTTGCACAAAATGGACCCTGGTGGAACAAGGGGCTTAAGCCCCTTGTTCAGCACAACTTCATAAAGAATTGGTATAAGCTGGCGCTAGAGCAAAACTATGAAGCGGCGCTGCAAGGTTTTTGGCGATCGTCGGTAAAGATCGCAAATATAAAAACGATGGCGCGAGAAAAGCCATGATTGCCATTTTTGACCTGCTCGGAGATGACTATCCGCTAACGAAAGATTATCGAAAACAGCTAATGCTGACGCTATATTGAGATTTTCCAGCTTACACAAATTCCTACACCTCCTATCAATCTTACTTTGAGAGATCTTTGGAAGGTAGCAACCATGAGCATGAATTAGGATAGATGATAGGAGGATCACCTATGTCAGCCGCTATCCAGGAAATTTATACCCAAGTTATTCGCACTTTGTCACCAGCGGAGCGATTACAATTAGCAACGTTGATTCTTAATAATCTAGTGCAGCACGATGCTGATTTTGTTGATCAAAGCGATACATGGACAGAGCAAGACCAAGTTGACCTAGTTAGTTTTTCGTTGCAGTATGCTGCAACAGGCTATCCTGAAAATGAGGAGTTAGCCGAGTGACCTTCAATCCAGGAGATATTGTCACTGTCGATTTTCCTGGCGTTACAGGTGTTAAGCGTCGCCCTGCTGTTGTCCTATCTTCAACAACGTATCATGCAAATCGTCCTGATGTCATAGTTGGCTTAATCACGACTCGAACAACTGGATTAGGCGTAACCGATTACATCCTTCAAGATTGGCAAGCAGCAGGTTTACGAGTTGCATCTGTCTTCCGAAGTTTTATTGTGACGATGCCTCGTTCTACCAACTTAGTTCGTGTTGGGCAATTATCAAAACGAGATTGGCAAGGAGTATACAAGTGTATCAAGGTGGCTCTTGCAGAACCCGATAGTTCTAATGCCCAATCGGAGCCAGAACCGTGAATTTTCTGCTTTAAATAGCCTCAAGAATACTTATCTTCTTAGCGATCGCTCCTCACTCCTCAATCTGTTTTCTCACCCACTGTCGAAAGATCTTCACTAACTCCAGATAATCAACAGTCTCAGCCTGCTGAAGAAAACCAGTAATTTCTGGAATTGGCACATTTGGGAAAAAGTGACTGGTTTGGGAAGTGATGTAAGTATCATTTTGCAATTGTTTAATCACCAGAGATTCTCCGTTGTAGATCCAAACTTCTGCTACACCCAGATCTGCATAGACTTGGAGGCGATCGCCAGAACCACTAGTGATATCAATTTCAACCACTAAATCGGGTGCCGGATCTGTGTTTAGATCCAGGCGCTTCTTGCCTCGCACCACAGCAATATTACGAAAGTAAAAACATTCATCGGGTTCTGCACCACTCAATTCTGGACGCTTAAAGGTCGTTGAGCCTAATGGATAAACCGAAAGGTTAGCTTCTTCAGCCAGTGTTTCAACAAAACGTCCCATGAGTGTTTTATTCAGCTCATGTTCAGGGGAAGGAGTCATGATTTCTAAATTGCCGCGATTGTAGGTGAGGCGGAAACGGCGATCGCTCAATTCTTCTAGAAGTGTTTCGTAGGTCTGCCAGCTAATTCCTGATAAGTGGACTACTTCAATGGGGGATTGTGAAGCTGTAAGCATAGGACAGAAACATAGAGTGCCTATATTTTAGGTTAAGGAGGGCGATCGCTTATCAAACCAACTTGGCGTTGAAAGAATTATGATTCCAGTATCTTCCGTCTGCAACTGGGAGGATTAAACCAATGTATGCTCTGGTTTCCCCTGACAAAATTCAACTACCTCCCGGTTCTGTGGTGCGGCTGCTTGCGACCTGGCAAGAGTATCAAAGCCTTTGTGAGCAGCGGGGAGATGGGTCAATTCCTCGGATCAAATACCGCGATGGAGAAGTGTTGCTCATGTCTCCTTTGCATGGAAAAGATGCCAACCTGCTTGCAGATATTGTGAAGGCGCTTTTAGATCAGGATGGGCGAGAATATGATGCGTTTACGCCCGTTACTATGTTTTTGCCAGAAGAGAGCGGTATTGAGCCAGATTATTGCTTTTACATTAACAATTGGGAAGCGGTTTTGGGTAAGAAGCGGATTGACTGGAGACGAGATCCGCCACCTGATTTGGTGATAGAAATTGATGTCACCAGTTATTCTGATGTGCAGGATTATTTGCCCTATCGCGTTCCGGAAGTGTGGTTGTTCAAACGGCAGCAGGTGTTGATTTATCAGTTGCAAGGAGTCACTTATCAACTGCAAGGTGAGAGCATCTATTCCCCAGGGTTTGATGTGGTGGGGCGATCGCCCGCTGTCTTGACATCGCTACCAACGTAACACCAGTGCTGCTATCCGTCACCTCAAACAGCAGTTAGCCAATATTAGCCAATAGCTGATTGCGGCAATCTTAAACGGATTACAAGAAATGCGCCGCTCCAGGTTTTAGATAACTAAAATCAATGATTTTTGGTATAAACGGCTACTAAATTGGTTTTCACAGTTTGTGAATAATGAAACCTGGCTAAAGCTAGTATTCTAATCCTGACTTCTAAACTATGGTGAATCGCCGCAACTTTTTATTGGGTAGCGCTGCCACTGCTGCAACGGCTTCTCTGTTGCACACAACCAGGGTTCGTGCTCAATCGGCTCACTCCAAGCGAGAAGAAATTCAAGCTTTGCAAGAAGGTTTTGTTGGGCAGTATCAGGGTGGAGTTTACCTTCTTCCTGCTACAGACGAAACGGTGCAGTGGGGTTGGTTTAACAATGCTGAACCCCCCCGTGCCCGAATTAAGTCAGGTGAAACCATCATTCTTGAAACGATGATGGCTTCCCAAAATCAGATTTTGCCAGGAGTTCCCATTGAAGAAATTACGCGACTGCGCGTAGACAACCCAGGACGAGGACCCCACACCGTTACGGGTCCAGTTTTTATTGAAGGGGCAGAGCCTGGAGATGTCCTTAAAGTTAAGATTAATCGAATCGTACCTCGTACCTACGGCACTAACTGGAACTTGCCAGGTGAGTTAAATCTAGGACAGTTTCCAACCCTTTTCCCTGAAGCGCAAGCCAAACACTTCTATCTTGATTTGGTACGAGGTGTAACTGAGTTTTTACCCGGTATTGAATTACCGGTGCGCCCCTTCCCTGGAATTTTGGGAGTTGCCCGTGAAGAGAGCGGTCAGTACAGCACAGTTCCTCCTGGTCCCTTCGGTGGGAACTTAGACTGCCGGGAAATGGTAGAGGGCACTACGGTCTATATTCCAGTTTTTGTAGAAGGAGCTTTACTGTGGTCAGGCGATTCCCATGCTGTGCAGGGCAATGGTGAAATTAACCTAACCGCAGTAGAGTCCGCTTTTAATGAACTAAATCTGACGGTCGAAGTTCTCAAAGGTACATCTTTAACCTGGCCGAGAATCGAGTCTCCGACCCATTGGATGACTCTGGGCTACGACCGTGACATGAACATTGCCATAGGAATCATGGAGGAAGAAACCCTCAAGTTCTTGGCAGAGTGGAAAGGATTGAGCAGTCGTGAAGCCCGTCAGTATATGACTGATTACGGAGATATCCGAGTAGCCGAAGTGGTGAACCAACTGAAGGGCATTTACTGTATGTTGCCTAAGGAAGACAGCCCAGTTTTATCCTCTTTACCTCAAGCTGATACTGACGAATACTATGTCACTTATGCCACCAATGCAGATGCAATGGAGGCAATGAACACATCCGCATTAGCTCTGATTGAACGAATTCAGGAAGAGAAAGGATTAACGGCACTCGATGCCTACTCTCTGTCTAGTTTGGCGCTAGATGCTCGTGTTGGCAGATTAGAGCCTGGAGCAAATAATATTCACTGTTTGCTTCCCAAATCTACCTGGGTTTCTTAATCAAGACGAATAGCGCTGAAATAGCTAGGTGCGATCGCCAAGTGCAGCTTCTTTGAGCGCCCAGGTCTGCGACTTCTTTGAGAAGTCGCAGACCTAATACCCGTGCTATGACTCTTGAGCATAGCCATTTTGCTGCAAAAGAGTGCGGAGATTGTTGAAAAACTGTTGGCGATCGCTTCCCTGGTAAGCCTGCTCCACCATCTGCCAACCTTCCTGTGCCTGTCCCAGCAGATGTTTGTTTGCCAGGTACGCTGCCCAGACCGATCTCATCGTCGGGTCTGTTCTAACGCTGGCATCTCCGCTGCTTTGGCGCTGCCAGTAGTGTGACCAGAGAATGTAAGCATGGCTACCCACCTCTCGTGGATACTGGCGCGTCACATCAGCCATTCTGCCATCCTGGTATTGCAACACCCTCAACGGCAAAACACTGGGTGAATAGCTGCTTTCCTGAAGCTGTTCCGACATTTCAACCGACGGAAAGCCAAACGGATAGGCAAACAGATTATCGTTGGACAAAAATTCTGGCACCCCATCCTCATCCAAATCGCGCAGCCGATAGCCCGCATACCCCCAAAAATGCTCCGTATAGGAATAGGTTTGCTGCTCAGGGTCATAGCGATAGATTTGGGTATACGTGCAGCAACCACCGGGGCGATCGCCGAAATCAAACAAAATCTCCAGTTCGCCATCCTGATTAAGGTCTACAACCTTGAGTGATTCAGGGAAAGGGCGATTACCAGACGACTGCAAATTTGACGGATTGCCGTAAGTGCTGCGAGCAGTCACGAGATCCTGATCAATCAAAGTTTGTTCCGCTCTGACAATTCGCAGCCGAAAGTTAGCAAACTGGGACGGCTCAGCCCCCAAAACTTCTCCGCTATAGGACAGTTCAGCAACCACATTGCCGTTCGATTGCGTCACGCGAATTTCGCCCGATGCTTTAGCAACTTGTGGTGAGGCGATCGCCAAACCGAACACCAAAACCCGACTCAGCCAATCAACAACCTTAATTTTTTGTGTCATCGTCAACCCAGATTAGTGGTAGCGGAACTACTGCCATGAGCATTTTTTGCAAAACCAGTACTCGACACCCTGAGACATTTTATAGCAGGGATGAGGGATGAGGGATGAGGGATGAGGGATGAGGGATGAAGGCGATCGCCCAAGTTTCTACAACAGTCGTACCGTTGGCTGACTAGAAATTTTGCCAGGACAGCAATACTTGTCGCCCACCGATGCGAAGCGTGTCATGCCACCCACTCCAGTCCCTTGCGGAGGGGGTCTGGGGGACGCGCTTCGTCCCCCAGTGGGGGTCTGGGGGCAAGCCCCCAGAAAAAGATTCGGCTGAAAACTAGAGTTAAGAAAATGGACGGCAAGATGCTTATCCCACAAGGGATCTGAAAAAGGTTTCAGAATCAGGTGATCTAGCAAACAAGAAACAAAACAGCCTATGATACGCTATCTGCGTAATTAGATTGAAACGCAATGGCACTGAACTAAGTAGAAAACGAGCGTTTAGATCTGCGACTTCTCGAAGAAGTCGCAGATCTTAGCCCCTTTCAGTGCCATTCGAGAACAACAAGTGGCAGGAGTTTAGGGTTATGGTGTTGCGAGTCGGGCTACTATTTGGCGGCTGTTCAGGAGAGCATGAAGTTTCAATTCGATCTGCCCAGGCGATCGCCCAAGCCCTCAGTTCGGGTGCCAACACCGACAAATATCAGATCAACCCCGTCTACATTCAAAAAGATGGTCGCTGGCTAGGAGCAGCGATCGCCCAGCAAGTTCTCGAAAGCGGCACCCCCCTAAAATCTGTATCCGACCCCGCCTTACTCGACGAAAAGCAAACCGCCGTCGAAAATCCTACAGGTACCCTTCAAACTACCGATTCGCAAAAACTGCGCTGGCAGTCTCCCGCCCAAGTCGCCGACGTAGACGTATGGTTTCCGATTTTGCATGGGCCAAACGGCGAAGACGGCAGCGTTCAGGGATTGCTCAAACTGATGCAAGTTCCCTTCGTCGGTTCAGGCATCCTTGGCTCCGCCCTGGGAATGGACAAAATCGCCATGAAAATGGTCTTTGCCCAGGCTGGACTTCCCCAGGTCAAATACGTCGCCGTCAACCGTTCGCAAATCTGGTCAAATCCCTGCGTCTTCCCAAAACTGTGTGACGAAATTGAGCAAACGCTGGGCTATCCCTGCTTCGTCAAACCTGCCAACTTAGGCTCTTCAGTGGGAATTGCTAAAGTGCGATCGCGCCCCGAACTCGAAGCCGCCCTGGATAGCGCCGCCAGCTACGATCGCCGCCTCGTCGTCGAAGCCGGAGTCACCGCCCGTGAAGTCGAATGCGCCGTCCTCGGAAACGACCAGCCTAGAGCATCCGTCGTCGGTGAAATCACCTATGAGAGCGATTTTTATGATTATGAAACTAAATATACTGAAGGTTTAGCGGGTTTATCGATTCCCGCACCTTTGCCAGAGGCGATCGCCCAACAAATTCAAGAAATGTCACTGAGAGCATTTGCCGCAGTTGATGCAGCAGGGCTAGCCAGGGTAGACTTCTTCTACGTTGAAGCAACGGGCGAAGTTTTGATCAACGAAATTAATACCTTGCCTGGATTCACAGAAACTAGTATGTATCCGAGGCTCTGGGCAGCCAGTGGTGTTGCCTTTCCAGAACTGGTCGATCAGCTGATTCAGCTTGCACTGGAGCGCGGTAACATTTGAGCCTTCCGCGACTCACCGCACAGCAAATCAGATTGTGACCAGTGCGAACTAAGCAGGTTACGAACAATCTGGCTCTGCGCGGCTGAGGTAGAGATGGAAAAAGATCAAGTTCACAATCAGATAGCCGACCAGACAGCGGAGCATCTCATTCTTCCAGCCGCAGGTCAGGGCAAATTAGACTTTGCCATGCTGATACAGTCATTCTGCCGCCATCCCTTCTTCCTTTGGGGAAGTTTGTGGACGTTGTTGCTGCTATTGATTAGCGTCACCCTCTCCAGCTTCTTGCTCAATCCTGAATTTGTCGTGAGTGAGCCGATTCAGGAACCGCCCGTTGTCGTATCGCCCGACGCATCCGCGCCTGCCCCAACACCTGCCGCATCAGGCAAAGACTCCTTACCGCTCTGGTCGTTTGGGGCGATCGCCTTTAGCTGTGCCGTTGCCTCTCTGATGGTTTCTCAGCGACTCAGACAAGTTCCTGGACCCCGCAAGCCAGTCAAGCGTTCCAGTACAAATCCTCGATCTCTACCCGCTGCTCAGGTTGTGTCTCCAGGCAGGGCGATCGCTCCAACTTCTCGCCCCGGCGCTACACCAACCCAACCCGCTGCCGTGCAATCTGCTGCTGAAGAACCTCTGCACGTCTCCCATGAGGAAAGCCATTCCCTAGATTGGGGTGAAGCGGGTCTGGCAGATAGTTTAGATATTCGCCATCGCCGTCCGCTTTCTCCCTGGCAGTAGAGAGAGGGTCTGGGGCTATCCTTCCAGGGTCGATTCGATAATTGGAGCTTCGGGTTGGGGTTCCAGGAGAGACTTTACAAAACTGCCGCTGATTACGAGTAGGGCGATCGCCACCGTCCCCATTCCGAGGGGGCTAGGAATCCAGAAAACAGCTTCCAGGTGATTTACTTCTCCTGGCTTGAGGTTCCAGGTCAGACGATTTCCCTGACGCACAGCTTGACTAGAGGAATTGTCGCTGCGGGCACCCCAGGGAGTGTTGAGGCTAAATTCTAGATCGAGGAGAGAGCCAGGGCTGACTAGAAGATTGCCGTTGGCAGAGAGAACACCGAGCGATCGCAAATCCACATCAAAGCTAAGGCGGTTGCGCTCTAGCAGCAGCAAGTTTCGCTCGGTCAACGTTAGATGTGAAGTCAGCTTGGGCAAGTCCAGTTTCGGCTCAGAATCAGCGACAGAAGGCTCTGTCTCAGGTTGAAAGAACTGGTTAAACTTAGCTTCCAAATCTGCTCCATTGTTAAACGGGATTCTGACCAAAAGTTCCTGATTTGAGAGCCGTTTGACCCGTCCGCCTAGCTGCTTGGTGCGCGATTCAACGCTGCGAAGCCAGTCCTGAGCGGCATCGCTGAAATTAGTGAGGCGATCGCTCAACTGTACGTGCTGCACAATCTCCCCGCCATTCTGCCCATCATAATGAACGCCTACGTCGTACTTAACGCAGCCTGAGAGAAACAAGGCTGCAATCAAAATAATCCAGAATACCCGCAGCCGCACTAGAACTCGGAGCAAGGTTCTCAGCGTTCTGGGGCGAGGCGAGGCAGATGTAGACCGAGAAGATCTCCGCATGGAAGGATTCTAGGTTAGTTGATCGCTATGAAGCTTATACCCATTCTTTGTGAAGCTGTCCTTAGCAAGGGGCTTAAGCCCCTTGTTCCACAAGGATTTATTCTGCTCAAGCTCAAATCAAATTGGTATTAGATAGAGCATACTCCAAACCCCACTCCCTTTACCCTGACTCTCTTCCATAGACTACAGGGCATAAGCTGCTTGTAGGTTAGTATTCTAGAAGTTTTAATTGGTGCGCTCGACGCTAAATTATTCAAGTAGTGGTCTTTGAGAATAGCGGATGGAAGTTTTTCAAGCTCGTTTGGAGCATCTTGAAGCGGTGTCGCAGTTGTTTGACCAATATCGCGTTTTTACAGCTCACCCTCAGATCTTGAAACTGCCAGGAGATTTCTCCAAGATCGTTTCCACAAAGGCGATTCAATCATATTTGTGGCAAGTAATAACGGGCACATAGTTGGATTTACACAGCTTTATCCCAGTTTTTCTTCTGTGTCAATGAAGCGTGTTTGGATTTTGAACGACTTATTTGTGGAGCAAGCCTGTCGAAAGCAGGGGGTCGCAAAATTGTTATTAAGTACAGCAGAAGACTTTGTAAGACAAACAGGAGCGATCCGAATCTCTTTAGCAACGCAGACTTCTAATATTGTTGCTCAGTCTCTTTATGAATCGCTTGGGTACTGCAAAGATGAGGAATTCCATCATTACTCATTGAAGTTATAGCAGCGGCATAGTAACCCGGCGCAATGGACTGGCAAAGTTAGTCTGTGCTTGGTGCAGGTTACTTACAGTCGCTCAGCCGGAACGTTCGATTGCTTCACTATAGGGGCGATCATGTCTTCTTCATGGCTCTTGACAACGGGCACTTGCTACAGTTATTCTAGAGCGAGCGTTCGGAATAAATCACCATGCCTAAAGTGGTTGATGTGGAAAAGCAGCGAAGAGAGATTCTGTTTCAATGCTTCGATCTGTTTGCTCAGAAAGGGTACGCAAATGTGACGACGCGCCAGCTTTGTCAAGAAATTGGCGTTTCGACTGGGGCGCTATATTACTACTTTCCTAGTAAAAAAGTGCTGTTTGAGCAGCTAGTCGATGAGATTAGCCGCCAAGATGTCCTTTTGCTGAAACAAGCTACAGGGGAAACTCTGGCTGAGCGGATTGAGGCATTAGGTCAGATCTTGATTGAGCATGAAGCGCATTTCATTAAGCAGGCGATCATCTGGATTGATTTCTATCAGCACAACGATGCAAAAGAAATTCAAGCAAACCCAATTTTTCAACAGGTAGATGATCGCTATCAGCAAAGCATGACTGATTTACTCGGTATTCAAGCGCCAAAAACTGCTCGATTTGTTTGGACGCTGATCAACGGCGTGTTAATTGAACAAGTTGGAAGTGATCAACTCTCGTTTGCCGAACAAATCGATTTGCTGATGCAAATGCTGATTGCCTACTTCGAGAAAAATAGGGGCGCGATCGCCTAACGCTTCTCGCTCATCCACGTTAACAAATGCAGAAATCTCTGTGATTTTTTGATAACGAGCGCTCGATTTAAACTACTTCGGAGATTAGAACCTATGAACTTGTTGAACTTGCTCAATCAACCGTCTGACGCTGAAATCCAACACCAGATTCATTTCCAACTGTTAACTATTCTGAAAGCCTTTACAACAATGTTGACTGGAGATGAAACCCTAGAGCCAGTTGGAGAGTTGACTGCGGCACTGATAGAAACGCCTGCGTTTGATCGGGCTGCTCAGTCTTTAAAGTCTCATCCAGAGTCTGCTGCCTTGATTCGAGACCGCTATATGTCTCCGCCTCACAATTTAGACAAGCTGTTGAACTATCCGCCTGATTCCCTCGGACACATCTATGCCACTCGCATGAAAGCTCAGGGGTTCGATCCCGATTTGTACTCTCACATGAAGATTGATTCAGATGCCAGCTATGTCGAAGCTCGGCTCAGTCAAACCCACGACATCTGGCATATTGTGACTGGGTTTGATGTTTCTTCGGTTGGTGAAATTGGTCTACAGGCGTTTCACCTGCCGCAGTTCCCCTATCCACTCGCCACGATGCTGGTTGCTAATGCTTTGATTTCTAGCACGTTGCTAGCTCCTGAGGAGTTGCCCAAATTAATCCAAGCGATCGCGCAAGGGCTGGAAATGGGACGCACCGCAAAATCTTTGTTTGCTCAAAGGTGGGAAGAAGTATGGGATAAACCCCTATCCAAATGGCAAGTGGAACTGAATATTCACCCCATCCGTTAGCAGTTGACTGGTTTGCCCGATCGTTGCCGTTGCGATCGGGCAAACGTTCAACATTCATCTCACAACACCAATGAGTACAACTCTAAAAAGCAGCTTAAACCAGATATTCTCCAGGCACCGCTGGTCGATTCTGCTGACTTATGGACTTACATTGCTGGAGAACTTTCTTGAACTGACCCACCCATTGACAATCGGAATTGCGATTAATGGATTACTCGCTCAGTCTTACACGAGCCTGATTCCCTTTGCGGCTGCCTGGTTGATTCATGCGCTGACAGGTGTATTTCGCCAAAGCTATGATACTCGTGCCTTTACTCGAATTTACACCTATCTCGCGGTAACGACGGTTCTAGAGCAAACAAAGCAAGGAGTTTCGCTTTCGCAACTTGCAGCGCGATCGTCACTCTCACGAGAGCTAATCGACTTTTTTGAGCGCGACGTTCCAGAAATCATCAACGCTTTGTTTGGGTTTACAGGGGCATTAATCATGCTGTTGCTTTATGACTTTCAAATCAGTTTCTACTGTCTCCTGCTTTTGCTGCCGCTTTACGCCGTGAACTATGTTTATTTCTACAAAACTCGATCGCTGCACCAGAAGCTTAACGATCAGTTAGAGTGTGAAGTTGATACGCTGAGTCAACAACGATCAGACCTGATTCAATGTCACTATCATCTGTTAGCTAAATGGAGAATCAAACTATCTGATGCTGAAGCGCTGACTTGGGGATTGTTTGAGGTTTTTATTGTCGCTGCATTTACCGCAATATTGATTCGTACCGTCACTGTTCTAGAAGTCAAAACTGGTGATATTTACGCCATTATTTCCTATGCCTGGAATTATCGGCAGAGTCTCGATCGAGTGCCATTTTTAGTACAGCAGTTCAATCGGTTACAAGATATTGGCAGTAGGATGTAGTCAGTGAAAAGCAGCGATCGAGCAATCTGGTTGGAGCGGACTCATGAGCGATCGCCACGCCAACAGGGGGCTTAAGCCAAATGGCACTGAAATAAGCGAAAAACGAGTGTCGAGATCTGCGACTTCTCCGAGAAGTCGCAGACCTTAGCCCCCTAAGTCATTCCAAATAGACCCTATCCCTGTCGGGCGGCGACTCCTAGCTGTTGAAACAGCATACTCGGCAGATAAGCCCCTCCTCCGACCCACTCTGGCGTGTTGCCCAGGTCAGCCAGATGTTGAAAGGCTTCAAAAATATTTCCTGCAACCATTGTGTTTTTGACGCGACCGACAATCTTGCCCTGCTCCACCTTGTAGCCCAAGTCGAGGTTGACCGAAAACTCTCCGGCAAGCTGGTTTGACTGTCCTGCACCTAGAACCTGATCGATAATCAGCCCCTCATCCATGTTGGCAATCAGGTCTTCGGTAGAAGTGCCGCCGGGAGCAACGCAAAAATTCACCATATCGGGGCCGGGACGCGATAGCCCACCCCGGAAGCCATTTCCGGTTGGTTCAGTCCCGGTACGGGCAGCCCAGCGGCGATCCCAGTAGAATCCTTTGACGGTGCCCTGATCGATGTAGGCTTTGCGGCGCGTCGGCGTGCCCTCATCGTCAAAGGCACAGGCAGAAACGCCAATCGTGGGGTCTTCAAATACTGTCAGGCGTGAGTCAAACAGCGTTTCGCCAACTTTATCTGCCAGGGGTGAAGCCTTTTGCGCCACAACCTGACCCGAAAGCACCGTTTCAAATAAGCCGCCCAGGGAGCTTGCCGCTGCTCTAGGCATAAACAGCACCGGGAAAGCGCCGCTGCTGATGCTGGCGTTTTGCTCTGCCCAGCGATATTTTTGCAGCAGTTCTGCCAGGATGCGGTCGTAGTCGGGAATGCGATCGCGCCCCACATCGTAGCTATATGCCTGAAGAAAGTCTTCACCGCGCACCAGGTTTCCTGAAATGCTGGCGCTGGTCGTCTGGCTGCCCCGCTCTGCATAAACGCCTTTGCTAGTCGCAATTTTTGACTGCCCAGAGCGAACGTGAAAGCCCACGTCTACGAGAATCTCTGAATTGTAATCGTGGACAGACTGGATGAGGCGATCGCCCACTTCCACTAATTCCTGAGTTGCAGGCGGCACATAGCCCGAAGCCCCCGCACCATTCTGACTGTGCAGTTCACTGGCAAAGTCAAACTCAGCCACACTGCCGATTTCTGCCGTCTGCACCGCCGCATCGACCAAATCTTCCAGGCGCGTCAGGTCGGTTGAGCTAGCAAACCCCAGCCTGCCGTTACAGATTACTCGCAGCGCTACGCCCTTTAGGGCTTTAGTTTGCAGCGCCTTCAGCCGATTATTCTCAAACTCAATCGGCGTATCCTGGCTGGACAGGTAATACACTTCTGCCGACTCGGTTCGCGGGGCAGCTAATTTTAGAATTTGGTCTAAGGTAGAATCGCTCACGGTGTTCTCAAGGGGGGAAGGGGGAATTAAGGACGAAGGACAGTTTAGATCTTAGCTAAACCAGAGCAGGCTGCCGATTGTCAGGGCGATCGCCACCAACGCCACCCAGATAAAAGCATTGTCTTTAGTGTTTACCTGACTTAAATCGATCGGTTCGGGGTCGGGTTGAGGACGAGGGCGGGGTGGACGCTTAGCAGGAGCGGGGTAATTTGTGCCGCCTTTGCTGCCTTCAGACTCGTCCAGGGCTGTCAGGTCAGGAATTTGGGTCAGCCATTCGGGACGGGTCTTGAGCAAAGGGGCTTTGAGAATATAAAGCAGACGTTTGCCTTGCTTGCGGGTGTCGTAGTCGGGGTGGCGGCTGACGGTTTCACAAAGGGCGATCGCCGCTTCACGCTGTCCGGCTGCATCATAGGCAGTGATTAGCCAAACTTGCACCTCGCCACCAAAGGGGGTGTTTCGGGCTACCAGGCTGGCGGCTTTTTCTAAAGATTGAACTGACTGACGGTATGCCCCTCGCTCAAAGGCGGCTTTGCCCATTTGGTACTGCGCTTTAGCAGCTTCTAGGTTTTCTGCACTCACAATTTACTGGTTAAAGATACGATCAAGGATCGGCTGGTGCGATCGCTATTTCAATTTTAAAGGGCAACCGATTTTAGAGGATGTTTGAAAAGTCTAATCTGTAACCCGGAAGACTGTAGGGGCGTGGCATTCGGGCAAGGATTTTGGGTCTATTCCAGAGTCTACCTGCCGAATGCTACGCCCTTACAGGGGACATTTGCTACTTCTCAAACATTCTCTTAAGTTAGGGCAGTCCCCGGTTAGAGAACATAAAATTGAAATAGGGCAGGCTCTACCCAACGCGATCGAACTTTTGCTGATCCTTGCCCTTTTGTAAAAACGCAATTCACTGCATCTTTGCAGCATAAATGCAATTCAATCCAGATTTGATCTGGGTAGGATGAAGCGAACTGAAGCAGAAAACGCAATATAAGAAGGCGCACTGAATCGCGTTTCTACAGGCGAGAGGTTCTGGAAACGGATAACTTTTTGATTGATTTGAACTGATTGAGGTAGACCGATGCTCCAAACGATTAACCCGCTTCGCTCTAGTTGGCATCAGCGTGCGCTGGCTCTTGGTTCTCTAGCTTTGGGTGCTGCAACGCTGTTGGCTAACACTGCTCCCGCTCTGGCTGACACGATCATTATTCGGGGTGGCGGCTCGATTCGGGTCAGTCCCTCTGTGATTTACGATGACTATTACCACGATGACTATTACCGCAATGGTTACTCGTCTAGGACGACTATCCTTCGTACAGAGCGCTACTGCTATCCCTATTACGGCGTGACTCCAATAAACGAGCGTCCGACTTCAGGGTTGGTGAACTGCTCTTCCAGCGGCACAACGTTGAGAAATCCGGTTGTAATTGACTCGACGATCATCGATTCGACGTTGATCAATCCGGTGATTATTGATTCTGAGCGAGTCAACACGCGGACGATTCGGATACGCTAAGCGCGTCAGTTAGCGATCGCCCCTAAACCGAGGATTGCGGGAAATGGCGATCGCCCGTTTATCTACCATTGTCATCATCGCGGGCATATCGCGGGAAACTTTTGCAGTCAGGTTAAGCTCCGATACTGCCATGTCAAAGGTTTTACCGCGAGTCATGCGATAGCCAATTTCCTCCACCTCTGCCCAGGTAAGGTCGCTCTCGATGTAGGCTTTGGTCATCGCAATTAGCAGGTTCTGGTAGTTGTTGCCTTCCTCCTGAGTCATCATCGTGTGCGGAATATCTAGCACTCGGTCAAACCGTTGATACCAGCACTTAGGCTGATATTTAATGCCCGACTCAAATAGCGATCGATGGTCAGGGTTGCCTACGGCAATATCGCTTTCGCTGGAGATGGCAAAGGTGGGGGCGATCGGGGCTTGGCGCGATCGCTTCAAAATCTCCGTTCCCATCAGCAAAAACACCCGCAGCGCCGGAACCATGAATCCGTTGTAGCCAAACCGGACAGCCTCTGGCTTGGGATTCACCCATTCGTTGTAAGAATTGAAATTACGAACAAACAGATCAATGACTTTGCTGCTGCTGCTGAGAAATGCGGCATATAGAATAGCGCGACTAATCACTTGAGGACGCTCTACAGCCAGCCAACCTGCCAAAGTGCCCCCACCCGACAAGCCGCCCACCACAATCTGTCCGCCTAGAGTTTGGGCTAGCTGAAGCCACTGTAAAGCAAACTTCTGGTAATCTTCGGCTTTGGTGGGCAGTGGCGGCGGATTCTCTTTACCCCAGTCGCCCGCCAGCCCGTGTCCTGGCATTCTTGGAATCAAAACGTTGTAGCCAGCCCGAAACAGTGCTTCTGCCATTGGCACAAACTGATACGGCCCCGCTGTAAAGCCGTGAAAGAACAGACAGGTTTTGGCGGCAGGCGCAGGTTGAAAATAGAACCGAGAGCGGCAGGCTTCATTGCGAATTGGCAATGCATCTTCACGAGCTTTGATATCGCGGACGACGGCTGAGGTGATGGCAGAATAGCTGGGCATAGAGGAAGGTGAAGAAGAGCAGAGTAGAAGCGGTGTCTGAAGTTTGTCATTGACAGAATGTGAACTTCAAGTGCCCCTTGTGGGATGGGCATCTTGCCCGTCCAAATCAAGCAGGCAAGATGCCTGCTCCACAGGAAACCAGGGTTATCCAAACCTCTAGGCGCACATTGCGTCAATGACTAATGACTCTCATAAATCAGACCTCCATCATTCTAAGAAGGTTCTCATGGAACGTCTCTAGCCGTGTCGGGCGATTCTTTAAGTCGGGTTGGGTGATGTTTACGACATAAACTCTGACGCAACCAACATTGAGCCAATCCCGGCATCGGTGAAGATCTCTAGCAGCAGGGCGTGGGGAATGCGTCCGTCGATGATGTGGGCGGCTCGGACTCCTTGGGCAAGCGATCGCACACAGCAATTCACTTTAGGAATCATGCCGCCAGACACCACACCCGATTCGATCAAACTACGGGCTTGCTGAATGTCCAGCTTGGCAATCAGGCTAGACGGGTCGTGATAGTCCTGCAAAATTCCGGGTGTGTCGGTCAGCAAAATTAGTTTTTCTGCGCCCAGTGCTGCCGCCAATTCGCCCGCTACCGTGTCGGCGTTGATGTTGTAAGCCTGTCCGGTTTCATCTGCCGCTACGCTAGAGACGACGGGAATATAGCCAGACTTGACGAGTGATTCCAACACGCTAGCATCGATGCTGCTAACATCCCCGACAAAGCCAATACCAACATCATTTTGGGGACGTGCCTTGATCAGATTGGCATCTTTGCCACACAGCCCGATCGCCGAGCCGCCAGCCTGATTGATCAGCGCCACAATTTCTTTATTAACGCGCCCGACCAGCACCATCTCGACGACATCCATTGTCGGCGCATCTGTTACCCGCAGTCCGTTTTTGAATTGGGGTTCAATGCCCAGCTTGCTCAGCCAGGAGTTGATTTCAGGTCCGCCACCGTGAACCACGACCGGACGCAAGCCAACGCAGGCGAGAAATACGATATCTCGCATGACTTTGGCTTTGAGCGAACTGTCTTTCATCGCTGCGCCGCCATATTTGACGACAACGGTGCGTCCGGCAAACTGCTGAATGTAGGGTAGTGCTTCGCTCAAGACGCGGACACGGGTCGCTTCGGCTCTTTGGATGTATTCGCTGTCGAGGTAGTCTTCGCTGATCATCGGCAACTAAATTTGTAAGGGGGCTGAGTGCAGTTTATACCAGTTCGATTTGAGCCTATGTGAGATAAACCTCTGCCGCAGAAACAAGGGGCTTAAGCCCCTTGTTAAGGTTTGCTTGCGTACAACGGGATTAGATTACTTCGGTGAACGGCGATCGCCAGGTTTTATCTTTCTGTCAATTTCTTCCAGAACGCGACTGGCAACATAGCTGGGCGGGGCGCTGCCGTTGATTCTGACGCGCACATCAGCCTGGGCATAGAGATTTTGTCGCTGCTCTAAAAGGGTTTGCAGTTTTTGTAGCGGGTCGGGAGTTTGCAGCAGGGGGCGGGTGGTGTTGCCCTTGAGCCGCAGGTAAAGCTGCTCAATCGGCACGTCTAGCCAAACAACAATACCGTGATGCAGATAGCTCCAGTTTTGCCGCTGAAGCACGATGCCGCCTCCGGTGGCGATCGCCAATCTCGTATAGGCTGACAGTTCTGACAACACGTTCGTCTCGATCTGCCGAAACTCTTCCTCGCCTGACTCAGCAAAAATTTCAGACACCGATTTTCCGGCTAGCTGCTCGATCATCACATCTGTATCGAAGAAGCGATACTTCAGCCGCTTTGCCAAAATTCGTCCAATGGTGGTCTTGCCTGCCCCCATCATGCCAACCAGATAAAGGTTGACCCCTTTCAACAGATGTTTTTCAGTCACGTCGCTAAGCGGCTTAATTTCGTATGAGGAAAATTCCGCCATTGCTCCTCCTACCCCAGCAAATTCTTAAGATTAGTTTATCGATAAGGGTCGCTTTTGTGAGCATTAAACATTATTGACGGGGCGATCGCCTTCCTCAAACTCAATCCTCAAAGTCCCAATCTTCCTCACTCATCTTGGTTAGCGGGAGGTTCGCTGTTAACTTCGTCAAAGCGATCG
>JAAUTN010000390.1 GCA_012031415.1 Leptolyngbyaceae cyanobacterium SM1_4_3 | reverse complement strand
AGCATTCATCTGTGATTGACTGGTTAAAGGAAACAGCAAATCTGTAGGTTTGTCCAGTTAGTCTGGAAAGCAAAGATTAGGCGCACACAGTCCAGCAAGGATAGGGTACTTACGGTCAGCGTATCCAGGGCAACGCGGCGGATGGTGTGGTTGTTGGTGTCGGCGATGTACAGGGAATTTCCGGCAAGGCTTAGTCCTGAGGGTTCTGAGAATTGGGTGGCGACCCCTTGCGGGTATCTCTCCGAGATCGCCCCTCCATCCCTCAACCCTGCCACCCCACTTCCTAGCACCGTTCTACAAAATCCAGTTTTGAGATTGACTTGCTTAATTTTGTGATTGTAGGTATCTGCGATCCAAAGCTGCCCGTCGGCTCCAGATTCAACGCCTAAACAGTGTTGCAGTCTGGCTTCTGTGCCTTGCCCATCGACATCACCAAAGTCAAACAGTTCTCCACTGCCGCAGACGGTTCGTACTTTGGGCATTTCAGCTAGGGCGATCGCCCGAATGGAGCTAGATTCACTGTCTGCTACATAAAGTTCTTGCCCATCGGTGGTAATGCCGCTGGGTTGGGCAAAGACGGCTTCGGTGACGAGTCCATCCAGGCAAGATTCGGCTCCCGTGCCTGCGTAAGTGCTGACGATGCCGCTTTCCAGGTTCATCTGCCAAATTTGGTGTGAGCCTGCCATCGCAATAAACAGATGGTTGCTCAGTTTGACCAAATCCCAGGGAGAATTCAGGGCAGTGTCCAGCGCCATGCCACCATGAGGACGGATATTGCGGCTTTGTTCTCCGGTTCCGGCGAGGGTGCGAACGGTCTGCTGTCGGAAGTCAACCTGACGAATGGCGTGATTTTCGGTATCGGCGACGTAGAGAATTTGAGTTTCTGCATCCCACGCCATGCCTTGAGGTGAAGCAAACTGAGCATCAGTAAAGCTGCCGTCTTGCAGTCCGGCTGTTCCAGTGCCAATCGTGTATTTGACAACTCCATCCAGGCGGGTGACGACGAGGCGGTGATGTCCAGAATCGGCGATGAAGAGGGTGTCGCTGGCTGCATCTGCCAGAACTTTTCCGGGAAAGGCAAGTGGCGTGGTGAGGGGCGATCGCTCCTTCTCTAACACCAAGCTCAATTCCTCAAAATTAACGGTGCCTTTTTGCCGATGTTCCTGAATCATCTGCTCAATCAGGTGATCAAGCGCCTGCCGATGTCCCTCACCTGAAACGGAGCCAACGACATACCCGGCTGGATCGATTACCATCAGCGTGGGCCAGGCTCGAACTGCGTACTGTTGCCAAACATTGAAGTCTTGGTCTAACAGCACCGGATGCTCAATGTCGTAGCGCAAGATTGCCTGCCGCACGTTTTCCACCTCCTTTTCGTGGTCAAATTTGGCGGAGTGAACGCCGATGACGGTGAGGCAATCTTTGTATTTTTGCTCTAGGTATTTCAAATCAGGCAGAACGTGCAGACAGTTGATGCAGCAGTATGTCCAGAAGTCCAGGATGACAACTTTGCCCCGCAAGGATTTGAGGGAGAGGGGGCGATCGCTATTCAACCAGGGATAATTTTGGGGCAATTCTGGCGCTCGAACGCGATCGCGCTGCATAAGGGTTCCTCAGTGTGAGTCACAGGAATTGATCTGTTATTTTAATGAAAAGGAATAAGAATAAAGCAGTATGACAGAAATTATTTTTTTAGTTGAAGATGATCCTGAAGGTGGTTATGTAGCGAAAGCGATAGGCGAATCTATTTTTACTCAAGCTAACAGCATTCCAGAATTACGAGAATTAGTCAGAGATGCAGTTTGCTGCCATTACTCTGATGAGGCAATTCGTCCAAAACTGATTCGTCTGCACATCGGAAAAAGCACTTTGATATAAGCCTTGAGCAGCTTCTGGATCGACTATTTTCCTAGCAGTACATCTTAAGATTGGGTGGGAAAAATCGTTTGTTCAGGCGATCGCCCCAACACCCAAAGCCAGCAAAATAGCGGCGATCGCCCCAATTAAAGTATTCAAAATATTCACCACTTCATTGGTTAGCCAGTCAAACTTAGATTGCAGGGTAGCCCCGATCACACTTTCTAAATTAGTGGCAATGAAGGCAGCGATCACGCACAGCAGTACACCTAGCGGATTGATCAAATTGACTGCCCAACCGATCAGGCGATCGCCACTGAAGCGACTACCCCTGCCAGCGTTCCTTCTAGGCTAACGGCTCCCTCAGTTCCAGGTGGCACGGGTTTGAGCGTAGTGATTAAGAAAGTATGTTTTCCGTAAGCTTTGCCAACCTCACTGGCAGAGGTGTCCGACAGCTTGGTACTGACGCTAGCCACATATCCCAACAGCAGCAGGGGGACGAATGCTTGCACTTCAGCCGATTCACTAAAGCTAAGCACATAGGCAGCCAGGGCACAAATCGTACCCGTCAGGGCAGACCCCCAAACATTCTCTGGCCCGCGTGCCCCCGATCGCTTCTCAGCAATGCCCGCCGCTTCTTTTTTTGCCATGCCAATGCGCGTTACGGCAGAGCCAACCAGGAAGTAGAACATCATCACTGCGTAACCGCGCCAGCCTAGCGTTCCCCAGAGAAGAACTCCTAGAATCCAAGCGTGAATGTATCCCGCTGGAGTTAGGAGCTTTTTGGGGGCGAAATAGGCGATCGCCAGCAAAACAGTGTTCAGTCCAATTCCACTGAGCCAAGGGGCAAGGAGATTGAGGTAGGAGAGCATGGTGTTGAAGGCTATCTACAAGAGTTTCGATCTTCTCACGTTACCATCGACCTGTTTTTGCAGCACAGCTACATTACTCATGTTAGTTTGTATTAATTAGTGACTCATCTATAACACGTTGGAAAGCCCCAATAATATAGATAGAGTGCTGTTGTGAAGAATCTGACGAGATAATGATTGGCGGATAATTCTTTCTTCGATTCTCAGAAATTAATTCTCGTCTATATCGCCAATGTCGATAACGTTTTACAAGTAGCTGATCATCTACTACTGCAATCACAATATCACCATTTTCAGTGTGTCCAAATAATGGATCTCTCTCCTCTGCTATGAGGTAATCTCCATTGCTTATTCCTGCATCTTCCATTGAATCGCCTGCAACTCGAACTAAAAAAGATTTTTCAGGTTTCTTAAGCAATGATAGAGGTATTTCTCGCTCCTCATAACTAGCATTATCGCTTGTAGCAGTAATGTCGGGAGTGGCTGAAACCCTACAATCGTATAGCTTTAGACGCTGCATTTTGATTTTGCGACTTAGACAATCTAGTATATATTGTTGAGCATCTTCAGGATTAGAGAACTGGTCTCGAATTCTGTCAATTTCAGCAACTATATCTAGCGGAAAGCGTGGTCTAGAAAGAGGTAAACCTCCCCAACGTGGTGGGCGACCATAATTCCCATTTTTCTTGTCCTGGCTCATTGTCGATCTCCTTAATTTAAAGCAAATATTCTTGCTGGGACTGGGGCAGAAATGGGATTTGCGTTTCCACTTTGTTAATCACACTCTGTCCTTGAGTAGCGAACAAGACTAGAAATATGACTGTCTTTAACAAAGCAATGAATGCTTTCTCCGAAAAAAGCATTTGGAACCCTTCATTATCAGACTTAGGAGCTTTGTCATTAGGAGAATAATTGGTTCTCATAGTTCACTTGTACTATTTGAATATTCACAGAGTAGTACAAACGAACTAAAAAGCGCCAGGTTAGCTCACTATCTAGTCCAGAAAGTCGCAACTTAAGTTTGATGTTGAACCAGATGACCCGAATTCAGTGACAGGAGTATCATTCTGGTGATTCCCTTTTGCAAAAGGGAATGAAAAATAGCTTAAAGTTAGAAGCCTTTCGCTGTAATGCTTTCAGGACGATGAAATTCGTCAAGTTTTTGAAAAAATGCGCTGTGGTAGTGCTATACAAAAATCCGCTTGTACACCAACTTTGCTCAACCAATTGTGTCGGTATCGTTCGGCTTGTTGATTTGAATTCTTCAACGGTTCACACTGCTGGGGTTGTGTGATACGTACTTCTATTAAAATTAAAGGAACTGTAATAAAGCGCTTGGGCATTCGTATGACCTTTGAACAGCTTGAAGCCGAAGTTCTTGCACTTCCAAGAGATTCTCAAATAATTCTATTGGCGCGATTGCTTGAACGATTGGGCGAAGACAGCGAAATAGATCAAGAAATTATGGCGAGTTGGGCTGAAGAAGCTGAGAAGCGCGATGAGGCAATGGACACCAATCAAGTTTCTGGTATTCCTGCCAAAGAAGTATTCCAACGAGTTCGTGCGTCTTTGCAATGACGGAAGTTGTATTTCATCCATTGGCAGAGCAAGAACTACTTGACACCGCAAGTTATTACGAGGAGCAAAGCCAGGGGCTTGGGCTAGAGTACTTAGCAGACATAGAAAGTGCAATCAACCTCCTTGTCCGTTACCCTGCTACAGGTATGGTGGTTCAAGGATCTATTCGTCGGCTGATTTTGCCTAAATTTCCCTATTCGCTCCTGTACCGTATTGTTGATGGCGATTTAATTCGGATTTTAGCCGTAGCACATCACAAGCGTAAGCCTCAATATTGGATTGACCGAGAGTAGTCGCCCCAATCTAACGTTTAGATGCAGCAGACTTTATTTCATTTGGCTTTTCCGGTGAGCAATTTGGCTCAGACGCGGGAGTTTTATGTGGATGGGCTAGGGTGTGAGCCAGGACGGGAAGGGGGGCGATCGCTCATTCTCAACCTCTACGGGCACCAGATCGTCGCGCAGGTGACACAGGAACCGCTCACGCCACAAAAAGGAATTTATCCCAGACACTTTGGACTGGTGTTTACCGCAGAGGCAGATTGGCAGGCGCTATTAGAAAGGGCACAGCGTCACGGGCTGAAATTTCATCAGCCGCCCAAGCGCAGATTTGTCGATTCTCCTTTGGAACACTGCACTTTTTTCCTGGAAGACCCGTTTTTCAATCTGCTGGAGTTTAAGTTTTACTGTCATCCCAGCGCTATTTTTGGAGAGGCAGCATTTGCTCAAGTGGGAGATCTGGTCTAGGCAACATTCGCAGCGGTTCTGACAGGGCAGCGGCGACGGCTTTCAGACATCTAGCATCTGTCACCATCTGAGGATGGCTGGGAACCGAGAGAATCACCTCACGACCCACAGGCAACCTGGAGCTAACGGCAGGCAAAATCATCAGATCCATTGGGGTCCAAATCGAGGTGAAATTGATTTGCGCCAGGGCTGCCACGTCTTGATTCAGGTCATACAAAAAAGCGCTGTTTCGCTGCATCTGGTTGCCTCCCAAGTTGGGTCGAAAGTAAGCCATCCAGGTGCCGTTGTGGGGCGATGAGATCGTGATGAAGCGCTGCACCCGCTCAATTCCACCTAAGCGCTGCACGTAATAGCGGCTAACAATGCCGCCCATGCTGAACCCAATCAGGTCAATCGGCTGATCAGGCGCAAAGCTCTGCTCGATGTAGCTAGCAACCTGGTGAGCTAATCTATCTAACCCGACGCTGCCATTGTTGGGAATCAAATCCAGGCTGTGAACTGTCCAACCCTGCTGCCGAAGGTAGGTGGTCATGCGATTGAAGAGAATCGCTGTATCGTCAATGCCGTGAATCAGCAAAACCGGATTGCGGAAGGTGGAGATGTTCATAGGATGGAGGAAGTGGAGGCGGAAGGGGGAAGGCGGAGGGCGGAGGGCGGAGGGGTTATTATGCAGTTGTTTCAGCCGTTTAGTCTGCCTTAACTCTTTGGGGCTACATATCTCTAGCTTAAAGGGGGGCGATCGCTTCTCCGTCTTCCGAAGGACACCTGGCGTAATGGCATAGGGAAGGGATGAGCGATGAAAGATGAAAGGTTGGAATAATGGCGGTACTTTCCCCCTTACTTCCTACCGCCTACCACCGCCTGAACGAACTGGCTGACTAGCCAGGAACACTAACCCGCCTTCCTGGTCAAGCGGGTCAGGGAAACCCAAATAAACTAGAGCAAGGATAGGAGAATCAGGTGACAAAGGGTTGATGGTTAAGCCGCCCCAAGTATTGAGAATGACGGTAGGGGCGATTTTCCATTCAAAGGAACCGTCAAAGTTATAGATGGGTTTGTCAGGCTCACCTGTAGCGATAGTCTTTGTTTTGACAGGAGTAACTTGAATCTCTTCGACAGTATGAATAGACGGATGGCTAGAAGTGCTGGAAGTGGCGATCGCCTACCCACATCACGTTCTTCTATCAACTCAGTCTTTGCTAC
>JAAUTN010000389.1 GCA_012031415.1 Leptolyngbyaceae cyanobacterium SM1_4_3 | reverse complement strand
CACAAATGTGAGGTCGTCCCAACCGAGGCACCGTTCCAGACTGGAGTAAATCACGGCTGAGGGGAAAGTATCCCTCGATGTGCAGCTCATAGGGCTGGTGAGTGTCACTGAGAATGATGTAACCATCTAGCTTACTGGCAGAGGCTTTGGCAACCTGCACCAATCGAACCTTGTGCTTCCGCATTAACGGGAACAGGTAAGCTTCACACAGATATTTGGTTTCATCCATCTCATCGCCAGTTTGCGCGGCTAGCACAATCAGATTGTGGAAGTCATTGAAGGGACGAGACTGAGGCTCCAGCAGCCAACGCACGAGGATTGCTGTGCTCTCGACTCCCATGCCCCAATTGAGGAGATGTAGCTGAGGAATCATGGCATAGAGATAAAAAATCCTTCAGACAAGTGCCTGAAGGAGCCAGCAGAAGGAAGCTAAAAGTTCTTAAATAGTGGTTCCTGTTCGTTCCGTAATATGCAGGAACCCAGCGTTCGTACCTTCTGGGTTTGCTTGAGCGATGACATAAAAGAAAGCTTCTGCATCCGATTGTTTAACGATCAGGTAAGGGTAGCCAGCCTGAGTTAAGCCAGCCTGGTGGATTTGACCGCCAATTAACCTGGCGAGTTGTTGTTGATAGGGATTTATAGCAATGTCCTGATTAGTCTGCCCTTGACGGAGCCAGTTATGAAAGTTAATGCTCTCAGGTTCGGGAGTGCGATCGCTGGGTTTAAGCTTGCGAGTGCGATCGTATATTGCTTCTGGCACCACATTTTTCAGATGCGCGTCAACGGCATTGAAGTTTACGGTGTGGAGGTTGCTCCAGGGAAGACTTACATGAAAGCGGTGTGGTTCGCCGACCAGGTTGAAGTTGAGATAGTACTCCATATTGCTCAGAGATTAAAGATTTGAAAGCAGTGGAGCGGTAGCTCTGAAGTAAACTTAGGCAATAAAACATCAAAAGAAACTCAACGCTGTGATGTTGCAGTGGAGTCATCCAACGAGCAAATAGATTTGCACTGTTCAATACACGTTGAAGATCTCAGCCGTTGATAAATCGACGTATGCTACCAACCGGGAAGCAAAACCATTCAGCAGATCTTACTATTAAGCCCTTACGGTGATCTGGTTAACCCCCGCAGTCGATCGGCTAGCTGGCGTTTCATCTCAGATTGCGTCAATAACCCTTGAGATGGACTGAACAGAAATGCCAGGAGAAACAGCCCGAACGCCACCAGGACGATCGCGGAACCTGAAGGAATATCCAGGTAGTAGCTTAGATACATGCCAACAATGCCGGACAATGCCCCTAAGCCTGCACCCATGACCATCATCTGGTGGAGTTCTTTGACTAGCAGGTAAGCGGTCATTCCAGGCGCGACCAACATGGCAATCATCAACAAAACGCCCACCGTTTGCAAATTGGCAACAACTGTCAAACTGATTGCGGTCACAATCCCTAGATAGTACCAGCGCACAGGCATTCCCCCTGCTTGTGCGCCAATGGGGTCAAAGGTGTAGAACAGCAGTTCCTTATAAAATAGCCAGACCGCAATCAGGATCAATATCGTGATGCCAAAGGTAAGTATGAGATCGCTGCGGGTTACACCTAAAATATTGCCAAAGAGAACATGCATCACATCGATGCGATTGGCTCCCGGTAGGACGGTGACTAGGGTTGTGCCAATCGCTAGGAACGAGGCTAAAACCAGCGCCATGACGGAATCGATCTTAAGCCGCGATTGGGACTCAATCCCAGATAAAACAATGGTACTGATTACACCTGCGACCAGTGCGCCAATCGAAAGGGGCAGACCTAAAAAAACAGCGACTGGCAAACCCGCTAGCACCGAGTGGGAAATCATATCTCCCATCATGCTCATCTGCTGCACAATCATGTAACTGCCGACCACTGCACATAGGATGCCCAGCAAAACCCCCATTGCCAGCGCATTTCGCATAAACTCAAATCCCAGAGGGTCAAGCAACCCGTTCAACATTAGAAACTCCTACAGCGAATCGAATGGTTGTACTGGTTTAAGCGGCGACAAAGTGCATCGGGCTTCCATAAGCGGCTTTGAGATTGTCATCGGTCATAACTTCGTGGCGAGACCCGATTGCAATTAACCGTTTGTTAAGCAGTACGATCCGATCGTAATGACTCAAGGTTTCACTCAGGTCATGGCTAATCACGAGCAGCGTTTTGGCTTGAGACTTTAGCTCGGCAAAAATCTCAAACATGATGTCTTCGGTTTTGCGATCGACTCCCACAAAAGGTTCATCAAAAATCAGCAGATCCGCCTGCTTTGCCAGGGCACGAGCCAGAAAAACCCGCTGCTGCTGCCCACCCGATAATTCGCCAATGCTGCGATCGCGCAACTCATACATGCCGACTCGCTCCAGCGCCGCCTTGACCAATTCCCGCGACTGACGGCTAGGCTGGCGAAACAAGCCCGTTTGGATTGTTCGTGCCATCATTGCCACGTTCCACACGGTAACTGGGTAATCCCAATCAATCTGCGATCGCTGTGGCACATAGGCTACTTGAGCGAGTTGCTGAGTCAGCGGCTTTCCCAAAAACAGGGTCGTTCCGTTCACAGACTGAATCAGCCCCAGCATGGCTTTAATCATCGTGCTCTTGCCCGCACCGTTGGGTCCAAAGATGCCCACTAATTCACCTGCTCCAAAGGAGCAATTCACGTCTTGAAGGGCACAAGTACCCCGATAACTGACCGACAAATTTTGGACTTGCAGCATCACTTTTCCTGAAAAATGAACAGATAATGAAAAGAAAATGATATAAATATGAAATCAGATTACTGCAAGCAGTATCAGAATTCAACCCGCTTTAGACTAAGCACTAGGCTTGACAAAGCTTAATCTTGCCTTGCTATTTGATTTGCAATGCTGCTTCAGCTAACCCATCTTAATGAGAGTTTTTGTTAGGAGTGATAGATGTCAAGTCGTTTCCAACTCAAATCCCATTCCATTTGGGGAGCTACTGTTCTCGCCCTCACCCTGGGTATCGCCAGTTGTGGAGGAACCGCTCCCGAAACCTCTACCCAATCTGAGGGAACCACCGCAACCCCTGAAACAACCGTTAGTTCGCCTGCGGGAGATGTTGATGTCGTCGCATCCTACAGTGTGCTGTGTAGCATGGTTGAGCAGGTTGCCAATGATATCCTGGAACCCAATTGCCTAATTAGCTACGACCAAGATCCGCATACCTACGAAGCGACCCCGTCCGATCGCCAAGCTATTGAGCAGGCTGATGTCGTATTCTACGCCGGACTCAACTTTGAACCCTCGATCATTCAAATGGTGAAGGCAACCAACACACCCGCGCCCAAAATTGCCGTGCATGAGAAAGCGGTTGATAATGTAATCAACGTTGAGGAGGAAGGCGAAATTGAACCCGACCCTCACATTTGGCATGACGTGGAAAACGGCATTCGCATGGTGGAATTGATTCAGCAAACCCTGTCAGAGGTAGACCCTACTAATGCAGAACAATATGCCAGCAATGCAGCAGCCATGATTCGTGAGTTGGAACGGCTTGATGCCTGGATTCCAGAACAAATCGCCACGATTCCTGAAAATCAGCGGCGGTTGGTCACGACCCATGATGCCATGAGCTATTACGCCAGAGCCTATGGTTTGACGGTTGAGGGGACACTGCTCGGTATTTCAACGGAAGAGGAACCGACAGCGGCTCAAGTTAAAGCGTTGTCAGAGGGTATCAAGACAACGGGGGTTCCCACGGTCTTTGCAGAACTGACCTCCAATGACAAGGTGTTGAGAACAGTTGCCAACGAGTCTGGAGTTAGAATCTCAGATGATGTGCTGATTGCAGACGGGATCGGCAAACAGGGAACGCCAGCAGGAAGTTATCAGGGAATGTTGGTCTACAACACCTGCACCATTGTTGAGGGATTGGGTGGTACATGTACGCCTTTTGAGTAATCCCAAGGAGGAAAGCTCAAAGGTTCTCTGATGTCAATTCTTAGTGCTTTTGCCTGTATTCTTTCGGGTTTAATTACAATTCTCCTCACCTATCACAAACCTCCGGCTTACTGGGATAATGCCAGTCGGAGATTCTTTCGCCGCTTAATCGGCGATCGCGCCACGGCTTGGCTGCATTATGCGATCGGCATCATCCTATTGAGTTCAGATTTCGATTCCCATAATACCCAGTAAAGCCTTCGTTCGAGCAACTCAAAGCTACTTTGCAATCCCCGCTTCTTTCCCAGGAGCGGGCTTTTTCATGGTGAGGATAGCTTACAGTTTTTCCGCGACCTCACAAATTATGAAAAGAAAATGAAAAACCCCGTTCAACCTCTTGCAATTATGAAAAGAAAATGAAAAGATGAGACACCCATTAAATTATGAAACGATTATGAAAAACACAGGACTCATTCCCGAACCCTTTGATTTGACGACTTCGGCGGAATCGGTTGCTGGGTTAGCGCGTCTGAACCGCATCTGGAATCAGTATTGTCAGTGGATTACCAGCACAGGCAACCGGATCTACATTGGCTGGTTTGGCGTATTGATGATTCCAACGGGCTTGGTCGCTGGCATCTGCTTTTTGTTGGCGTTCTTAACTGCCCCGGCTGTAGACATGGATGGAATTCGAGCACCGATCAATGGTTCTTTGTTGAGTGGCAATAACATCGTCACGGCAGCCGTAATTCCCACTTCGGCGGCGATCGGGCTGCACTTTTATCCCCTCTGGGAAGCCAGTTCCATTGATGAATGGCTCTACAACGGCGGTGCTTACCAATTGATTGTGCTACACGCGCTGATTGCAATCTGGTGCTATGCAGGACGGATGTGGGAACTGAGCTACCGCTTGGGAATGCGTCCCTGGATTGCGATCGCATTTTCGGCTCCGGCAGCGGCAGCAACTGCCGTTTTACTCATCTATCCAATTGGTCAAGGCAGCTTTTCTGAAGGCTTACCCCTGGGCATCGCAGGCACCTTTCACTTTATGTTGACCTTCCAGGCACATCACAATATTTTGATGCATCCCTTTCATATGCTGGGGGTTGCAGGTGTATTTGGCGGTTCTCTGTTCAGCAGCTTGCACGGTTCATTAGTGACATCCAGTCTGATTCGAGAAACCAGTGAGGTTGAATCGGCAAATGCAGGATACAAATTTGGGCAAGAAGCCGAAACCTACAACCTGTTTGCCGGACATGCTGGCTTCTGGGGACGCTTGACAATTCCTAGTCTGGCATTTCGCAGTAAACGAACGGTTCACTTCTGGTTAGCAGTGTTTCCTACTGTATGTGTATGGTTTACGGCTTTGGGGGTGGGCACAATGGCGTTTAACCTGAATGGATTCAACTTTAACCAATCGGTTTTAGATAGTGCGGGGCGGGTGATTCCCACCTATGCAGACTTGATGAATCGAGCCGATTTAGGCATCCAGGCGATGCATTCACCCAATGCCCATCATTTTCCACTCTTGTTAGCAGCACCAGAAATACCTTTAACGAGTGTCGCAATGGTTCCTGCGGATATTCGTTAAGCTGTTTCTCTTTTTCAAAATAACTGTCTAGGGTGAAGGCTAAACCATCTTCTATAGCACTTCCTCCAATAGTGATGAGCCATTGGAGGCATGGGCTTTACCGAACACTAATTTTTCTTGTCTGAGTACGCTGCCTTTTATGTTTCCGCGATCGCATTGACTTACACTTACGAGAATTGAGTCAAGGCTGCGACTGGCGAAAGCCGGGGTTTTGCTGGCACTCTGCCAGATGGTTTTTGCTTCGGCATCATCTAAAGGGGGTGTACAGCGATCGCAGTATTGCTTAAAGAGTTGATGAGGATCAGAGTGGTAAATGATCCGGTGTCGGGTTAATAGATCAGCGGTTCCCAATAGGTTCCGAGCTAGCTTGTAACCTGCGTTGTTACGGTTGCCTTTTAGCTCACCGTACTTTAAGAGGGCGCGATCGCTCTTTGTCAGGCAGATGGTTAACGGAATCGATATCCCGCTAGCGCGGTGTTGTTTGAGAGATAAGTGATTATCTCTTGTTGCAAGGCTTGTTCCAAGTCTCCGATGCTTCAGCACAGTTGAGCGGGATCTTAGAGCAGGCGGTTGAGTCAGTGCGGAGTGTGGGTCAACAGAATCATTCATTTTCGCCAGATGAACCAGTTGTACCCACTTCCGCCATTGTTGATCCGATAATCCGTAAGGAAACAGCCCGGTAGAATCCAAAGCAGCACTCAGCTTTCTGAAACTGTATTGGGACGTGGAGTAATTCTCCAATATGACTGCTCTAGCAC
>JAAUTN010000388.1 GCA_012031415.1 Leptolyngbyaceae cyanobacterium SM1_4_3 | reverse complement strand
AGAATGAAGTTAGGATACTTGCCCTCTTCCTCCCAAACCGTCCAGCTTTTTTCGCTCCTTGTATTCCACGTCCAAAACGACAAAGAAATCCGGCCCTCTAAAATCTTCTGAGCGGCGCTGACGCAGGCTGTAGTAGATGCTGAGATTTCCCGCCGCAAAGAAGTTGTTGCGTCGATTGGCAAGAGCATCGGGGCGATCGCGCCACCACCACTCCAAGCTAGCCAGAAACAAGATAATTTGACGAAGATGGCGTTCTGTTTCCAAAGGCGGCTCATCACTCCAAAGATCAGTAGGCGGAAGTCCAAGCTCATCTAACTGCTCACTTAGAACCATTGCCCCAACCCCAAATGACTCCTCTTTCCAGTCTATATTCCTAATTCCTCAACGTTCCCTCAACGAGTGGATATTTGCAGTAAATGGCAACTCAAGCAGAAAATCTCAGAGGTGTTTGAAAAGTAGCAAATGTCCCCTGTAAGGGCGTAGCATTCGGCAGGTAAACCCTGGAGCAGACCGAGAATCCTTACCCAAATGCTACGCCCCTACAGACTTTTGGGTTACAGATTAGGCTTTCCCAACATCCCTCATCCCTCATCCCTCATCCCTCATCCCTCATCCCTCATCCCTCCTCAAGCTCCCATCCCCGAATATTGCCTCAACCCCTTATGCCACAGCCAGCGATTCAGCCCAAAGAAAATCAGACTCCAGCCCAGCATCATCAGCAAACCTCGCACGATATCTGTAGGTAGCCCAACCAAAATCGTTGCAGGAAAGTAAATCATATACGGGAAAGGAGTCCACTCCACGATCGCCCTGACCACAGGTGGAAAAATCTCCAGCGGCGCAATCATCCCCGACAAAAACAGATAAAACAGAAACCAAAATTGCTCGATCGCACTGGCGCGTTCCGTCCAAAAGGCAAGCATGGAGAAGGTATATTGCATCAGGAAACGCAAGCAGAATGCCATAAATGTGACCAGTAGGAACAGCAGAAAGTTTGGCAACCTGGGCACCCAAATCGCCTGCGGATAAAGCGCAAAAAATACGACAACCAGAATAATGGCAAAGGGCAATCGGGCAAATCGTTCGGCAAAGTGAGAAGCAAAATGATGCCAACCGGGGTCAAGCGGCAGCAGCAGCCGAAAGGAAAGTTTTCCTTCAACAATTTCCCTCTCAAACTCCCACACTACCCAGACCACAGTGAACTGTCTAACTAGAAAAACGGCTAAAAAGTAACGAGTAAAATCCAGCGGCGACAATCCAAACTGCCCTTCCTGTGATGCCTCAACCCAAACGCCCATGAGGATGAGAGGCAGCGTTCCAGACAGCATCCACAGCAACAGTTCTGCCCGATATTCCACCATGTAGGCATAGTAGACGGAGATGAGGGTACTCGCTTTACGAAAGATACTTTGCATAGGAAACAAGGTAGGAAATTCGTTATTCAGGTAAGGATAAAACTTTAACTGTTACAGAAAAATCTGGGCGATCGCAGCACTAAATCCCGGTAGCAAGGCTGAAATGAGCGTATCACCTTCAAGCAGGGTGGCAACGAGTTGAAGCTGCGCGTCATTACGACGATAAACTTCCAGCGTTTTCAGTTGCCAGTTGACAATCCAATATTCCTGAACACCATGTAGTGAGTAGAGCTTGAGTTTTACTTCTTTGTCCCGCTGCTCATTGAGTTCACCAGGAGAGAGGACTTCGACCATCAGTTCAGGGGCAACAATCAGATGTCCTGCTTCATCAACACCATTGGCAAGGCGTTCTTGGCTGATCCAAACCACATCAGGAATAACGGCATCAGTTGGAGAGAAAATCACACCTGGGGTTTGAAAAGGCTTGCCTAGTTGAGTTCGTCTAGACCAAAGCTCAAGTTCCACATGAATATTGCCACCTGCACCTTGATGGCGAATGTGAGGAGCGCGGGTCACAAACAGTTCTCCATCAATAATTTCATAGCGTTTCCAACCGCCATCGTCAGGCATGGCATCAAGATCACGAGTTGTCCAGCGGATGTTAGAAACCATAAGATCGGCCGCTTAACTTTGCTTTTCAGTGTAGCTGGTTGGTGGTGTTTGGGTGAGGAGGTTAGTTATCTCGCTTTAGTCCTGGGTTGGGCAGTGCTTTGAGTAACCGATCCAAAGCAGGTATCCCCCCAATCGCCCCTAACACGCCTACCCTATGATCGCCCATCCCATCCGGCAAAAAGCTTCGTTTGGCGGCAGTTGGGGCAGTGACTATAATTGAGGGCAGTCGTTAAGCTGGTAATGGCTTCGCTGATGCAGTCGTTTAAGGGCAAAGTGGATCTAATTTATATTGACCCGCCGTTTGATGTGGGGGCGGATTTTTCGATGAGTGTGGCGATGATAAGAAATGGCATATGAACAACGACTTGTCATCTACCCCTGAAATTCTCTTTGATGTGACTACGCCTCTTGGCTTTTCAGTACGCACAACCGCAGAGTATTGGGAGTTCATTGTCACAATTAAGCATCCAGTAATGCTGAGTCGCCTTGTTGATGTTCAAAAGACATTGAGTGAGCCAGACAAAATCCATCTGAGCAAAACCGACCCTCAAGTCTACTTGTTCTATCGTGAAGATGGGTCAAAACGTTGGGTCTGTGCGATAGCAAGACAAATGAATGGTGATGGTTTTCTGATTACCGCCTATCGAACCAGTGCAATTAAAGAAGGAGAATTAGTATGGCAGAAGTAAAAGTGTTTTATGACCGCACCGGTAATACGCTCATTGTATGGTTTGGCAATCCTCAGGATGAGGTAGAAGCCGAAGAAACTGGAGATGAAGTGATTTTGATGAAAGACCAGCACGGTCAGGTGATTGGCTTTGAAAAACTCAATTTTTTGCCAACTTCTCAAAGCCCCGTGCGTGTTGCCTTTGAAACGGTTACGCTGTAGGGCTAAGGGCAATTCCCGACCGAGAATCAGTTATTCTTCGTACTCTCTGGAAAATTACCTCTGCTCAACCCAACCCCCGACTAGTTTCTGCATTTATCAGGTAAGGACTATGGTAGCTCTAGCAACTCTTGACCCGATCGCCAACATAAAACCGATCGGGGCGATCGCCTCACGTTGGTTGAACCTCAACAAACTGGTAATGGCTTCGCTGATGCGATCGTTTAAGGGCAAGGTGGATCTAATTTATATTGACCCGCCGTTTGATGTGGGGGCGGATTTTTCGATGAGTGTGGCGATTTTTCTCAATACAATAAAGATACCAATGGAGGCATTCAGCTATGGAACCTCAAGTTAAAGCTAAACCCACGTCGCTATACGATACAGACTATCAACTTTGGTTAGATCAAACGGTTGCTCAGTTGAAAGCACATAACTTTAGCAATCTTGACCTAGAAAATCTAATTGAGGAGATTGAAAGCTTGGGGAAAAGTGACAAACGAGCTATTTCTAGCTATCTGATGCGATTATGTGAACATTTTCTTAAGCTCCGGTATTGGGAAGCCGAACGAGACAATTGTTTTCGAGGTTGGAAGCTTGAGGTTGCTAACTTCCGCTTGCAAATTCAAGCCATACTCAAAGACAGTCCTAGCTTAAAAAACCACCTTCGTGAGAACTTTGAGTCGGAATATCGCAATGGCAGAAAACTGTTCCTCAATGCGAGTGAGTTGAATGCTCGTTTGATTCCTGAAGAGCCTGACTTTACCCTGGAGCAAGCTCTGGATGAAGATTGGCTTCCCTGGCAACCGGAATAGCTCGTAGTGTTCACTTTAGTGAGCATTTAGAAACGACTAAAGTTGTTACTACAAACCTTTTGCCTTTTACCTGTTTACTTTTGCCTTGAATATGTCTCAACCCACCTACGGCCCCCACAACCCACACCCGCTGTCAACGCTACGCACAGAACTGGTGTGGGAAGGCAAGTATGACGAGTATGGCAATCGGCGGGAGGTAGATATTGCTGGATGTGCCATGCCGATGCAGCGAATTGAGAGCATTGATGAACCCAGGCGGGCAGCGGCAGCGACGGGGCAGTTGGAGCTATTTGAACAGCAAAACCCCAAGCAGGATGACTTTAGAAATCGGCTGATTTGGGGCGATAACAAGCTGGTGATGGCATCGCTGTTGCAAGAGTTTAAGGGCAAGGTAGACCTGATTTATATTGACCCGCCCTTTGATGTCGGTGCGGATTTTTCGATGAGTGTGGCGATCGGAGAGGAAGATTCCATCCAAAAAGACCAGTCCACACTGTAGTTGTTAAATACCTCCCTGATGATGCTTTCATTGTGACTGCATATTTCACTGATAAACCTAAAAAAGGAGAAACCCTATGGCAGAGCGAGTAAAAGTTTGGTTTGACCCAGAAGCTGATTTTCTAGAGGTCATTTTCTCGGATGCTCCTGGCTATATGCGGGAAACAGAAAACGATGCAGTTATGGAACGAGTGGATTTAGAGGGCTACCTGCTCGGCTTCTCCATTCTGTCGGTTAGTCAGCTTGCCAAATCAAAACCATTGATTGCTGAGTTGTTATCAGGAAAAGGAAATGCGGCTTAGGAGGTCAGACCATGCAACAAGTTGATATTGCCGACGCTCAAACTCAAATTAATCAACTTCTGCAATCTGCCCTGTAAGGCGAAGAAGTGATTATCACCCGTAATAACCAGCCGATTCTGAAGTTGATTCAGATTCTACCCATTACCAAACGACGACAACGCGGCAGTATCAAAGGTCAAATCTGGCTAGCTCCCGACTTTAATGACCCCCTCGAAGATACCCCCCTTGAAGGGCAAGGTGACTACATTTTTGCTGAGATTGAACATCATCGTGATGCACAGTAATTGCAAGGAGGTAATTCGTGTCTACTGCAACTGAATTAAAAACTGATAAAAAGTTTTGGACAGACGAAGAGTTTATGGCACTGCCTAAAGATAGGCATCGCTATGAAATCGTCAACGGAGAATTAGTGGATATGGGAAATTCAGGAGCATTGCATGGCTATGTCTGTAGCCTACACGTCTGGGATTCTGGCTCTGCCTGGAATGAAGCCATCCGCACTCTGCACGAAACCATCCTGGCTCGCAGCGGTTGCAATTAGTGGCGCAACTGGATTTTTCCGCCACGCCCAAAGACAACAAAGGCTTGCTATTCAAACACATCGTCTGCGACACGCCCCTGGGAGAAGCGGTTGATGCAGGCATCGTCAAAACCCCATTGATTGGGCAAGCCAGCCGCAAGCTGGTCGAGCAAGCCGACGACAAAGCAAAGACCTTGTTCAACCTCGTCACCTGCAACCGGGAGTTAGAAGTGGCAGTGGCGAAGTTCTGCGATCGCGCCCCCGATGTGACTGCCTTTGCCAAAAACGCAGGTTCCCAGTGCTTACGGATTGACTACCTGGCAAATGGAGACAGACTTGCCTTCTACACCCCAGACTTCTTCCTTCGCACAACTGATGGTCACTACTACCTGGTAGAACCCAAAGGGCGAGAAGACCGGGATGTGCCGTTGAAAGCAAAAGCGGCGATCGCCTGGTGCGATGCTGCTTCGAGTGAAACAGTCCAATGGCACTATCTCTACATTCCTCAAGGCGTGTTTGAACGCATGGCAGGCGATACCATTGCTGAACTTGCCCGCGCCTGTCCCCAGCCCTACAAAATCTACTCCAGGCTGAGGAGTTTCAAGACTTGCCTCTGTTTGTAAATTTAGGGCAGGTGGATGAAGAAGCTTCTGCTGTAGATAGCCTGATTGATCCAGCAATTCTTAATGCTCTGCCTTCTCGCTATCGCCGCGCCGCCGATCAGGTTATCTGTGAGCATTAGAAGTGATCTGCGGCGGCTCATCTCAATCGTTATGCAACAGCACCAGCTTGAAACACTCGACCAATTACTTCTTCTACAGGTGGGTCAGTGACAGTCAGGTCTACTACATCTAGCTCGGCCAAAAGGCGGGCAACGGTTTGGGTCAAGTCTTCACGGTGAATGAGAAAGCGGACAACGCAGCCTTCGACTGAACCGACTTCGCCGTAGGTTTGTAGTTTGGTGAGTGATTCTTCGGCACAAAGAGTGCGCGATCGCCCTCCTCCGTCCTCCGCCCTCCGTCCTCCGCCCTCCGTCAAACTCTCCTTTAGCTCCACCTTCACCTCACGGTAGGGAGCAAACCGCTCTAACAGTCCTTCCAGGCTCCCGTCATAAATGAGTGTTCCGGCATAGATCAGCAGCACCCGCTGACAAAGCGCTGTGATATCTGCCATGTAATGACTAGTGAGCAAAACCGTTGCCTGATAGCGCTGATTATATTCTCGCAAAACTCACGTACTGCGACCTGACGCAATTTACATCTA
>JAAUTN010000387.1 GCA_012031415.1 Leptolyngbyaceae cyanobacterium SM1_4_3 | reverse complement strand
TAGAAAAAATCACTCTAGCGAATCGGATCTTGACGTGCTGCAAGGCGTTAGTTTAAGACTGGGCTAGTACAGAAATACGTTACTCAAAAGCATACGTCCTTTGTCTCAAGAAATCTAGACAAAAAACGAAATGTAGCGTTATTTCCCTGATTTCCTCTCTATCAAACACTACTGATGTATACCCGTCAACTATGGCGCTATGCGCCTTGATTAACACGTTTTTTGTGTGGAAGCCCACTAAGCGGGGGCTTCCACACAAAAACGTATCTTAATGTATGCGCGTAAAGCTATATGTAGCAGGAGGGATGAGGGATAAGGGATGAAGTTCTGGAGAGCTTTGCTTCTACACCCGTGTAGATGTCTCCCCCACTCCCCCACTCCCCACCCCTGCTCCAAAACGCTGTATCCTTCTGAGAAGACTTTAAAGGCACACGAGGCAATCACAATGTGGCAGCGTCCTGATGGTCGGCAACCGGACCAACTGCGTCCGGTTTGGTTTGAGCGACAGTTTACTCGCTTTGCGGCTGGTTCGGTGTTAACGCACTGTGGCGATACTCAAGTGCTGTGTACGGTGACGGTGCAGCCGGGAGTGCCTAGATTCTTGGAAGGGACGGGGCAAGGATGGCTCACCGCTGAGTATCGAATGCTGCCAGGGGCAACGCCGCAGCGCCAAGAGCGGGAGTTTATGAAACTATCGGGACGAACGCAGGAAATTCAGCGATTGATCGGGCGCAGTTTGCGATCGGCGATCGACATGAAGGTGCTGGGCGAACGCACGCTAATTGTGGACGCTGACGTGTTGCAGGCTGACGCAGGAACTCGCACGACTGCAATTACGGGCGGCTATGTGGCAGTGAGTGATGCGGTGCAAAAACTGTTGGAGTGGGGAGACTTGGAGCGATCGCCCCTGCGTCACCAGATTGCTGCTGTGTCCATTGGTCTAATCGAAGCAGATCCTTTTCTAGACCTCAACTACCCTGAAGATATCGCTGCAACTGTTGATTTCAACGTTGTTCTAAACCAAGACCTGAGCTTGATTGAGCTACAGGGAACGGCAGAAGAAGGTAGCTTTACTCGCGTTCAGCTTAATCAGATGATGGACTTAGCTGAAAAAGGCATCCAGGAACTGTTGGAATTGCAGCGTCAGGCACTTCAATAAAGTTCTCCCAAAACTCGAAAAACTTCTCAAAAATGGTTTAGGCGGATGGTGGTGGGGTGTGAGGTTCAGCATGGTCAGGGGCGATCGCTGGACTGTCCTTTAATGCAGCAGCCCCTTCCTCAGCAGCATTTTCTGAAGTCGCATCTAAAGCAACCTCTCCTGGAGAGCGGGATTTTTTCTCAACCCGTTCTACTAGCGGCAGTGTCGCTAAGCTTTCTGTCGCTCCTACAGGTCTCCACTGAGGCTGCTTATCCCAGGGGTCTAAAATGTCTTTGATTAACACTTCCTCAACCCAGGTTTTAGCTACAACGGTTAGCGGGAGTGCCAGCAATAGCCCCAAAAAACCAAAAAAACTGGCGAAGAAAATTTGAGCGACCAGAGTAGCGGCTGGAAGCAGTGAGACTTGCTGCGCCATTACCGTTGGGGTTAGCCAGTAGCTCTCAATTTGCTGAATGACCAGATAGAGAACGATTACGGCGATCGCCTTCCAGGGTGCATCAAGGAGGGCGATCGTTAGTGGAAAGATTACACTCAGGGTCGGACCAATGTTGGGAATAAAGTTTAAAAGTCCTGCTAGCAAAGCATGAGCCAGCACCAGTTGAATTTGCAGTATCCACAGTCCAACGCCACTAAGGGCGGCAATAAACAGAGAGTTAATCAGAATTCCGGCTAGCCAGTTTCCGAGCGAGACTTCACACTTCACCAAAATTTCGTCTGCCCGTCGTCGATAAAACGAGGGAAAAAGCTGCAAAAGTGCCTGCCGATAGGAAGTCGGATCTGCCAGAAACATAATGGTCAGAACGATCACCAGCAAAAATTGCAGGACTGCTGTGAGTGAGTTCGAGAAAAATGCGAAGAAGTTTTCGATCAGATTTCTAAACAGCGGTTGCAGTTCTCGCGTCAGATTAGAGGGAGTGGGTAATTCTAGTTCTGGTAGCCAGGTGGGTTGCTGATTAATCAGATCTTCTACCCATTCCAACGCTTCAGCAAAGGCGCTAGGCAATAGCTCAACCAGTCGCAAAAACTGATCTAGGAAAGGGGGCACAATCAACACGATAAACAGGATGTTGACCAAAAACAGTAACCCCAACGTCAGTGCCACTGCTGCAACGCGACGCATTCCGGCTCGTTGAAACCGCTGTACTACGCTGTTGAGGGCTGTTGCTAGCACCACTGCGGTAAATACCAGCAGCAGCATTTGACGGATCTGCCAGAGAATGACTAGGGCGATCGCCAAACACAAGAAGCCGAGCCACTGACCCAATTTCACAACGCTAGCTCCTGAGTAATGAAATTACATTTATCCCACATCAGCCACACCTTCGCCTGACTGGTTTGCGGAGTCCTGATTTGATTGATTTTGGTCAATCTGCTTTTGCCGAATTGCCTGACGAAATCCTAGCAGCACCAACACATTTGAGAGTGTGAGAAAGGATTCTGCCCCGCCGTGCAAAAAGTCTACGTTAGCTAGCGATTCCCCGTAGACCACCTGAGCGTAAATGCCAACGGGAATAGTAACTGCAACAAATACAAGCGTCATGTAAAACCCAATTAAAGCGAGGCGAGGAGTTTGACCCGAACGGGTGAGAAACCAGAGAAAGCCGAGATAAGGGAAGAGGGAGAGGGCGAAGAGGGTCTCTTTGGAGGGCATGGGAGAGGGAGGGAGGGATGAGGGATGAGGGATGAGGGATGAGGGATGAGGGATGAGGTTATTTGTCTTTTGTTAGGAGGGAGGGTGGTTCCTGCGGAGTTGCGCGGAGCGCTAATCGCCAAATCCACCAGCCAGCAAGGCAGAGTGTGATGTTGCCTATGACGGTCATAGCGGCTTGCAGTGTGACCAGCCATTCTAGCTCAAGAGCGTTGTCAAAGAAGTGCCAGGTACAGGCACACATAGCGCTGACCAGGGCAGGTAGCATTCCAAAGGACAAAGCTCGCCAAGCTGGATTGTGAGTGACTTCGGCATACGTCCAGATCAGCCAAATTGCGGCGATCCATTCGATCACGCTTGAGATGTGAATGATCCAGGTCGGGATGGAGAGGGCGTGCATGGTAGGAGGGATGAACTGCTTTGAAGGTTGATTTTAGTGCGTGAAGCACACGAAAAATCAACCCTTTTAATCAGGTATTGTAAGGGGTATGTTGTTTGACAGGATTGGAACGGCGAATGCGGGCGGTTTTGTGTGGTTACTATGGCAAGGGCAATGGTGGAGATGAGGCCCTTTTAGCAGCTTTGCTGCAAATGTTGCCGTCCCATGTGGAGCCGTTTGTGCTGTCGGGCAATCCGGCTGAAACGGCACGACGCTATGGGGTAGCAGCAGGCGATCGGATGTCTTCTTCAATCTTTTCAGTTTTAAGGCGATCGGATGCTTTCATCTGGGGGGGCGGAAGTTTGATGCAGGATGCAACCAGCGCCCTCAGTCCAGTCTATTATGCAGGGTTGATGGGGCTAGCGCGGCGGATGGGATTGAAGACGATTGCCTGGGCGCAAGGAATTGGACCTCTGAGCCGTTCTTCAACTCGCTGTTTGACCGAGAAGGCTTTTGCAGGCTGTGCGGCGGTGAGTGTACGCGATCGCGCCTCCGCTAAGCTGCTGGTAGACTGGCAAATTCCCTGTACGCTAGCGCCCGATCCCGTTTGGGCACTGGAGCCAAAACCCGTTCCAGGCTTATGGAATTTGCCCGCTCCTAGAGTTGCGGTGATATTACGAACTCATCCACATTTGACCCCGCCCCGCATTCAGGTGTTGACTCGCGCTCTGGTCGATTTTCAAAAAGCAACTCAAACCTGCCTGCTGCTAGTTCCGTTTCAGCCTGTGCAAGATTTGGCGATCGCTCAGGCGATTCAACCTCAGCTAACGGGTTCTAGTCACATTCTGACGCTAGAAGATCCGCAGCAGTTGCGGGGAGTATTTGAGGGAGTAGAAATGGCGATCGCCATGCGCTTTCACGGACTCATCATGGCGGCGGCGGCAGAGTGTCGCTGTTTCGCGATTAGCTATGACCCTAAAGTGAGTCAACTGATGCAGGACTTAGACTTTCCTGGCTGGACGCTGGACCAAATTCCTAATGACCCCAATCAGATCAGCCAAACCTGGCTAGAACTGTACGCTAACGGTGACTCGCTTTCGGCTGACCAACTCCATTCCCTTAAGGATAGAGCCTTAATGCACCAAGACCTGCTGCACCAAGTTTTGAGGCATTAAGCATCACGGTTCTAGGGAGTCAGTTGGATTAAGCGCCCATACTTGCTCATTAGATAAGCCTGCGATCGCAATCACTTGCTCAAGCTCCATTCCGGTCGCCAGCAGATTGCGGGCAGTCTGGAGTAGTTGGGCCTGAGCTTGTTCTTTGGCGGCGCGTTCCTGTTCTTTTTCAAGCTGTTCTTGTTCTTTGGCAGCGCGTTCCTGTTCTTTTTCAAGCTGTTCCTGCTCTCTAGCGGCGCGTTCTTGCTCTTTTTCAAGCTGTTCCTGTTCGGTGTCGGTCAGCAACCAGTTGCCCTCTCGGTCACACCAGCGCAACCAGGAATCTGGCACACCCTCAAACTCACCCTGCCAAATTCCTAAACCAATCTCCAGTTCATCTAGCCAGACTGCTGGGGCCACTTCACCCACCGTTTGTTCATGATAAGAGCCGCCCTCTAGCTTGAAATAGCGCAGTTGCCCGGTATAGCGGCTGTAGACAATGTAGTGCGGAACTCGCAAATACCGCTCGTATACCTCCAGCTTGCCGGGAGGTTTCAGTTTTTGGGAAGACTCTCCGTTCAATTCAGGTGGGGGCGAGGGGGCGAGGGGGCGATGAAACCGACCCAAATCTTCTGCCTCGGTGCCTGGAGACAAAAATTCGACGATGACATGAGGAAAATTGCCTTCTTGCCACACGACATAACTGCGGCGTGAGTCCTTACCCTCGTACAAACGGGGCACGCCAACCACTAGAAACCAGTCTGGGCGTTTTTGCCACAGCGGATGGGTGACATCGTAATAGAGGTTGAGGTCGGAGGCGGTGAAGCAGTTGTTGCGGCTGTAGCGGCTCAGGTGCAGGGTGCGGCTGAGCAGTTGCGGCTGTAGGTCGTGAAACTCGTCGGGCAAACCAGGCTCCTCTGGATCTTCGCTGGGCAAATCGTACATGGTGGGCAAGGTTTCGCGGGGCGATCGCGGCGGGTCAGTTTGTTCAACCCGTCTGGCTCGACCTTCAGCCGTTAGATTGTCAAGAATAGACATAACTCTTTCACAGCTTGACTCTACAGTTAGTTCTAATTTACACTACCAACTCGATTTCGCTGTTTTGACTATTCATTTGACTATTCACATGGCGCTGTATTCCTACAGCGATTACCCATCATGACTTCTCCTGATTTGCGACAGTCTGCTCCTGCCACCCAGCGCAATCGAGAGCCAATTCTAGAGGTATTACAACAGGTTTTACCGCAAGGAACCGTTTTAGAAATCTCCAGCGGGACGGGAGAACACGCCGTATTTTTTGCCTCTTACTTGCACTTCTGCAAGTGGCTTCCCTCTGACCCAAGTCCTGCGGCACGAGATAGCATTGCTGCATGGCGGCAGGATTGCACCGCTGATAACTTGTATCCACCGATCGCCCTGGATGCGCGTGACCCTGTTTGGAGTGTAGAGCAGGACGAATTACCAGAGTCTCTACAGAATTCTGGGTTTAAACGGGGAGAAATTGGGGCGATCGCCAACATCAACATGATTCACATTGCTCCCTGGTCAGCCTGCTTGGGGTTAATGGCAGGAGCAGGGCGAATCTTGCCCCCCAGTGGTATCCTCTACCTTTATGGCCCTTATAAACAAAAGGGCAAACATACTGCGTCCAGTAACGAAGCATTTGATCAAAGCCTTCGTGCCCAAAACTCAGAATGGGGCGTGCGAGATCTAGAAGAAGTGATAGCTGTTGCCCAATCTCACCGTCTCTCTCTGCTCAGAGTTGTCCCCATGCCTGCTAACAACTTATCCGTTATTTTTAGACATGATGAGTAAGGAATCTGCGTTTATTTATAGCTGTAGTCATACAGGTTAGGACATTCCTATACGTGAAGCACTTGTCCCGTGAACAAGGGGCTTAAGCCCCTTGTCCTAACTTGAGTGACTATCGCTATAAGATCCCATTTTTTTGAGGCGCGGCTCAGCCGCGCCTCAAAA
>JAAUTN010000386.1 GCA_012031415.1 Leptolyngbyaceae cyanobacterium SM1_4_3 | reverse complement strand
CGATATTTTTCTGTATAACTGTCCCTAGAAGAGGAGATATGCAACTTTGATTCTGGCTAACTCCCTTGCTGCGGGGTGTTAGACGGAATTCAGGTAGGGGAGTCAGCATAAGCAGTAGTTATGCAGACTACTGCGTAAAGCCGTGCTTGTTTTTCAAGTTTTGGATTTTTCCTTTTCGGCATAGATAGCGTTAATTAGTGCTTCATTGGAGCGTGCCCATTGGCAAAGCATCGCAATTGGTTCATGAAGTTTCTGACCGCATTCTGTGAGTCTATACTCTGTTTTAGGGGGGACAACTGCATAAACTGTGCGATGCACCAAACCGTCACGTTCCAAACGGCGTAGAACTTGAGTTAGTACCTTCTTGGAAATGTCTGGTAGCTGTCGCTGGAGTTCGCTAAACCGCTTCTCCCCGTCGCGGAGACAATGAAAAACAATCGGTGTCCAAGCATCTGATATCAGCACAAGTAGCCGTCGCACTGGGTAGTCACGCTCAAAAGACATCTGTGTTCGAGCTTTTTCACTTACTGGTTGCTCTTTACTCATATGGCAAGCTTTCCTCTGGTGGTGGTAGGTTACCAATCGGTGCCTACTTACATTTTGGTTGACAAGTCTCTATATTGAAAACGTTCAATAGAGTTGAGACGCATTCAATGAAATCTATTCGTGTCGCAACACGTGGTGGCTCAGAAGTTCTAACCTATCAAGATGAGGCAAAACCAAATTGTGCGCCCGATCGTGTCCTGCTAAAAGTCATTGCCGCAGGAATAAACTTTGCTGATATCATGCAGCATCAAGGCACTTACCCACTGCAATTGCACTTCCTTATACTCCTGGTATGGAAGTCGTTGGTATTGTCGAAGCGGTGGGGGCATATGTAGCAGATGTGAGATTAGGGGAACGTGTTGCAGCAATTTCCTTTGAGGCGGGTGGTTATGCCGAATATATAGTTGTTAAACCAACGCAAATCATCCATGTTCCAGATACGCTTGACGAACATACCGTGCTTGCTCTTCTTGTACAGGGACTCAGTGCTTATCTATTGCTGGATTATGCTGCAAAAATTCGGAGTGGTGAGAGTGTGTTGATTCATGCAGCAGCAGGGGGTGTAGGCAATTTACTTGTACAACTTGCTAAATTAATGAATGCAGGCGATGTATTTGGCACGGCTGGTACAGAGGAAAACGTGAAATGAGCAAAACTGGGGCGTTGATCACGCAATTGACTACACTGATCCACGGTGGCACGAAAATCTCCTTGAAATCACAAATGGTCAGGGCGTTAGCGTTATTTTTGATCCAGTTGGAGGAAGCTCAATTGCCCAAAATTTATCTTGTTTGCGGATTGAAGGGCGTTTTGTCAGTTATGGTTGGCTGTCGGGTAGTTATCCTAGCCTGACAGCCACTCAATGTCAGAATTTGCTGTTTAACAATCAGAGTGTGTTGGGCTTTGCCGTGAATGTGGTTATGGATCATCATCCTGGTCTTATAGATACGGCTTTAACACAACTTTTTGATTGGGTTCAAATGAACCAGCTAAAACCTATTTTGGGTCAAGTTTTTTCGCTAAAAGATGCTGCACAGGCACACACGGTTATTCTAGAACGAAAAACGACAGGCAAAGTGATTCTACAAGTTGGTAGCGTCATGCCTAACAATTCAAATGCAGCGGACGGTTGAAAGCTATTGGTGCTGAGTTCGAGATTATCTACCGCCGCTGATTTGAGCCGTTATGCTGCTGAGTTATCGACGAGGACGTAGCTGTGCACTTGCTTGTTATTCCCAAATTAAGCAACTATAGAATTAGGCTTAGGCAGTGCTTGAATTTTGTGCTGTCAGTGAATTAGAGAGTTAGCTGCTGTGAGGTGCCAGAATGCCTTTTCCAAAGGGGGTTAGGGAGGATGCATTAGTAAGATCGAGGCGTTACTGCTGTGTATGCCATGAACACGCGGGGCGTGGTGCAGAAGTACACCATATTGTTCAGGAAGCTGATGGTGGTTCTAATGAGATAGAAAATGCAATTGTGCTTTGTTTCAAATGCCATGCAGAAGCGGGGCATTACAATCCACGTCACCCTCGCGGAACAAAATATTCTGTCACTGAGTTACAAAAACATAGAGATGAGTGGTGGAAGTATTGTGAAAGTTATGATCCTGAACTTCGACCTAATGACAATGAAAAACATCCACTAAATCTCATTCCTAACGGTCAAGATATAAAACTCATAGAGAAAGAGATTGGAATTCTTTCCTCTAACCTTGAAAATGTTTCTGAACATATTGAGATTGTTCGTTTCAAAGGGAAGTTACTGGCGGAAGAGCGATATTGGAATGGTTCAACAAGTCCACATCGGCGAGAACTCTATCAAGTTCCTAGCGGTAGGTATGTTGTTTACCACTGGTGCGTTCATAATACAATTATGAAGAAGCTACATTGATTGGTGCTAATGCTTGGGACGAGATTGATCCGCCATTGACACTTGAGCAATTACAGGAGAATTTCCCCATCTTTAGCTGACAGAAGTCAGGGTTATTTCGTGTGAGGAATTTGGAGCTTTAGTAGCAAGCCGCAGCATAACACCCCGGTGCAGCGGATTGTAAAGAAAAGTTTGTGCTGAGTTCGAGGTTACTGGCAACCGCTGACCGGGAACGTTATGCAGTCTCGGCTAGCACGCCCCGTGGTTATTTGAAAGAGTTGGGCTACTTACTGAGTACTTGAACCGTGTACTCTCCGATAAGCCGGAACTATGAATAAACCGCTCAGTCTAAAAAACAGCTAAAGAAAAGCCACGGGTTGGCATTTTAGTGCTACCCTTATTAGGCTTTTCTAACCCCTGACTTCAGGATGGTATGATATCTATAGTGCTAATGTACTTATAGGCGCTGAATAGAGTTGAGCGCAGCTTCAGAATATGGCGAGGGGAGAAATCATAAGAAAGCTTTTCCAAAGCTTCTCTCGCAATGAGAGAGAAGGATTTTATGCTGCGGCTATGGAACTAATCCAAGAAGAGAAGAGTAAGAACCATAATTTGCTTGCCAGAGATTTAGAAAGAATCCTCCAAAATGGTCATTCTAAAGCCCTGCCTGTTAGTAATACCCTCTACAAAAATTACCCTGAAGTTCCAAAAGATAGGGAGACAGGTTTATCGCTGATTGATATCAGACCATTTGATTTAACTTGGGATGATGTTGTTCTGAATCAGGATAACTTGGATATTTTACAGCGTGTGACGTTGGAAAACCGAAAGCAAGAAGTATTGGAAGCTTATGGGTTGCGCCCCAAATCAAAACTTTTTATTTTGTGGACCTCCAGGCTGTTGGCAAGACATTAACTGCCAAAGTACTTGCTGGAGTTCTCGGAATACCGTTGGTCTATGTCAACCTAACAGCAGTATTTTCATCGTATTTAGGGGAGACGGCAACTAATCTAAAGAAAATTTTCGATTATGTTGAAAAGGGTGAATGGGTTGTTTTGTTTGATGAGTTTGATGCGATCGCTAGAGACCGTAACACGCTTAATGAACATGGCGAAGTTAAACGACTTGTTAATAGTTTACTCCAACTCATTGACACCTCAAACAGTAACAGCTTATTCCATTGCAGCAACGAATCATGAATCCCTTTACTAGATAATGCTGTTTGGAGAAGATTTGACGAGGTTCTTTTCTTCGGGAAGCCCGATCTGGATCTTAGAACAGCACTTTTGAAACGCTATCTTTCCAGAATTCGACACTCTACTATTAATCTTGAAGATTTTGCCGCTGACCTAGACACGGCAACGGGTGCAGATATTGAACGGATTTGTATTGATAGCATTAAAACTGTTATTCTTCGCGGTGATCGAGAGCTTACCTGTGTTGACTTAAAAACTGCTGTAGGGCGTTATTTAGAAAGAAACCGTATAATAGCGAATTCAGAAAAGGCTTCAGAGGTAGGACATGACGAGTCAGTTTGATCACCTAGAACTACCGAGAACTGATATCGAGTTGCCTCGCAGAAGTAAAACTCCAGGGTTTGGCGGTAAATCCCACAGGAGTGATCGCGGTAGTCATGGTCGGCAATTGCTAGATCAAATTTCGGGTTTGACTCAACGCTCTCAGCAAAAGACTTCACCATTTCGTTTGAACCCAAAGCTTATCTTTAAGATTAAGCTTAGTTCAGATGGCACGCTGCAAGAAAGCGCACTTTCACCACTCGGGTTAACTCTGCTAGCCCAAGAACCAAAGGCAAATAAAGCAATTGTTGTTTTCACTTCAGATGAAGAACTTACTCAATTCCGATCACGGTTAGAAGCCTATAGTGGCATCAGTGATTCTGAATATGAATACGGTCATTTGGATGCAATTGAAGCTTTAGTGCCGCTGGAGCCTTCAGATCGAATTGGACGCTTACTCGAACTGGAACCAATCCAGGCGAGTGAGCTTGCTGCACTAGACCTAGAGCTATGGCATACGGGCGATAGGGCTGAAATGAATAAGTACCTGGATGACTTGGATCAGGTTCTGAGAAGTTGGTTAGATGATTCTGCCATGAGGATTAGCGATCGTACGTAGGAGAATACATCTGCATTGCCAGAATTAAGGTTGTACCTGAAGTTCTTAATCTTTTGTTAGAAGAGGAATTCGTCAAAGAGATTGACCGTAGACCCAAGCCCAACTTTGAGACTCCTGCGGAGTACAACATTCCACTGTCTGACCTTCCAGAAGTTAGTTCTCCTCCTGAGCAAAACTGTGGAATTCTAGTCGTTGATTCTGGGGTACGGCAAGGACATCCTCTGATTGCTCCTGCTCTAGGAGAAGCGGAGGTTTTCCCAGATTCAGCTAGAGAATTTATCAAAGGCGGTTCCGACGATGGAGATGAAAAAACAGGTGGTCACGGTACAGGGTATCGGGAATTGCGATCTACGGAGATGTCAGTCAAAGCGTCAAAAATCGATTATTTCAACCAACAGCTTGGCTTTTCTCTGCCCGTGTTACTGACCATAACAATGAGTACGATCCAGACTCACTGCTAGAGAATCAATTGGATGATGCAATTCAATATTTCACACAAAATTATGGAAACTGCAAAGTTATCAATATTTCTCTAGGAGACTCTCGATTAGCCTTTCGAGATGGGCAAAAGCAGTTTCGCCTTGCTGCAAAAATTGATGAAATTGCTTATGAACTTCAGCACAAGAACTTAGTATTCGTTATTTCCGCAGGTAACTTGCCTTACGAAGCAGGTTCAGGGGAACGCTTGCGAACCGACTATCCAAACTATTTGATCAATGAAGAAGCCCGAATTATTGAACCAGCTACTTCGGCAATTGCTCTCACAGTTGGTTCACTTTCGCTTGGGTCTGGCAGTCTTCAATATACTGAGGATGCTAAAAGAAATGTAATTGCACGGGTTCAGGGATATCCTTCTCCATTTACAAGAAGTGGTTTTGGTGTCGATGGCATGATTAAGCCTGACCTTGTAGATTTTGGCGGAGATTTGGTTGTTGATGGAAGCCGTGTAATCAGCAATGAACCAGGGGCTTCAATTCTGACACTTGCCAAAGACTATGCTGGTTCAATGTTTCGCGCCTATTGTGGGACTAGCTTTGCGGCTCCCCGCGTGGCTAATATGGCAGCTCAACTTTTCACTCAATTCCCAAATGCGACCTCAAACCTAATTAGAGCGCTAATTGTGAATTCAGCTATCTTACCTAATGAAATCCCTAGCTTCCTACGACAGAATAAAAATAAAGATACAAAACAATTGAGCAAGCAATTACAAATTTACGGATACGGTCAGCCTGACTTGTTTCGTGCAAAGTACTCTGCTGAGAATTATGTAGTTCTTCTAGAAGATGATAGACAAATTCCTGTTGGGAGTTTTCAGATATATGAAATCCCGCCTCTTCCAGACGAATATTTGAAGACCACAGGTGATCGAACATTATCCATAACACTTGCATTTGATCCACCAACTCGTCCAACAAGGGGAGATTCGTATCTAGGAGTTGTGATGGAGTTTGATCTTTTCAAGAATCTTGACAAAGAAAATATTATCCAAGTTTTCGTTAAAGCGAAGGAGGGAACATTAACGGAAGAGTTTACAGAACTATCTAAGGATAAGTTAAAGAAGAAGTATGGTTCGGGAGTTTGCGTCGATCTTTTTCCTGGGGCGAATTTAAGGAAAAAGGGTTCTCTTCAGAGAGGACAGATCTCAATCTCCTCTAGATCTGTAGGATATGGTGAGAAGCCTTTATATCTTGTTATCACTTGTTCGCGGAAGTGGGCAAAGCAAGGAGAAAATTGATACGCAAAGATATGCACTAGTTGTGTCTATGATCACTCA
>JAAUTN010000385.1 GCA_012031415.1 Leptolyngbyaceae cyanobacterium SM1_4_3 | reverse complement strand
AAACTACCCCTAGCGAAGGCGAAACGCCTGCCGAGAGCCAATCACAGCGGTTGCGCTAAACGCAATCAGCGGCATAGTCACCATGTGGCTCAGCATATATGCAATCGGATGAGCCTTGAGCCACGTTGGTATAAAAAACTCTCTGGTCATCAGACCGAGATAGCCCCACACCAGCAGTAGGAGCGGTGCTAGAAAAGGAGATAGCGCCAGCGTTAGCCCTAACTGAATGAAAGCACCGCTGATACCAACAATGCCCAGTTCCTTGAGCGACACTAGCCCTCGCGGTACGGGGCGATAGGAACGATAGCGAAAATCATCGGCATAATCTTTAAATTCGTCGGCAATACGAAGCTGTAGGAAAAATAGGAAGGTAATTAGAAATGCGATGCAGGCCGCTCCAAAGGTTTGAAGAGGGGTTCTACCTTCGATTGGGCCGCGTAGCAGGGCGGAGTAGCTGACCGCAGAAAAGCTAAAGCAAGCAATCAGCAGTCCATTCTTTAGCGGGGGGAATCGTTCCTGTAAATAGGTCCACCATCGTCCCAGGATACTCTGCAATCGTTCCAGCATGATTTACGGATTTGTCAGGTGTTCTTCAGGTTGAGTCAAGTGAGTCTCTCTACTGCGGGCAAGCCGTTGATGGGCACGGGTAAATTCTCCAGAGCAGAGCGCTCCAATGATAGACAACTCTCCAGCCAACAGTAACCCTGCACAGACTTCGGCAAATGCTTTGGCATTACCCACTCCAGCTAGCCCTAAAATTTCTAAACACGCCTGCTGGCTGGGCAAATTTGTGCCACCGCCCACAGAGCCGGATCATCAGACTGGGTACTGTCACCGCAGCGTAAAGCGATCCAGTATCGGTCACTTCAAAGCAAGTGATGCCAACCGCAGACTCGGCAACGCAAGCAGCATCCTGCCCACAGGCAATATACAATACCGCTAATCCGTTGGCGTAATGTCCTTGAATGCCGAAGGTGCCTGTGAGGATGTCGGCGATCGCCGACATCCGCCAATAGTTAACCATTTGTTCTGGCGTGGTGTGCGATCGCTTTTGTATCAGGTTTGCGGGCAAGGTAACTTCAGCCGTAACTTTTTTGCCGCGCACTGAGAGCAAGGACTGGGCACTCGCTTTTTTGTCGCCTGACAGATTGGCTTCAACAGATGAATATTGGGGCGGAACGAGAGAACTTGCCTGAATGTAGTCCAGGATTGCCTGGGTTGCGATTGTCACCATGTTTTGCCCGGCCGCGTCGCCCGTGGTGAACTGGAAATCAAGGTAAACGTGATTGCTCTCATTGAATAGTAAACCCACCTCGTCTAAACGAGATTGCAGCAACCGCTCCAGATATTCACCAGCATGGCGATAATGAGTTGACATTGCTTAAGCGCCTTCTTCGCCAACCACACTTAATTGATTGGGGGATACTCACAATTTATGCTGTTTTGCCTGCACTCAGCCCTAATTTGTACCAGTCTATCGGGCTGGAACAGTTAACCAGGTTGGTTACTCTCCCACTAAAAGATTAGAGATGCTCTCCGAACAAGGATGTCGAGGGGAAGCAGCTTGGTTCATACGATTTCTTGAACAAGTCGTAGACCTTTATCCTGGCTGGAGGTCATAACATGAAAAGAGCGGCAAGAGGCAAAGTCCATGCAGCCTAAGTTTCCGGGGATGAATCCTTATCTTGAAAACCCTGAACTATGGTCAGAGGTTCATTTTGGGCTAATTGCTGTGCTAGCCCGAACTCTCAACGCCGTCATCACACCCAAATATCGAGCAGCGGTTGAGAAACGGGTCTACTCAGACTCACTGCTGGTTGGCATTCCCGACGTTTCAGTATTTCAACGAGGCAACGAAGCTGCCGAATTGCAACCAACGACAGCAACGTTAAGCGAGCCTCTGATAGTAACGGTGCCAATCGCAGCAGAAACTCAAGAGCGGTTTTTAGAAATTCGAGAAGTAGGAACAGGAACGGTAGTGACGGTGGTTGAGGTGCTGTCACCTAAGAATAAGCGGGCCGGGGAAGGTAAAAGTAAGTACGATGCCAAGCGCCATGCTGTTTTAAGCAGTACAGCTAATCTGGTAGAAATCGACTTGCTGCGAACCGGAGAACCAAAGCCAATGGCGGGAGGGGTGCCGTCTGACTACCGAGTTTTAGTCAGCCGGGTCAATCGTCGCCCAGCCGCAGAATTGTATCCGTTTAACTTACGAGAGCCGCTACCACGCTTTTTGTTACCCTTGCGCCCCAGAGATCAAGAGCCTGTTGTGGATTTGCAGGCTATATTAGAGCGGGTGTATCAGGAAGCGGCGTTGGATTTGGCGATCGACTACAGCCAACCGCCTGTGCCACCCGTTAGTGACGATGACTTTGCCTGGATTCAAACTTTGTAAATAAATCAGGACTTACGCATTCCTCTGTGAAACCAGGTAACAATATAAAAGCACAGTCAAAGTAGATGCAAGCTCCCTACCGATAATGCCAATTAAACCGTTAGTGCAGCCCTGGCAGGCTCAGATGGGCTTTCAGCGAGATTGGGTTTGGCGCGGTTGGCAAACTCGCTATACTTACATTCGTGCGGCTGAGACGGCTGACCCTGGTGCGCCGCCGCTGGTATTTTTACATGGTTTTGGTTCGGCGATCGCCCAGTGGCGCACTAACCTCGTTCCGCTTAGCCAGTCCCATACAGTCTATGCCCTGGATTTACTGGGGTTTGGTGCTTCTGAAAAAGCGGCTGCGTCCTATCGAGTCGATTTGTGGGTCGATCAGGTTTACGATTTCTGGCGCACCCTGATCGGGCAGCCTGTCGTGCTGGTTGGTCACTCGTTGGGAGCACTAGTGACATTAACCGCAGCCGTCAAGCATCCAGATATGGTTCGGGGCTTGGTACTGATTACGCTGCCCGCTGCCCGCCAGGAAACCCTACCAGAATGGCTTCAGCCAATTGTAAATGCGCTGGAAGGGGCGTTTTCGTCACCTTTGCTAATTCGACCGCTGTTTAACCTGATTCGTCGCCCCAGTGTACTAAGGAAAATTCTACGGTTGGCCTACACCAGTCCTGAAAGCGTTACAGAAGACGTGGTCGCTAGCTTTGTTGCCCCAGCGCTAGATCGAGGGGCGGCTCAAGCTTTTTGTCGGCTCTCTCAAGCTAGAACCCGGACTGACTTTAGCGATTCAACAAAGCTGCTGTTGCCCCGGCTTCAGACTCCCACTCTAATGCTGTGGGGAGAACAAGACCGGATTATTCCACTGGCATGGGGCAGACAGCTTCCGAATCTCAACCCGCTGCTGCAAATGGTAGAAATCCCCGAAACGGGACACTTTCTTTATGAGGAGCGATCGCAGCAGGTGAATGAAGAAATTTTGACCTGGAGCAAACAGTTTCTTTAGCTGCGATAGCCATTGGCTAGGCAGTCTCCGAGGTTAAGCTTCTGCTTGTGTTCCTTATCGTGCAGCCGTGTCCGCCAATCTCTAATGGCTGCGGCTGTACGCGAAATAGGTGAAACGTACCCGTCTGCGCTAGCTGCTTCATCCAGGTCTGGATTCGTCAAACGCCGAGTGTTCATGCAGTCGGCTAGCTGGTCAAGGTGGGGTTCCAGGTCGAGTGCCCGAAGGATTTGCCTAACAGAACGGTAGCGATCGCGAGGAGAAATCTTCAGCATCTTGCCCAGGATATTGGCAAAGTGGTCGCTCACCTGCACAAATTCCTGCCAGCGAATTTCGCCTGTCGTCGGGTCGTAATCAAACTCTAGGGGAGGCTTGCCCGTTAACAAATATAAACAGGTCACTCCAATCGCATAGATATCGCTGGCGTAAAGCGGCCTCAAGGAAAGCTGCTCTGGAGGCGCGAAGCCAACAGTGCCCACAAAGTTAGTAGTGGTAGCTTTCTGGGTTGCCTCACTAGCCTGAGCAATCTGCTCTTTGACCGCACCAAAATCAATTAGTACCAGGCGGCCATCATCTTGACAGCGAATAATGTTGGGGGGCTTGATATCACGATGAATTACCTGATGTCGATGGATGTATTCCAGAACGGGTAAAATCTCTCGCAAAAACTGCTTGATCGCTAGCTCCGACTGAACGCCGCCATTTTTTACTTCTTTGGCTAAGGTACAGCCCTTGATATACTCCTGAATCAGGTAAAATTCGCCATCTAGCTCAAAATAATCCAATAGCTGTGGAACCTGAGCATGACTCCCTAACTGGCTTAACGTCTTTGCTTCTCGCTCAAAGCGCTCTTTAGCCCGACTGAGGATGGCTGGATTGCTAACCTTTGGACAAAGCTGCTTGATTACACACAAAGGCATACCTGGCAGAGTTACATCTCTCGCCAGGAAAGTTACACCAAAGCCACCTCGACCCAGGGCACGAATAATCCGGTAGCGATCGCGAAATAGCTTCCGAGAACCGCACAGTTGACCCAAGTGAGTTTGATGCTGGGCAGAGGAGCGTAGGTTAGACAATGTTGCAATAGAACAGTCCATTCGGTTGAAGCAAGTTGGGTGAATCTATGTAAATAGATAGCCTCAGTACTAGAGCCAAATACCGCTTAGTTATGATGCTATTGTAAAGCCCTAATCCTGGAATTGCAGATCGGACTTTTAAATCTCGCAAAGTGCTGTTACCTAGCTTTCCTTGTAGGTAGCTCATAACAGTTCTCTTCGAGCCAGTTTCTTTAGGAGTGTTTGAACCAGCGTACTTCAAACTTGAGCGTTTGGTAATGCAGCGACCTGATTTGGTGCAATTGTCGATCCTCTTCAGGGGCTTAGGCATCCGTAGTTTTAAGGATTAGTAAAGTCCATGTTCAGGGAACGTAATTGAGGTTGGTGGAGATTACATTTTGTAGTGTGGCGTTACTGCCAAAAGTCAACGACATCATAGCCAAGCTCTCCCAGCATTTGCCTCAGCAGCGGTAAGCTAAGTCCAATCACGTTGCTGTGACAGCCCTCTAGTTTCTCCACAAATAGCCCACCGCGTCCGTCAATTGCAAAGCAACCTGCACAGTTCATGGGTTCTCCCGTTGCGACGTAGGACTCGATCTGGCGATCGCTCACCTGGGCAAAGAAAACTCGCGTCACCTGACAGCGCACCAGCGTCTTTTGCTGTATCTGGTCAATCAGGGCGTGCCCAGTATAGAGTTCGCCGACTCTTCCTCGCATTTGCTGCCAGCGGGCGATCGCCTCTGCTGCATCGGTTGGCTTCCCATGAATCTCACAGTTTAGAGCCAGCACCGAATCGCAGCCCATTACCAGCGCGTCTTTGAATTTTGGAGCAACGACCTCAGCCTTGCGCTGAGCCAAAATTTGCACAAACTCTGCTGGATTGGTTGCCTGAACCTGCGATTCGTCAAAGTGGCTGGGCTGAATCATCGGCTCAATTCCAGCACTCTGGAGCAGTTGCCGCCGTGCTGGAGATGCAGAAGCCAGTACAAAAGCGGGGACACGTTTCATTGGACTAAAAGTAATGTTTCTTGCAGAGGGAGAGGCTGATACTCGACCCCTCCCTCCCTGGCAAAACGATTCAGGTTAGTAGACTGAAAAAGATTTAACCACATCCTGAAACAAATCTTTCATTTTGAACCAGCGTTGCTCCGTCGCAGAGAGATTCAACGTAAACAGTTGTCCCCGCCGCACAACCACACTGGCTAGATTGTGACGCTCCTGCTGGTTGGGCAGCTTCACCGCATATTCAAGTAAATAGTAGGTTGCGTCACCGACCTGTCTTGACTCAGCGTTGACTAGCTCCGCTTCTCGACCTGAATCAGGAGGGGCGATCGCATTTTTAGAAAGCTTATAACCTACTTCGCTGGGAGTTCCTAACTCCTGTAAAGTTTCACCATCAGGCACAGGACTGATCACGACACTGACATTCTCAGTCTCTTGAATCAAATCATGAAACACGATGTCAGGGCCGTCCTGAACCCGGACTGGAACCCACCCGTTAGGATACAAAAACTCGTAGCCATCGTAGCTATCAACATACCCCTTCAAACCAGCCGCCGCTGAAACGCAGCTCTGCAAGCTCAGACTCAGTACAACCAGCAGGACAACTGCAATTCGCTTCAGCATTTTTCAGATTTCCTCAAAACTGTTGGGTAGCCACTAGTACTAATAGACGAATCCTCAGTGTCTACGCCCTAAGCCATATCATCAGCATTATTGTCTCATCAACTGATGCGTCTATAGCAAAAGGATCAGAATGAGGGCAGACTGCAAACCGCACATTGCGTTAATGACAGAGCCGTGACCCGTAATATTTTCAAATCAAAAAGCGCCCCCGAAGAGGCGCTCATGGTCAAGCTTCGACTAGAACTTAGCCAACAATGCTAGGAGCCTTGACAGAAGCCAGGTCAAGCGGGAAGTTGTGAGCATTGCGCTCGTGCATCACTTCCATACCCAGGTTCGCCC
>JAAUTN010000384.1 GCA_012031415.1 Leptolyngbyaceae cyanobacterium SM1_4_3 | reverse complement strand
TAGATAGCTATGACTTGTTGTTTTTTAAATTCCGAGGCAGTTCAAGATTGAGTTGCCCAGAGTTAACATTTTCTTGACGAGATTTAAGTGCTTAGCTTTCAAACTATTTACTTTTCTAGGTTCGGGTGCGATCGAGGTTTAGCCTCTATCTAAACTATGGTATCTACGACACCTTGCAAAAGTGAACCCCACTTACAAAAGTGGAAAACCACTATATGTAGTAAATGTTCACCTCTGAAGCGCTAGATATAGAGCGTCTTCTCAGCACTTATCCAATGTAGCAGACTAGGTAGGGATTGTGTCAAACATTTTTTAGGAAATTAGATTTTTTTTTGGAGGCGGCGATCTATAAAGATTCCGCAGGGTAGCAGGGCGATTTAGCTCTGGATGATTCGAGTTCTGTCTGTCCAGTCGCTGCTGGTAGGGGTTGGGCGACGAGGAGTGGACGGATATTCAATTGCTCCTGCTTGGGCTGGGGTCTGATTGCTAATTTGCACGAAGCTAGGGGTGAATAGGAAGACTGTCTCTGCTAAGCGCTCTTGCCGTCCATCAATAGCGTATGCTCCGCCTGCCACGAAGTCTACCGATCGCTGAGCGCTTGCTGCATCCATTAGGCTGACATTGAGGATGACAGATTTGCGTTCTTTGAGGGCTGATACGACTTCGGGGATTTCTTCAAAGGAGCGAGGTTCGACCATCAAGATTTCCGTTTGTCCGATTTCCCGACCGGGCATTCCAACTACGTTGTTGGGGGCAATTGGGATGGTTGAACTGGGAGAATATTCATCTTGCCAGGCGACTCCGTTGGCTATTGATTCGGGTGCGTATTCTTCGTATTGCGATTCGTATCCCTGTTCACCTAGCCCCAAAACGTCTGATAAGCGTTGGAAGATGTTCATGGCGGCCTGCCCTTTGAACTAGTTCATATGTTCTATCTATTGTATGCTGAGAATTGGGAATGCCGCCATGATCTTTAGATCGTTTGAAGCGATCGCTCTCCTTCACGAACTCCCACAATGATGACTAGACAGAGGAGGGCGATCGCCCGCTGCCATTCTTGCCGCACTTCTGGATCTGCGACCGATGCAAAGAGGCTGACCAGACGGGGGGTAGCACTTTTGAGGGAGGAAGAGGGAATGGAGCAATGAAGATCCACCAGACGAGTCAAACTTTCCTGGTTGTTCAAAAAGTTGACAACCCAACGCGTAGTGTGGTCAGGGCTATCGGGAACTCGTTTCACGCCCAACTCCTGCTTTAGCCAACCGTAGAAGGGAGGGAGTTTCTCGGATAGGACTGTTGCCGCAGTCGGTAGAGTTTGTTGAAGCAGACTTACATTCAAGCTTTGAAGCAATATCTGGACGGCCTTTTCGTTGAGTAAGTTTTCTAGATTGAGCGAAAGGAGCCTTTCAACTTCGAGGTTAGGGAGAGAGAGATGTTGAGCAAAAGTATTTAGCATGAGGGTGTTGTTTAAGGAGTGTGCTGTGGGCTTTCGGAGAGCGTCAATAAAAACGCCAGGTTTTCGGCTGCTCTTAGAGCGTGAGGCGCATTAGCTGGCATGAAGACTAGAACTCCCGGTGTCAGGGTAATGCTTTGCCCTTTTAGTGTCAGGGTGCCACGACCTTCAATGACGTGGATGGTGGCGTTGCGAGTTGAGGCGTGTTCTGTTAGGTCTGTGCCTGTGGACAGGCAGAAGAGCGTGTATTGGCAACAGATGTCCTTATGCAGAACTTTGCTAAAAACTCCTGCTTCACGATATTGGATGTGATTGTGCAGGTCTGTTGTGAAAGAATCAGTTTGTGTTGGAGTAGTCATAAAATGTCTCCCTGAGTGGCGTAATGCATTTAGGAGTTGCGCTGTGCGGAGAAGATGATGTAGCCCAAGTCTTGGGAATAGCGTTGAAATGTGCGCCGCATTGCTAACACTCGTTGCCGGATCTGGGGATGGGTGAGAACGTTCCAGAGAATTTGAATGGTGGTGATGATTCCTTCGTCTTGAATCAGGTGCGGAATCTGGAGCAGGCTCATTGCTCCGGTGCTGTATCGGATTACTTTTAGTCCAGAAGCCTCAATGGTGCTGATCCATTCGGTGTCAGAGAGTGGGGTGGCGTTGACGCGAATGGCTTGGGCGAGGTCACGGTGAATCTTTTCCTGTTGGTTACTGGCTAGAAGTTCGTGAGCCAGAAAGGTGCCACCGGGTTTGAGCCGGGAAGCGATTCCTGAAAGAATTTTGGCTTTGGCGATCGCAGGCTGCATGGTGAGAATTGCCTCTGCCAACACGTAGTCAAATGACCCAGAAATTTGTTGTAGCTGAAGGATGTCGCCTTCGATAATTTCAATTTGGTTGGTGAGTCCGGCGATCGCCACATTTTCACGGGCACGAGCAACGCTGCTGGGGTTCTTTTCAACGCCGACTACTCGAACGCCGTATTGTTGCGCGAGGGCGATCGCGCTGTAGCCAAAACTAGATGCCAACTCCAAAACTGTTTCACCAGGTTGGAAGTTAGCCCATTCAAAAAGCTGTTCGGTGGCGGCTCGTCCACCGGGTCGCAGAATCTTTTTTCCGGCGGCAGCGAGAACTTGATGTCCTGGTGCGTTCTTGAGGTCGAGTATTGTGCTGGTCATAGGTTCAACCCTCTGGCTATTGGGATACTTTTAAGTTGCCAGAAGTGCTTCAGTTGTTCTATGAGGTAGCTCATGTGACGGAGGGATGAGGAATGAGGAATGAGGGGAAATTTTGATTAGAAGCAGCATTGATAAACCCGCTTTTCTGACCCTCTCTTTAACGGTTACAAAACAAATGACGCACCCCGGAGGAGTGCGTCATTTGTTTTGTTAGGTCTGGAACTAGACTTGCTTAAGTATTTTGATTAGCCGACAGAAGGGGTGCCTGTCTCGATTGGGTCTGCGGGTTTGAAGAAGCCAAAGCAAACGGCGATCGCGAGAGATTACCATACTCGTCTGGGTGGGTGGGTGGAGATGAAGGTTCAACTCCCAATTCCTACAAACTACTTTGCATTACCAGAGGTCCTTCCGGGATCAGAGGTGCTGTGGATGATTCCAGTGTAATTAGCAGTTGAATTTCCTCCGTTGGAATCGCATCTCTAGGAATTGAAAGCTGGGCTAGCGTTTCTCCCTGAGCAGTTGTGCCAAATTGACCGTAATAGATTGGCGTTGTGCTACCAGGAGTCAGCCCCCAAAGCCGATAGGCTTGCCCTGCGGCAGGTTCTGGTAGATTTTGCACGGTGACTAAGATCTGATCTTGGTTAGGATTAACCACCAGCCGACCTGAAGCCGCAGTAGTTTCCCCCGTTCCTTCCAGGGCGTAGACTTCGGTTTCAGGCTGGCGTAGCGCTTGAATCACTGCATCTGCGCTTTCTAAGTCTTGGCGAAGGCGATAGTTGTCTAGTCCGAGGGCGATCGCCACAAACACAGCGACGGCTCCACTCAACTCCAGCCAAATTCGATGGGTGCGTCTGCGCGGTTTAGGGGTGCGAGCGCCCTCCTGGGCTGCTTCCAAAATCGTTAACCGCAGGTGAGATGGAGGTTCCTGCCGAGGCAGACCATAAGGCAACAAAGCCAAAACCTCCTGAAGCTGATTTACCTCGCCCATCAGTGCAGGATTTTCATCCAGCAGTTGCTCAACGAGCTTAGCCTCTTCAGGGCTGAGATCGTTAAGGGCATAACCCGCTATCAATTCTTCCCAGTTTTCAGGAAGTGAGGGTCTGATCATGGTGTGTTGCTACTGAATAAAATCCTGCAAATGCTGTCTGAGTTTTAGCAGTCCCTGTCGAGTTCGGGTTTTAACGGTGCCTAGCGGAATGTTCAGCCGTTTAGCAACTTCTGACTGGCTCAGCCCCTCGTAGTAAGCAATTTCTAAAACCTGCCGTTCTAGATCAGGCAGTCGAGCCAACGCCTCCCGAAGGAACTGCGATCGCTCATTCATTGAAACTTGCTCTAGCGGATTAGCCACAGACCCTTCAGTTGTCCCAATGCGCCTCCATCGCTGAAGAAACTTCAGCTTGGTATTGCGCGATCGCAGTCGATCAATGGAACGAGAGCGAGTCATCGTTACCAAAAAACTGCTGAGAGAGCCGCGAGCCGGGTTATAAGTGTCCTTGTGCCAGAGAGCCAGGAAAATTTCTTGAGTGACATCCTCAGCTTCTTCAGAATTGGATAACACCCTCAGCGCTAGCCCGTAGACCAGATTTGAATAACGGTCATATAAAGCACCTAGCGCTTCAACACGACCCGCTTTAAGAACCGCAAACAAATCTGCATCAGTTTGGGCTGAGAGCGGTAATGGCTCAGGCTTGGGAGAATCAGGATGCATTGCGTCTGATCAACGACTCCAAAATTGAATAGAGGAAGGAGCAGCTTCATCCCTGTGCCACGCACTTTCATGCAGATCTATGTGCAATACGAGTAACAAGTGGCGATCGGATTTCAAACCTGTGTAAATTCAGATTAAAGGAGCAATCTTAAAAAAAATAGCCCAACCGTAGAATCAATCGTCAAAATAGCAAATTTGTAGATCAGCCTCTGCTTCTTGAACCGAAGTAGCTTTTCTTACCTCGTAAACCGAGTGAGTGACTCAACGCCCGCTTTAACTCTCAGGACTTACGCACTGCCCCTGTGAAACAAGGGGCTTAAGCCCCTTGTTAGCGTGGCGATCGCTTGATTCTGCATTCTGCTTGCGTGAGCCTTGACTCTATTGGGTTACGTGCTTCATCCAACCTACGGGGGCTAGCTGGTTTTAGAAGTTCTGTCATTCAAACGTCCCACGATCTTCCAGCTTAGACGATTCACTATCGGTTGAATAACAGGTTCGTATAGACAAGAGCCGTTTTGCAATTTCTTATAATGTAAAAAGCAAGTAACATTGTTACTGAGTCAATTCTACAAAAGCAAAAATTGTGTTTGTCCTCAACGGCTACGAGTATTTTTTGGGCTTCCTGCTCATCTGTAGTCTGGTTCCCGTCCTGGCGGTTGTAACTGCCCGGATTATTCGCCCCCATCCCGAAGGCGTAGAACGAAGACTTACCTACGAGTCTGGGATGGAGCCAATTGGTGGAGCCTGGATTCAGTTCAACATTCGCTACTATATGTTTGCGTTGGTTTTTGTCATCTTTGATGTTGAAACCGTGTTTCTCTACCCCTGGGCCGTTGCATTTAGCCAACTTGGGCTACTGGCCTTCGTAGAAGCCCTAATATTTATCGCAATTCTTGTTGTTGGTCTTGTTTACGCATGGAGGAAAGGCGCGCTGGAATGGTCATGAACCCTGCTACTGCAACCCCCGAAAACCCCACAAACATCATTAATCCAGTGGGTTATCCTCAAGTCACCCAGGATTTGTCAGAGAACGTGATTTTGACGACCCTGGATGATTTGCACAACTGGGCTAGACTTTCGAGCCTGTGGCCCTTGCTATACGGCACTGCCTGCTGCTTTATTGAGTTTGCAGCGCTGATTGGTTCCCGGTTTGATTTTGACCGCTTTGGTCTGGTTCCCCGCTCTAGCCCCCGTCAGGCTGACCTGATCATCACTGCTGGCACGATCACCATGAAAATGGCTCCTGCGCTGGTGCGGCTATACGAGCAAATGCCCGAACCCAAATACGTAATTGCAATGGGCGCTTGCACCATCACAGGCGGTATGTTTAGCAGCGACTCTCCTACCGCTGTGCGAGGTGTAGACAAGCTGATTCCGGTGGATGTTTATATTCCTGGATGCCCTCCCCGCCCTGAAGCCATCATTGACGCGATTATTAAGTTGCGGAAGAAGATCTCGAATGAATCGGTGCAGGAACGCGGTCTGGTTGGGCAAACGCACCGCTACCATACTATTTCCCATCATCTAAACCTGGTGCCTGACGTTCTAACGGGCAAGTATTTGCAGGCTGAGTCTCGGCAGGCACCGCCCAAAGAACTCATGGAGGCGATGGGGATGCCTATCACGCCAGCCCTCCAAGAAGTTGAGAAAGAGGAGAGCGATCGTGGCTGAAGAAGCTAAGCAGGAAGGCACTCCTGAAGAGCAGGGCGATACCAAAATCGTTGAAGCCGGAAAGGTTTCCCGCTGGCTAGCCGAGAATGGCTTTGAGCATGAGTCGCTAGAGAAAGACCACAGCGGCATTGAGGTTCTCAAGGTCGCTCGAGAGTTTCTGCTGCCTTTTGCGACTGCCCTCTATGCCTACGGTTTCAATTATTTGCAGTGTCAGGCTGCCTATGACACTGGACCAGGAGGCGATCTGGTTAGCACCTACCACCTGATCAAGCTGAGCGACAGCGCTGATCGTCCTGATGAAGTTCGTCTCAAGGTATTTCTACCCAGAGAAGATCCGAAGGTGCCTTCGGTTTACTGGATCTGGAAGGCGGCTGACTGGCAGGAGCGAGAAAAGTTTCGATATGTTTGGGATTGTCTATGAAGGACACCCTAACCTGAA
>JAAUTN010000383.1 GCA_012031415.1 Leptolyngbyaceae cyanobacterium SM1_4_3 | reverse complement strand
GTGAGTTGATTGAAGATACTCAGATGGTGGTAGGCAGTGAAGCTTATGCCGCAGCCCGGTTAGCCTACAATTCAGCGAAGGTATCTGGAAAAAATCAGGGACTTGATACCATCCTTGAGGATCTCTCGCAGCAGTTTCGTCGCCCTCGCAAGGCGCAACCTCCAACTGAGTAGGGGGCGATCGCTTCCACAAGATAAAACAGTAATTGTAGTAGTTGTAGGATGGGCAAAGGGCGAATGCCCGTGCCCATCATCTAGGGTTTGATTCACATTGATGGGCACGCTATGCTTTGCCCATCCTACGTTTGGATATTATGCTGAGTTGCGTTCTCACTCAGAGGTGAGTACCCATTCGGTGATGCCCTCGGCGATCGCCTCTGCTAACTGCTCTTGTTCTTCTGGGTCAACAATCCACTCAAACTCTTCAGGATTGATCATGAAGCCGAGTTCTAGAAGCACGGAGGGGGCGATGCTGGGACGGGTAAGCGCCAGGTTATTCCAAAACACCCCATAGGAGGGGCGATCGCGAGTTTCAACCAGGTAGTTGTGCAGAAATACGGCGAGGCTGTGCGCCTGGGGGTGATACCAGAAGGTGCCGATTCCGGCGGTATTGGCTGCATCCCCCGAATCGGGCAGGGCGTTGTAGTGAATGCTGAGGGCGATCGCTGGCTCTAACTGGTTAATTAAATCTACTCGGTCTTGAGGGTACAGGTCTGCGTCACCTTCACGAGTCATGTAAACAGTGGCTCCGCGTGCAATTAGGCGATCGCGAATCAGGTTTGACATCACCAGGTTTATCTCTTTTTCGGGATAGCCCGTTGGCCCGCGTGCCCCCAGATCTTCAGGGCCGCCGTGCCCCGGATCAAGTAAGATGCTGATTCCGGCGAGGGGCTGATTTCTGTTGGCGGTGACTTGTGGAGGATGCCGCAGAGACAACACTAAACTGGTGCCTTCGTATGCCAATTCATAGCCCCACTGCTGATCGGTTTTAAGCCGGAAGGTATATTGAATTTGGTCGGGGGAAATCTGCTGCCAGTCCAAGCGCTCAATTAAAGGATCATCATTGAGCAGAATGGTGTCGGTTTGGGCGGTGGTGTTGTGAAGCGTCAGGGTGAAGGTATCGCTACCCTGGTTGACGCTAACGGGGACGGGCACCTGGAGCGGAAAGGTAATTTGGGTGCGATCGCCAAGCTGCTCGGCGCGAATGCTACGAATCAGCGATCGCGGCGGCACAGGACTCTCAGAAACCCGCACTTCCGTGGCCCGAATCCAGGCTGCGTAGTCGAGCCGATACCATTCGCCTTCTCGTCCGGTGATGGCGGCTCTGGTTCCAGTGGGTAAGGGTGTAAGGCGGGAGTAGTCGGTGCTGGGCCCAGTTCGGGCAGTGCCGGAGGCGGCAGTTACTTCTATTACCTGAAATTGCACAGGGGAAAGGATTTCTATGGTGCCAGGAGCTTGCTGACGAACGGTTTCGCCGTTCAGGGTTAGCTCAAACTGGGGTTGTCCTAAGTTGCCGATCTGGGTTGCTACGCCGCATCCCTGATAGCTGTTTGCAGCATCAGTCATGGGCTGGTTTTGCAGCGTTAAAACGGCAGAGTTGGGTGGCAGGTTGGGTGTGGTCTGAGGCAATAGGGGAATAGTTTGATTGCCCAAGTTGACGGAAACGGTGGCGTTGCTGGGGGCGATCGCACTAAAGCAAATCGGTTCGTTGGGCCGCCTTGCAATATCCACAGCAGGAGTAAGTGATCCTTCTGCAAAGGCTGTTCCGATAGGGGCAGGCAGATCGGCTGAGACGCGGTTAACCCGAATTACCAGTTCCTCATCCTGGTAGCGCAAGGTAAACACGTTTTCACCCCGTTGCAGCGGAAAGCTGGGGGCAAAGTGTCCGGCGGGGCTACGGGCGATCGGGTCTCCGTTGACCTCAACTTCACCTGCGGCTGGGGCAGTGCCGATGAGAAAGATTTGGTTGGCGGTGGTTTCGTGGTTGTCAGGTGGGTAGACAACGGATAAAGGCTGGTTGGTTTGGGCGATCGCCGCTGTTCCCCCAATGCCCATCATCATGACGCTGATGCCTGTATGCCACGCAAAATGAGTGAATTTGCCCATACCCAACCTATTTGAACTCTTGACTCTGGACTATAAACTAAAAGACATCACTTAGGCGAATGGCGATCGCAAATGATAAATACGCTGGCTGGAATGGCGGCGGGGTTTCCGGCGGGTGAGGCAGATGGTCATCATCTGGTGAATCGTTCTGAGCGGGTGGCGGTTTATTTGGAGGTGGGCGATCGCACGCCTGATGATCAGGTCATTTACCCGGATGATGACTTAATGGCACAACACAACGAGCAAAGTTGGGTGTTCACGCATAAGAATGGCAGCGCGTTTGACTAGAGGCTATCATCCCAGATATGCTGTCACGCTAAGGTTGTCTTTTTACACCCATTGATTAAACAGACAGCCCTCACAAGCCCGAAGATCTAGCGCCACTCAAGGCTGTTCGCGCAACCCTGAGCGGCTAACCCCCAAACTGGAAACGGCAGTCTGGCGGCTAACGGTGAATTTTAACATTCCCTTAGCCACCCCGACTTGTCATGTCAAAAAAGCGTTGCTCACTCTCTAGGACATGAAAGTGAATGGACTCACTTTTTGTCCCCTCACCCACTGGGGCAACGTGTGAATAAGTGCGGGGTGGCTAGGTTTTTGGGGTTTCCTTACCATTCACGACCTGCATCGGCGCAGCTTCGCTGAGGTGAGTTTGTGGAGTCCCCTTTTACCCACACCGAACTTGAATGAGGTGATGAGTATCTTAACTCGCTATTGCAAGCGCGGAGGGTAGGAGAGAGTTGAGGGCGATCGCTTTTGAGGAGGGGCGATCGCCCTTTCTGATGGAGACTTAAAATAGAAACGATGCGTTGGGGCAACTTTATGCAAATTACCCTTAACCTGCCTGACAGTCTCAGCCAAACCCAAACCTTTAACCAGAGCGACTGGTTACGGGAAATTGCGATCGCCCTCTTTCAGCAAGAACGCATTAGCCTCAGCCGCGCCAGCAAAATCGCTGGCATCGAGCTAATCGACTTTCAAAAACTGCTTGCTGATCGTGATATCTGTGTTCACTACGATGTGGAAGATTTCGAGCAGGATGTTCAACATTTGCGCGATCGGGGCTGGCTGTGATTGTTGTCAGCGATACTTCTGCTCTTTCTGGATTTCGTATCAGTTACCAGTTGTATCATCGTGTCTTAGTCCTTTCTCAAGAACTCGAAGAACAATAGCTTCGGAGTGCTTCACGCCTGTATGTATGAGGCTAAATTCTTCCTATTGGCTACAGATTCCTTCATCTATACTGAAGTTTAGACTTGAAAAGTTTTAGGTTAAAGCAAATGCCGCCAACCTACGAAGAAGTTCTGACTTTAGCTCAACATCTCCCGCCAGATGACCAGGTGCGTCTGCTACAGGCGCTAACAACTCTCGTTTATCCTTCTGTAGAAGTAGAAGGCAGCGATGAAGTGATATCGGCTAAAGAACTTTCAGAAAGTGAAATGGCGTGGCAAGATTACCAGTCCGGTCGCGATCTGGGCATAAGCTCAGAGGAACTGAAGTTGAAGCTGTTTGGTAGGTAAGTTTGGCTAACTGGCAGTATGTTGTTTTAAAACCTGCTCAGCGATATCTGGAACGAATGCAGCCAGACGATCAGGTGCGGATTGTTAATGCTTTAGATACTCTACTCTCAGAGCCAGCAACGCTGGATATCAAATTGCTTAAAGGTCGCCCTGAGTTACGTCTACGGGTAGGAAAATATCGAGTTTTGTTCATTGAAGATAAATTGAATCAAACCTACGTTGTTACAACGATTGGTTCTCGTGGAGACGTTTACAAGTAAGAGAACGTAATCGCTTATTTGGCGATCGCCCCTTCACTCTGACCAGAGAAAGCAGGAATTGATACACACGCTATACTTCACTCATCCTGCACCTGCCCCTCCCATGAGCAATACACCTGCACCTGTTCCCCCTACGGATGCAATCAAGGAGACGACTGAAAAGCTGGCCGCCTTTGTGCAGTGGATTGCTCAACTAATTCAAAGCCGCAACTGGTTTACAATTTTGCTGCTGCTGGATGTGGTTCTGCTATTTGCCGTAAATCCAGGGATGGCAAACAAGCTTTTGACCACATTCTTTCCTGAGCAAACTCTGCCAGAACAGTATCCCGTTTTCTTTTGGCTGACGTTGGGGCTGATTTTTATTGCGGCGATCGCCACAGCTGTGCGAACAATGCCACGACCCATAGCCGAGGCAAGCGATTTCACAGAACGCAAGGCGATTAAAGGACTGCGACCGTTTAGCGCCGAAGATGCCGAAATCTTTGCTCAGCTTCAACGCAACCGCAGCCTGAAAGAATGCCTGGAATCATTCACCAGTGACTCGTTTCGCTTCGGGATTCTCATGGGCGAATCGGGCAGCGGCAAGACTTCATTTTTGCAGGCGGGGTTGTTGCCCAGACTTTCAACCTCAGAAAGTACTCATCGTGCCGTTTACATCAAGTTTGCCGATCGCCACCCCATTGACACTATCCGCGCTGCTTTGACAGAACAACTGAAGTTGCCTAAAGAACAGGTTGCAATGGCTGATCTGTTAGAACTTCTGGCAGCGGCAGAGGAAGCGATCGCCCAACCCCTCATCCTGTTATTCGACCAGTTTGAACAGTTCTTTGTGCATCACAGGCACAGGAGCGATCGCCAACCGTTCATTCAGGCATTGACGGATTGGTATCACACAGAGACGCTTTCGGTAAAGATTGTGGTGTGCATTCGTGGGGATATGTGCGATCGCCTGGTCGAACTACATCAGGCGATCGGATACTCGCTCGGTCCGCAGGAAGTGTTTCGACTCGAAAAGTTTACGCCGACCGAAGCCGCCAAAGTGCTGCGCGTGATTGCCGACACCGAAGACTTGCAGTTTGACGATCGCTTTGTTTCAGAACTGGCAGAACAAGAACTGGCAAACCGCGAAGACGGCTTGATCTCCCCGGTAGACCTGCAAATTCTCGCCTGGATGATCCAGCGGCAAACTGCCGAAGAACTGCGGGCGTTTAACCGCACTGCCTTTCAAAAGTTTGGCGGCGTTGAGGGCTTGATGACTCGCTTCCTGGAACGAACGCTAGAGGCACGAATGATCAAAACTCAGCGTGAAGCCGCTGTGAAAGTGCTGCTGGCGCTCACCGACCTGGAACGCAACGTCCGCGCCGGAGTGCTGACCCTCACCGAACTTCAGACGAAGCTACAGAACACCGTCAAACCCGAGGAAGTTGAAGAAGCCTCCTCCTGGCTTGCTCGCAGCGATGTGCGTTTGATTACTCCCGTTGAACGCACCACCGCAACGGGTGAAACGACAGGCTATGAACTGGCCCACGAACGCATCATCCCTGCCCTGATGCGTCTGGCAGGGCAAGAACTCAAAGCGGCCGATCGCGCTAACCAACTGCTCGATCGCCGCGTTAACGAGTGGCTGGGAAACCATCGCAATTCTCGCTATCTGCTCACCTGGCGAGAACTGTGGCTGGTGCGACAGCAAAAGCTTTATCTAGTCTGGGGTGCCCAACATCGCCAAAAAGCTCAATTGCTGCGACAAAGCTACCGTCGCATCTATCAGGCTATAACGGCTGTGGTGTTGGTTGCCCTCCTGACAACAGGCTACAGCGGCTGGCTTTTCTACACCCCTCAAGGACAGATTCAGCGAGTCCGCTGGGAGTTAGCGAGTCCACTGCACAGAGCAGAGGACTATCTGGTTGCAGATGCAGCAATTGCATTTGCTAAAGACGGTCGCGGACGATATGCAACCAGTCTTGTTAATAAGCACATCAGTAGTTCTAGTGCTAAGGCTCAGTTCTTGAGCGGCATTGCTGAAGCCTACTCTAAGCTGAGTGATGCCAATACTGCTCAGCAAGTATTGAATGAGGCATTGAAAACCGCTCAAACCATTGAAGACTCTTACTATAAATCCAATGCGTTGATTGCGATCGCTGAGGCATACGTGCAACTAGAGGATAGCGATGCGGCTCAGCAGGTATTGAGTGAGGCATTGAAAATTGTTCAAACGTCTGGATTCTACCGCGGTGAACTCAATCCGTTGATTGCGATCGTTGAGGCTTCTGGGCAGCTAAAAGATAGCGATGTGGCTCAGCAGGTGTTGAGTGAGGCATTGAAAACCGCTCAAACCCTTGAAGACTCCTACGATAAATCCAATGCGTTGATTGCGATTGCTGAGGCATACGTGCAACTAGAGGATAGCGATGCGGCTCAGCAAGTGTTGAGTGAGGCATTGAAAATTGTTCAAACGTCTGGATTCTACCGCGGTAGACTCAATCCATTGATTGCGATCGCTGAGACTTCGTGGGACAGCTGAAAAGAATGCGATGACAGCTCAGCAGGTGTTGAGTGTAGC